>SCRJ01000025.1 GCA_004298115.1 Acidobacteriota bacterium
GCTGGGGTCGGCCGTGCTGCTGATCCTGCAGGCGCGCACGATGCTGATGACCGGGCAGCTCGTGATGCGCGATCTGCGGGACGCGCTGTTCGCCCACCTCCAGAAGCTGGAGGTGGCCTGGTTCAACCGCACCCCGGCCGGCCGCATCATCACCCGGCTCACCAACGACGTGGAGGCCCTCAACGAGCTCTTCACCTCGGGCCTCGTCGACATCCTCGCCGACCTCGCGCTGCTGGGTGGGATCGCGGGGATCCTGTTCAGCATGGACTGGCGCCTCGCTCTCGTCGCGTTCGCCGTCCTGCCGTTCATGGTCCTGCTCTCGGCCTGGTTCCGCAGCCGCGCGCGCTCGATCTATCGCGAAGTCCGGTCGCGGATCGCGGCGCTGAACACGCACCTGCAGGAGCACCTCGCCGGGATGTCGGTGGTCCAGCTCGCCCGCGCCGAGGCGAGGACGTCGGCGAGGTTCCGCCAGCTCGACGCGTCCTACCGCGACGTCAACATCCGCGGCGTCTTCTACTACGCCGTCTTCTACCCGATGGTCGAGCTGCTGATCGCAACGGGCATGGCCATGCTCCTCGTCGCCGGCGGGTTCTGGAGCTACAAGGGGACGCTCTCGCTCGGCGTCCTCGTCGCGTTCCTGCAGTACGTGCAGCGCTTCTTCCGGCCGATCGGCGACCTCGCCGAGAACTACAACGTCCTGCAGGCCTCGTTCGCCGCCGCCGAGCGCCTGCACGGCCTGCTGCAGACCGAGCCCACGATCGTCCAGCCCGCGGCGCCGATCGCCGCGCCCCCGGGCCTGTCCACGTTGGCGCTCGACGGCGTCTGGTTCGCGTACGACGGCGAGCACTGGGTGCTCAAGGACGTGAGCTTCGCCGCCGCGGCCGGCGAGCGTCTCGCCGTCGTCGGCCACACCGGGGCCGGCAAGAGCACGCTCGTCAACCTCCTGTTGCGCTTCTTCGACGTCCAGCGCGGCGTCGTGCTCGTGGACGGCGCCGACGTCCGCCGTTGGGACCTCGCGCTCCTCCGCCGCCGCTTTGCGGTCGTACTCCAGGAGATCGACTGCTTCGCCGGCACCGTGCGGGAGAACGTCTCGCTCGGGCGCCCGGGGATCGACGACGCCCGCATTCGGTGGGCGCTCGAGCAGGTCGGAGCCGCCCCGTTGCTGGACCGACTCCCACTCGGGCTCGACACCGTCCTCGCCGAGCGCGGCACCGGTCTGTCGATCGGCGAGCGGCAGCTGGTGTCGTTCGCCCGGGCGCTCGTCGGCGATCCCGAGTTCCTCCTCCTCGACGAGGCGACGTCCTCGGTCGACCCGTTGACGGAGGCGGTGATCCAGCGCGCGCTCGAGCGACTGCTCGCCGGGCGCACCTCGCTGATCATCGCCCACCGCCTCGCGACCGTCGTCGGGTGCGACCGGGTGCTGGTCATGCACGGGGGCCGGCTGCTCGAGCAGGGGCGCCACGAGGAGCTCCTCGCCCGCGGCGGTCTCTACCGGACGCTGTACGACCTCCAGCTCCTGCGCCCCATCGAGGAGAGCGCGCGCGAGGCCGGGGCGCCCTGAGCCCCGCCGCTTACGTCACGCCACCGATCGGGAGAGGGCGCCCTCCGACCGCGGCTCCGCGACCGCCATGTCGACCAGCGACGGGTTCGCGATCGGCACGCCGACGGAGTTCCCCCACTCCGTCCACGATCCGTCGTAGTTGCGGACCCGGCGGTAGCCCAGCAGCTCGTGGAGCACGAACCAGGTGAACGCCGACCGCTCGCCGATGCGGCAGTACACGATGATGTCCTTGTCGGGCGTGATCCCCTCGCCCTCGTAGAGACGGCGGATCTCGTCGCCGGGCTTGAACGTGCCGTCGTTCGCGACCGCGCGCCCCCAGGGGACGTTCACGGCGCCGGGGATGTGGCCGCCGCGCACGACGCCTTCCTGCGGGTAGCTCGCCATGTGGAACAGACGGCCCGAGAACTCCGCCGGGGTCCTGACGTCCACCAACGCGTGCGCGGCCGGCAGGCGAACGACGAGCTGGCGTGGGTTCGGGTTGCCGATGTGGTGCAGCACGTCGGGCCTGAAGGCGCGTACCCCCGGTTGCGGCAAACCGATGGCGTACGACGTCGGGGAGACCTCGGGGACCTCCCGGGTCATCGGCCTCTTCTCCGCGAGCCACTTCTTGCGGCCGCCGTTCATGAGCCGCAGCTTCTCGTGGCCGAGAAGGCGAAACACCCAGTACGCGTGCGCCGCCCACCAGTTGGCCTGATCCCCGTAGAAGACGACCGCCGTGTCGCGCGTGATTCCGAGGCGGTCCATCAGCTTCGCGAACCGGTGCGCGTCCACGTAGTCGCGCACCCGCCGGTCGCTGAGGTCGACGCGCCAGTCGACGTTGACCGCGCCCGGCACGTGTCCGGCGTGGTAAAGCGAGACGTCCTCGTTCGCCTCGACCACCCGAACGCCCGGGTCGGTCGCGTGCTCCGCCACCCAACCGGTTTCGACCAGGACGTCGGGGTTCACATAGCCTGTCATCGCTCACCTCCGGGGGGCCGCAACGGGCCGGAGCGCGCGCGGCTCTCATCGTTCCAACACCCCCCGGCGCCGGGCATTCCGGCCCGCCGGAGGGAGCGCCGCGGCCGCCCGACTCTGCTAGATTCACGCTTGGAGTCGAACGGAAACGGCCCGGGGAGAACGGCGATGGACACAGGAGAGAACGCGGAGCTTCTCACGCTGCGGGACGCGATCGCGGACCTCGACCGCGCCCTGCTCGAGCTGCTGCGGCGGCGGATGGACCTCGCCGCCGAAGTCGGCCGCGTCAAGGCGGCGGCCGGGGCGGCGGTGGTGGTGCGTGACGCCGAGGACCGCGTCCTCACCCGCGCGCGCCGCCACGCCGAGGCGTGCGGGGTTTCGGAGCAGGTCATGGAGGAGATCTTCCACGCCATCATGAGCGGTTCCGTCGAACGCCAGCACCGGGTCGGGGTCGAGGCCCGCCGGCGCCGCGGCGGCCGCATCCTCGTGGTCGGCGGCGCGGGGGCGATGGGCGGGTGGCTGTCCGACTTCCTGACTTTGGTCGGTCACACGGTGGAGGCGACCGACCCGGCGTGGAGCTCGATTGGACCCGCCGGCGGGCGCTACCGCTCGCTCGCCGAGGTGCCCGACCTCGACGCGTACGACTTCGTGGTGCTCGCGGTCCCGCTGGCCGCGACCGGCGCGCTCATCGACGAGGTCGCCGGCCGCCGTCCCCGCGGGACCGTGGTCGAGATCGCGTCCATCAAGACCCACCTCGGGCCGGCGCTCGCCCGCGCCGGCGACCGCGGCGTCGCCGTCTCGTCGCTCCACCCGATGTTCGGGCCCGGCAAGTCCCCGTACGAGCCGCTCACCTTCGTGTTGGCGTGCCGGGACGAGACGAGCGCGGAACGGTCGCGCATCGAGGCGCTGCTCGCCCACCCGTATACCCGTCTCGTCGCCGTCCCCTTTGCGCACCACGATCGCCTCATGGGCTGGCTGCTCGGCCTGGCGCACCTCTCCGGCATGCTCTTCGGTGCCGCGCTCGCCCGCTCCGGACTCGACGCGGCCGAGCTCCGCGCCTGCGCCTCGACGACGTTCACGCGGCAGGCCGCCACGGCGCTTTCGGTCCTCGGCGAGGACCCGGCGCTCTACCTCGACATCCAGCGCCTCAACCCGCACCGCGAGGAGGTCTACCGCGCCACGCGGGCGGCGCTCGACGAGCTCGTCGGGCTCGTTGCCGCCGCCGACCTGGAGGGTTTCCGCGCCACGCTGGCGAGCGCGCAGGAGATCCTCACGGGCGGCGCATGACGGCGAGGCACCACCTCGAGTACGCGGGCGTGGCGGCGCTCGCCGCGATGATGCGGGCGCTGCCGCGGGGCGCCGCGCTCGCGGCCGGCGCGGCCCTCGGTGAGCTCGGTTGGCTGGCCAGTATCCGCCGCGGCGTCGTCGCGGCCAACCTCGCCCAGGCGCTGCCGCTGGTCTCGCCGCGCGAGCGGCGGCGGATCGGCGCGCGCGCCGCGCGCAACTTCGGCCGCACCGTCGCGGAGTTCGTGCGCTTCGCGGGCGGGGACCGGGACCGCGTCGGCGAGCTGGTGGCGCTCGAAGGGCTCGGGGAGCTGCGCGCCGCGGCGGCGGCCGGCGGCGCGATCGTCGTCACCGCCCACCTCGGGGCGTGGGCGCTCTACGTCACCGCCCTCGCCGCCGCCGGCGTCCCCAGCGCCCTGCTCGTCGGGCGCCAGCACAACCCCAAGGTTCAGCGCTTCATCCTCGCGATCCCCGGCGGCGCCGTGCGCTTCGTCGCCAAGAGCAAGGCGGCGCCGCGGGAGATCCTGCGCTGCCTGCAGGAGCGGCGCGCGGTCGTCATGGTCGCCGACCATCGGGCGGGCCGCAGCGGCATCCCGGCCCCGTTCCTCGGGCGGGTCGGGTCCACGCTCCCCCTGCCGGCCGCGATCGCGGCCCGGCACGGCACGCCGCTGTTCGTGCTCGCCGGCCGGAGGGTCGCCGGCGGACGCCACCGCGTCACGATCGCGCGGCTGCCGGTCGGCGCCGCGGGGAGCGACGAAACGCGGCGGTTGGCGATCGCCGCGGCGTGCAACGAGGCGCTCGGCCGCGCGATCGTGTCCTGCCCGGACCAGTACTTCTGGTACCACCGGCGCTGGCTCGGGATGCCGCCCGCGGACCCCGGGACGGCCGTGTGATCACCCGGCGGCGAGAGGCTCGCGGCACGCGGGGACGTCGTTGCGCGGGTCGTTGACCAGCGCGCTCACCGGGTAGGCGCGCATCCCGGCGCCGGCGCGCGGGCGCAGCAACGGCGCCAGCGCCTCCGGGTCGCGCGCCTCGGGGTCGAGCCAGAGCGGAAACTCCGCCGCGTCGAGGATCACCGGCATCCGGTCGTGGACCGGCGCCACGGTCTCGTTGGCCGCGGTGGTGATGATCGTGCACGACTCGACCGGCCCGCTCCCCTCCCCCTGCCAGCGCTCCCACAACCCGGCGAAGCCGAACGGGCGGGCGTCGCGGCGGGCGAAGTAGTACGGCTCCCCGGCCGCGCCGCGGCGCCGCCACTCGTAGAACCCGTCGGCCACGATCAGGCAGCGGCGCGCGCGGAACGCCGCCCGGAAGGCCGGCTTGTCGACGAGGGTTTCGGCGCGGGCGTTGACCATCCTCGCCGCCGCCGCGCGGTCCCTGGCCCATGACGGGAGCAGGCCCCAGCGCAGGGCCACCAGTTCGCGCCCGCCGGCCGCGCCCAGGCGCACTGCCGCCACGTCCTGCGTCGGCGCGATGTTGTAGCGCGGCGCGAGGACCGGGACCTCCGGGAGCTCAAACAGCGCCGCCACGACCTCGCCCGGCGCCGCCTGCGTGAACCGCCCACACATGTGCGCATCATAGGCCAGCCCGGCCGAGGAGGATCCCCTCCGCCGCCTCGGCCCCGCGTACCGGCTCGCGCGGGCCGGGGGACCGGCACCTGGCGTGACGGCTGCGGTCCCACCCGCCGCGAGCCCGTCCGTGTGCTAACATCCGCCCGTGACGGGTGGGCCGGACGCTCTTGAGACGACCCAGTGGCTGGTACTCCCCAAGGAGGTGGCGCCACGGGCGTCACGACAAATCGAGTTGGAAGCGAGGTGATCGCGATGCACAGCAAGCGGTGCGCAATGGCATGGATCGTGTCGCTGTTCCTGATCGCTCCCGGACTGGCCTTCGCGGAGCGCCAGGGAACCCTGATCGGCAAGGTCCTCGACCCGGACGGCAAGCCCATTCGCGGCGTGACCGTGACGGTCACCTCGCCGCAGATCCCGAAGTTCCAGGACGTCGAGACCACCGACAAGCGGGGCATGTTCACCGTCGGTTTCGACCAGATCGACGTGACGTACCACTATCGGTTCGACATGACCGGATATCAGTCGCTCGAGGTCAACCAGGAGTGGCACCTCGTCGGCACGCAGTTCTTCGAGTGGACGATGCACCCCGGCGCGCCCGTCGTGGTCGGCGGCGCGGTCCCCGCCTCGACCTCGGCGCCGGCCGTCGATGCCTTCAACCTCGGCGTCGCCGCCTTCAAGGCCAAGGACTACGCCACGGCCGAGACGAAGTTCTCCGAGGCCGTCACCCACGACCCGAAACTCCGCCAGGCGTGGGAGGCGTTGACCGCGGTCCAGCTGCAGCTGGGGCACGACAAGGAAGCGGCCGAGGCCGCCGAGAAGGCGATCGCCCTCGGCTCCACCGAAGAGCCGGTCTTGACCGCGAGGTGGCAGGCGTACCGCAACCTCAAGGACGAGGCCAAGGCCGCGGAGGCGTTGAAGGACCTGGAGAGGATCGGCCGCGCGACCGCGGAGGCGAAGAGGATCCACAACGAGGGCGCCGCCCTCCTGAAGGCCGGGGACGACGTCGGCGCAGCGGCGAAGTTCCAGGAGGCGCTCGACATCGACCCGAACCTCCAGCCCTCGCTGCTCGGCCTCGCGACCGCCGACCTCAAGCTCGGCCGCAACGCCGACGCGGCGACCGCCGCCGAGACCGTCCTGAAGGCGGACCCGAAGAACGAGCAGGCGATCCGGCTGCGCTACAACGCCTGTTTGGCCCTCGGCGACAAGACGAGGCTGATCGACGCGCTGGTGGGCCTGGCCCCGGTGGAGCCCGTCCTGGCGCGCGACGGCATCCTGCGCCTGGCGTTCGACGCCTACGACGCCAACGACATGGCCCTGGCCAAGGAGAGGTTCGACAAGGCCCTGGCGATCGACCCGAACTATCCACAGGCCTACTACTTCCTGGCTCTCATCGACGTCGGCGACGGGGCCACGGCGGAGGCCAAGGTCCACCTCGAGCGCTTCCTCCAGCTCGCGCCCAACGACAAAGAGGCCAACTCGGCTCGCGAGATGCTCAAGTACCTGAACAAGAAGTCGTAGGCCGGGCGCGCCCGGGCAACCTCGGCGGCGCGCCACCGCCGCAACGGCGGGTGCTCCACCTCGCCCCACGCCCACCGGCGCACGCGCCGCCACCGTCGTACGTGCGCGCCGCCGGTCGCCGAGCCCCCGCCTCGAGCGGGCGAGACCGTGTCGCACATCCTGCGGCGGGCCGGGTCCGGCGCTCCGCCTCTGCCATTCAAGATCCTGAACAAGAATCCGGAATCTCGTGCAAGTCGCAGTCCGCGGCCACGTTCCACCGTGCCATTCTCGGGCCTGACATTTGCATGACGTGGATCCCAAAATCGGTTTGTCTGTCGCTGCCCGGTTTTTTTCGCTGCTGCAAAGAGGAAAGGGAAAGGAGGAGGTTGGAGCGTTCGGGGCAAACCACGTTGGTGGTCGTTCCTCGTTCATCGCTGCACTCGTACGAATTGGGAAGGGAGGCTGTATGAAGTGCGTCAGGTTCGCATTTCTGGTACTCGCCGCAACGTTCGTCGCCGCGGGGGCGTTCGCCCAGGCGACCGGGACCATCGGGGGCAGGATCACCGATGAGACCAAGGCGCCGCTGCCCGGCGTCACCGTCGAGATATCCTCACCGAACCTCGCCGAGGCGAAGGTCGTCGCGACCGACCCGCAGGGGCGGTTCCGGGTGGAGATGCTGCCCCCGGGCGCCTACGCCGTGAAGTTCACGCTGCCCGGGTTCACGGCCCAGGAGCGGACCGACATCGCCGTCGGGGCCGGTCGCGTCGTGACGTTGCAGGTGCAGATGCGCAGCGCGTACAAGGAAGAGGTGTCGGTGACCGGGTCGTTGATCCCGCGCCCGACGCTCGAGGCGATGAGTCCGGTCACGACGATGGATGTCGAGCAGCTCACCTATCAGGGGAACACCCGGCTCGAAGACCTGCTCATGAACCTGCCCCAGGTCTTCAGCGCGCAGAACGCCGCGGTCTCTAACGGCGCCTCCGGCACCGCCACGGTCAACCTGCGCAACCTGGGCGACGTCCGCACCCTGGTCCTGATCGACGGCAAGCGGATGCCGGCGGGCGACCGCTACGCCCTCTCGCCCGACCTC
>SCRJ01000177.1 GCA_004298115.1 Acidobacteriota bacterium
GCGGGGGTCGGCGATGACGGGTGGCAGCGCCGGCGCGGCGGCGAGCAGCAGCGTGGCGATGAGCATGAATCGTTATAGCAGACGGCGCTGGCGGCGCCGAGAGAAGAGCCGAGAGCACCCAGGTGCGCGGGAAAGGGTGCCCGCGCCATGGGTTGCGGGCGGCGGCGGGCTCAGTGGCCGGGGGGCATCATCTCGCCGGCCTCGATCGCGAACGTGACGGTGTTCTCTGCGGGCGTGATCGGGCACTGGCCGGAGATGCCATAGGCGCAGTCGGGGTTGTAGGCGTGGTTGAAGTCCAGGCTCACGACCCCGCCCGGCAGCCGTTCGACGTCGACGTAGCGCCCGGCGCCGTAGGTGGCCGTCCCCGCCCCCGCGTCGCGGAACGGCAGGAAGAGGTGGTCGGGGTGCTGCGCGCGGATGTCGTCGAGCTGGAAGACCGAGAGCACCGCCTCCCCGTGCGGGAAGCGCAGGCGGACCCGGCCGACGCGGTGGGCCGGACGCCGGCTGCCGTCGCTGGCGGCGATTTCGAGCGGCTCGGGCGGGTCCACCGGCTCGATCATCGCTTGGAAGCGGTACGCCGGATCGAACGGGTAGAAGCGGAGACCCTTGAACTCCGCCGCTGCGGCCGCGGGAAGGGCCGCCTTGACCGCCTGCGCGCGCTCCCGGCGGTACGTGAGTTCGGGGGTGGGCAGCGGCGCGTGACAGCCGCCGAACGCCAAAAGGAGTCCGGCGAGCACGCCGCCGGAAAGGGGCAGCGCGCGCGGGCGGGACGTGCCGAGGCGCACGCGTTCCCCGTCAGAAGATCACGTGCTGCACGTAGAAGTTTTCGGGGGTGACCTTGCCGGTCGCGAGCTCCGCGGCGTCGGCGGCGGAGATCCGGAACACGCCGGCTTCCTTCCCCGACTCGTTGAGCATCTGCAGCTCGACCCGTTCCGGTAGACGCCCGGGCGCCTTCTTCGCCAGCAGCTCGTACGTCTCCGCCACCGCCATCAGCGCCTTGAGCGTCTCGGGCTGGCCGTTGACCGAGATCTCGATGAACAGGTAGGCCGGCTGCGTCCCCTGGCTGGTGCGGTAGAGGTAGAGGTGGTAGCTCTCGAGCCCCTGCTGGAACGCCTCGTCCACCTGCGGGTCGCGGTAGTGGGCGTCGCGGAACGTGATCCCCGGGGTCGGGGTCGGGCGGGCCGCGTCGCCGATCTTGGCGGCGACCCCCTCCTGGAGGTGCCCGAGGGCGCCCACCGGCGGCGTCGGGGTGGGTGTGGGCACGACCGTCTTGGCGTCGACCCAGGCGAGCAGCTGCGCGTCACCCAGCCCCTGGCTGTTGACCTTGTCGGTCGCCGCGACGTCGATCTGCGAGAGCGGGATCGACGTGTACGTGCCGATCTTGCTCACGAAGAGCGCGTTGGGTCCCTTGACCTGGTACTTCTCCTTGGCGACGATGCGGGAACCGTTGCGCAGGATCACGACGTACACGGCCCACGCCTGCTGCGCAGCGATCAGGAACATGACGCCGACGACACCGAAGAGAACGGCCCTCTTCACTTTGACAACCTCCCTGCCTCGGCTAGTATAGCCTCTGTCTTGGGGGAGCGACGATGCTGATTGTCATGACGGTTGGGGCCACTCCCCAACAAGTCGAGCTGGTCATCGAGCGGGTGGTCTCGCTCGGGCTGAAGCCGCACCCGATCCCGGGCGCGCAGCGGGTGGCGATCGGCATCACCGGCAACCAGGGCGCGGTGGAGCCGGCCCTGTTCGAGAGCCTCCCGGGCGTGCTCGAGGTCATCCCGGTCTCGCACCCGTACAAGCTCGTCAGCCGCGAGGCCAAGCCCGAGAACAGCGTCGTGAACGTCGGCGGCGTCCCCGTCGGCGGCGACAACTTCGCCGTGTTCGCCGGCCCCTGCTCGGTCGAGACGCCGGAGCAGACGCTGGCGATCGCCCGCGCCGTGCGCCGGGCGGGAGCGCAGGTCCTGCGCGGCGGCGCCTTCAAGCCGCGCACCTCGCCGTACGCCTTCCAGGGACTGGGCGAACCAGGCCTCGCGATCCTGCGCGACGTCGGCCGCGAAGTGGCGATGCCGGTCGTCTCCGAGGCGCTCGACGAGCGCTCCCTGGAGCTGGTCATCGACTACTGCGACATGATCCAGATCGGCGCCCGCAACATGCAGAACTACTCGCTGCTCCGCGCCGTCGGGAGGACGCGCAAGCCGGTGCTGCTCAAGCGCGGCATGGCGGCCACCGTGGAGGAGCTGCTGATGGCGGCGGAGTACCTGCTGGCGGAGGGCAACTACCAGGTCGTGCTCTGCGAACGCGGCATCCGGACGTTCGCCGACCACACCCGCAACACCCTCGACCTCGCCGCGGTGGTGGCGGTGCAGCGTCTCTCGCACCTGCCGATCATCGTCGACCCCTCGCACGGCACCGGCAAGCGCCACAAGGTCGTGCCTCTGGCGCGCGCGGCCACGGCGGCCGGCGCCGACGGCCTCATGATCGAGGTCCACAACGAGCCGTCGCAGGCGCTCTCCGACGCCGCGCAGGCGATCCTGCCGGAGGAACTCGCCCAGCTGCTGGGGCAACTCCCGAGCTTGCTCCCGCTCACCGGGCGCCGCATGGCGGCGGCCCTGGCGCCGTCCGCGTAGGGGGCGCATGGTTCCCCTCCTTCTCCATTTCGCGCTCGCGTCCGCCCTCGCGTGGCTCGACCCCGCGGCCGTGCGGCCCGGCCAGCAGGGGGTCTGCGTCACCGAGTGGACGGGCGGAGAACGGCGCGAGATCCCGGTGGTCGTGATGGGCACCCTCGACGCCGCCGGCCCCGACCAGAGCGCCGTGCTCGTGCGCATCGACGACCCCAAGTTGGCGGGCACCGGCGTGGTCGCCGGCATGAGCGGGTCGCCGGTGTACGTGGACGGGAAGCTGCTCGGCGCGGTCGCGTTCGGGTGGCCGTGGGCGCAGGAGCCGCTCGCCGGGGTGACCCCGTTCGCCAGCATGCGCGCCATCCCGCTCGCCGGAGAAACCGTGCGCGCGCCCGCTCCGACGCTGGCCGAGCTCGCCGCGGTGGCGGGCGGCGGCGTCAGCTTGCGCGCCGTGCTGCCCACGCTGCCCGACCGGCGCGGGCTGGCCCAGCCGCTCTTCGCGGTCGCCGGGCTGCCCGTGCCCCCGGGTCCCGCCGGCGAGCCGTTCGCGGGAGCCGGGATCCAGCCGGTTCCCTCCGGGACGTTGGCCGGCCCGGCCAGCCCGCCCGAAGCGGGTGACATGGTGGCGGTCGAGCTCGTGTGGGGCGACGCCTCGCTCGCCGCCGCCGGCACCGTGACCGCCCGGGACGGCGATCGCGTGTGGGCGTTCGGCCACCCCCTGTACGGGCTGGGGACGGTGCGGTTCCCGATCGCCCGCGCGCGCGTCCTCGCGATCCAGGGCTCCTACCAGAGTCCGTTCAAGGTGTTCGCGGTCGGGGACCAGTTCGGGACGCTCGTCGCCGATCGCCGGGCCGGGGTCGTGGCGCTGGTCGGGGCGCCGCCCAAGGGGACGGCGGTCAAGGTCCGGGTCGGCGATGCGGCGGGGGAGAAGACCTGGCACTTCGCGATCGTCGACACCCCGATCCTGCAACCGCTCCTCGTCACCTTCCTCGCGAACGCCTGCCTGACGGCGCGCGGGGCGGCGGTCGGGGATTCGTCGGTGCGCCTCGCGCTGTCGGTGCACACCGCGGACGGGCGCGAGGTCTCGGTGCGGCAGGCGGCGCGCGGGCCGGACGCGCTGGCGCGCCTGTCCGTCTTCGCCGGCGCGGTCGTGAGCTTCCTCGCCAACTCGCCGTTCCCCCACCCGGCGGTCAGCGCGGTGGACCTCGCCATGGTCAGGGAGGAAGAGCCGGTCGGCGCCGCCATCGCCGAGGCGATCCCCGATCGCGCCACCGTCTTCCCCGGGGAGGAGCTCGGCGTGGACGTGCGCCTGCAGCCGTACGACAAGCCGGTCGAGCGCCGGCGGGTCGTGATCCGGGTGCCGGCGAGCGCCGCACCGGGACCGCTCGACCTGCTGGTCGCCGACGGGGCGTCGTGGAGCTCCTACCGTCTGCGGGCGGAAGGCGTCGCTCCGGCCGACTACGCCGGGCAGCTCGACCAGGTGCGCCGTCTCGAGAGCAGCGCGACGCTGGTCGCGGCGCTCGAGGCGAAGGAGCCCGGCGCGGCGATGCCGGGCGTCTCGCAGCCAGGACTGCCGCCGTCCTGGTCCGCCACGCTCGCGGCCGGGCTCGGGACCCGCGCGCTCGCGCGCCTGGCGACGACGGTGCTCGCCACACGACGCGCCGACGGGCCGATCCCGCTGGAGGGCTTCGTCCGCGTCCCCCTCACCGTGACCGTGCGCCAGGAGGTGCCATGAAGCCCACAGCCGCCGTTGCGCTCTCCCTTGTCGCGCTGGCCTCCGCCCACGCCTCGCAGACCCGGCACTTCGTTCTCGACACGCCGCAGGCCCTCGCAGGGGCGACCGGGCGCGGCGTCGCGATCTTTCCCGACGGCTCGTTGCGGCCGCTGCCGCCGCTCGTGCAGGCGGCGGCGTTCGACGAACCGCTCGGCCTCGCGCTCGCCGTCGCGCCTGACGGGACGGCGTTCGTCGGCACCGGCCACCCGGCCCGCGTCTACCGCGTCCGCGACGGCAGGAAAGAGCTCGTCGGCGAGGTCAAGGCGGACCAGATCACGGCCCTCCTCCTCGACCCGGCCGGCACGCTGTGGGCGGCGACCGCGGCGCCGGCGCTGCTGTTGCGCGCGGCCGGCGGCGGCGCTCTCGAGCAGGTGGCGGCGCTGCCCGAAGGCACGCTCTGGGACCTCGCATGGTACAAGGGCGCCGTCGTCGCCGCCGCGGGCGACCCGGGGCGCCTCATGCGCCTCGGCCCCAAGGGGCTCGAGACGGTCGCGGCGATCCCCGACCGGCACGCCCGCTGCCTGGCGGTCAGCGGCGGCCTGCTGCTCGTCGGCACCTCGGGCAAGGGGCTGGTGCTGCGCTGGGATGGGGAGGGCGCGCCGGGCGTCGTGTACGACTCGTCCTTCACCGAGATCGCCGCCCTCGCGCCCGCGCCGGACGGCGCGACGTACGCCGCCGCCCTCACCGGCGACCCGACGCTCGGCAAACCCCCGGCCAAGCCGGATGGTGAGGCCGTCGTGACGGTCTCGGTGAGCGAGAGCGTGAGCGCCGCGCCGGCCGCCGCGAAGGGGTCCGCCACCTCCGAGATCATCCGCATCCTGCCCGAGGGTGCCGCCACTGTCGCCTACCGCTTCACGAAGCCGATCGCCGACACCCTGGCGTGGGGCGCCATGGGCCTCGTGGTCGGCACCGGGCTCGAGGGCCAGCTGTGGGAGCTGGTCGACGGCTCCGCCGCCCAGCTCGACGCCGTCTCTGCGTCCCAAGTGGTCAAGGTCGCGGCGGGGGGCGAGTGGGTTCTGACGCAAGGACCTGTGAGGCTGCTGCACCGGTCGGGAAAACCGCACGGCACCCTCGCCTCGCCGCCCCTCGACGCCGGCCAGCCCGCCCAGTGGGGCGATGCGGAGCTGGTCGGCGAGCTTCCCCCGGCCGGAGGGTGCACGCTGCGGTTCCGTTCCGGGGCCATCGCCACACCGGACGACACCTGGAGCGCGTGGTCGGCGCCGGTGCCGTGCGCGGCCGCGCCGGTGGGCGCGCCCCCGGCGCGGTACCTGCAGTGGGAGCTCGACCTGCAGCCGGCCGGCCCGGCCGCCAGGGTCGGCCGCGTCGTGGTGGCGTACCGCCAGATCAACCTTCCGCCTGAGATCACGGAGTTGACGGTGCACGAGCCGGGCGCGGTGTTCCTCAAGGGACCGCCGCCCTCCGAACGGATCGTCGAGGTGCAGCACCCGGACCTCTCGGGGATCTTCACGACGCTCGACGACGAGGCCCGTGACGTGCCGGACCGTCTCGGCAAGAAGTACTATCGCGTCGGCTATCAGAGCCTGTCGTGGAAGGCCGGGGACCCGAACGGCGACCCGTTGCGCTTCACCGTCGAGGTGCAGCGGGCGGGCAACCCCGCGTGGTGGAAGGTCCGCGACAACCTGGAGGCGACGGCGATCGGCATCGACACGCAGGCGCTCGCCGACGGCATGTACCGCTTCCGGCTCACCGCGACCGACGCGCCCGCCAACCCCGAGGCGCCGGCGACCGCCAGCGCGCTCTCGAGCTGGGTGATCGTCGACAATACCCCGCCGACGGTCACGATCGCCCGCAGCGGCGACGCCTGGGTCGCCACCGTGGAGGACGCGCTCTCGCCGATCACCCTCGTCGAGTGGAACCGCGACGCGGACCGCTGGCACGCGCTGGCGCCCGAGGAGGGCCTGCTCGACCGCAGGCACGAGACGTTCAGGATCCCCGCGGCGCGCGGCAGCCACGTCCTCGCCGTGCGCGCCGTGGACGACCACCACAACCGCGCCACGGCGGCGGTGGAGGAGAAACCGTGAGCGAGCAGCCGATGACAGCGGTCTACGCGGGCAGCTTCGACCCGTTCCACCTCGGCCACCTCGACATCGTGCGGCGGGCGGCCACGATCTTCCCGCGCGTCGTCGTCGGCGTGCTCCGCAACACCGACAAGACGCCGCTGCTCCCGGCCGAGACGCGCGTCGACCTGATCGCGGAGACGCTCGCGGGGATGCCCGGGATCGAGGTCACGGCGTTCTCCGGCCTGCTGGTGGACTTCATGCGCCTGAGCCGCTCGCGGGTGATCCTGCGCGGGATGCGCGCGGTCTCCGACTTCGAGTACGAGTTCCAGATCGCCCTGATGAACCGCCGGCTGTGGAACCTCGTGGAGACCGTCTTTTTGACCCCGAACGAGGAGTACACCTACATCTCGGGGCGGGTCGTGCGGGAGATCTGGCACCTGGGGGGCGACGTCTCCGGGCTCGTGCCCGAACCGGTCCGCCGCGCGCTCGAGCAGCTGCGCGCCCGCGCCTGACGGCTCCCGCGTCGCGCCCGGACACCTCCGTCTTCCGGGCGGCAACGGCGCGCCGGTCGGGGCGTCCAGGACGCGCCCATCGACTGCGTTCATCCCGTTGCGGTCGCCCTCGGTTTTGCTACCATGGGACAGGCATCTGCGAAACATGGCAGCAGCAACGACTCGACTCTGCGAACTAGGGGCCGCCGGACGCCGGTGCGGCGCCGGCGGAGGCGGACGCGGTCGAACGCCGGGGCGTGACGGCCGGGGTGCCGGTCGGGGGGGGCGGAGGTGAGAGGGGGCGCGGCGCGCGCCGATTTCGCCCTCCT
The DNA here is from genome assembly GCA_004298115.1 of Acidobacteriota bacterium. Classification (GTDB taxonomy): domain Bacteria; phylum Acidobacteriota; class Thermoanaerobaculia; order Thermoanaerobaculales; family Thermoanaerobaculaceae; genus RBG-13-68-16. The sequence continues at coordinate 7,237 of SCRJ01000177.1, forward strand.
CATCGCGAGCCGGGTGTGCAGCCGCCTGGGCGACGGGTTCCTGCGGATCACCGCCGTGCTGCTCGTCGCGGCCAAGAGCAAGGACGCGATGGTCGCCGGCCTCGTGTTGGTGTTCCGCTACGTCTGCGAGATCCTCATCAACGCGGTTTCCGGCCCGTTCATCGACAAGATGCGCATCCGGACCTCGCTGATGACCGCCGACCTCCTGCGGACCGCGTTCGCCGGGCTGCTGGTGGGGGCGGTGCTCCTCGACTACGGCTACCCGGTCTACCTGGCGCTGTCGTTCCTCGGGGACTTCGTGTTCATCTTCTTCAAGCCGGCCGCGGACAAGGTCGTCAAGGTCACCTTCCCGGTCGAGCAGGGCACGCTGGCACTCTCCCAGGTGGATGCCGCGAACCACGTCTCCAACATCGGCGGGTACGCCCTCGCCAGCCTTCTCGCCGCCTCGATCGGCGCGGAACGGGCGGTCGTGGTCGGGCCGCTGTTCTTCTTCCTCTCGTTCCTGCTGGTGGCGCGGCTGAGGCTCGCGGGTGAGGCGGTGATCGACTACCGCACGGTGAGGCGGCAATCGTACTGGGCCGCGCAGCGCGAGGGACTCAAGTACACCTGGAAGAGCCGTCCGTTGCGGCTGCTGCTCATCGGCCGCTCGCTGGTTGCGGTCGGTCAGGGCTCGTTCTCGGTGCTCTCGGTCGCGTACCTCGCGGGCATGGCGAAAGGACTCTCCTCGTACGGCTATTTCGAGTCGTCCCAGACCGCCGGCAAGATCCTCGTCACGGCGCTCGTGATCCCCCTGCTGTTCGCGCACCGCTCGGCGTTCCTGCTCACGGGGCTGTCGCTGGTCGTGATCGCGACGTCGTTCGTGGGGTTCAACGCGGTCGGGGACGTCGTGCTCGCCTGCGCGGTCGGCGCGATGGTCGGGGTCGGACAGGCCTCGCAGGCCGTCGGCGTCGACGCAATCATCAACCGGTACTCGGACGCCGTCATCCAGGGCCGGGCGAAGTCGACGACGTCGTTCGGCAGCCGGCTCTCGGGCTTGGTCGCGATCGGGGTCGTGTACTTCCTCGTCGACAGCGCCCACGTGCCGGCGCGCACGCTGTTCGGTTGGCTCGGGATCTTTCCGGCATTCGGGAGCCTCGTGTTCTTCCTCGGGTGGCTGAACGAGAAGAACGGCGCGGTCGTCCCCTGTGAGGTGACAGATGGAAGCTGAGTCTCCGACGGTTGCGGCGGTCGATGATCCGGAGTTGGAGCAGGCCGCGGTGCGGTTCTTCGAGGCGGCGAACGCCGGCGCGGCGGCGGGCCGGAAGGAGGTCGAGCTGGTCTACGGGCCGGCCTCCTTCACGCTCGCGCTGCCGCCGCTCGGCGAGGGGGACCGCGGCATGGTGTACCGCGTTCGCGCGCACTCGCTGGAAACGGCCCAGCCGCACGGCGAGCTCTGTCTGAAGGTGGCCAAACAGCAGCCGGTGTGCCGCGAGCGCCTGCTCGAGGAGACGATGACCACCGACTTCTTCCTTGCGGAGGGCGTCGCCGTCCCCCGCATCCACCACATGGACCCGATGGGGCGCTTCTGCCTCAAGGACTTCATCGAGGGGGAGTCGGTCACCAGTCTGTACCTGCGCTTCTCCCAGCTTTCGGCGCGCACGCAGGGGCTGATCCTCGCCGATCTCGAGAAGTTCCTCGGCCGCCTCCTCGCGCTGTTTCGCAAGCGCCCGGATTGCCAGGTCAGCATCAGCCCCAACAACATCTACGTGCTCACCGAGAAAGGCCGGTTCTGCGACCCGGTGCGGTTCGTGCTCATCGACCCGGGCACGACCCTGAAGAAGAGCTACGAGGGGTTCACGTTCGCGAAGTACTGGAACGAGGTGCTCCCCGACCGCATCCGCAAGTACCAGCGGACCGGGTACCTGCAGTGGCTGGTGCCGCAAGAGGTCACCACGTCGGAGCGCGACGAGGTGAAGGACTTCGAGATCTTCCGCGGCCTCAAGCCGTCCGAGGTGTTCCTGCTGCTCAAGGCCGCGCGCACGCTCGAGTTCGACGCCGAGGAGGTGGTCCTGCGCGAAGGGGCCGTCGGCGAGAGCTTCTACCTCGTCCTCGAGGGCGAGGTCGAGGCGCGCCGCGGCGCGTACAGCAAGACCGGCTCGTGGAACCTCCGCATCGGCCGCGGCTCCGTTCTCGGCGAGATGGCGTTCCTGCTCCACGTCCCGCGCTCGATGACCGTCGTCGCCGCAACGCGCTGCAAGCTCATCGAGATCGACCAGGAGCGCTTCAACGAGCTGATCGAGGCGCGCCTCACCGCGCCCTACAAGCTGATCCGCAACATCGCGGTCATCCTCGCCGAGCGCCTGCACGCCCTCGACCGTACGCACCAGAAGCTCCTCGAGACGCGCGGCGGGCCGGAGGGATCGGCGTGAGCGACGGTACCCGCACCGCAGTGCTCCGGCGCACCGAGTCGACGGTGAGCATGGACATCTGCCCGCGCTGCGAGGAGGGGATCCTGCTCACCGTCGAGGTGCCCCACGACGTCCAGGTCGCGGGTTCGGTGATCCGCATCCCAAACGTCAAGGCGGAGCAGTGCCCCAACTGCGGTTTCCGGGCCCTCTCCGGACGCGAGGTCCGCCTGTTCGAGGTGCTGTTCGCCCCTCATTACGGACGGATCGCGGACCTGGTGGAGGCGCTCCAGGCCGCCCGCTACCTCGGGATGTTCCTGCGCGAGCAGGAGACCGAGTCGAACGTGGCGTTCGGCTCGCGCGAGTACGTCGCGGCGCTCGCGGAGGACCTGCGCGACCTCTATCTCGACAACGAGTCGAGCCACGTCATCGAGGGGCTCGCCGCGCCCGAGGGGATCGTGCCTCTGGACGTCGCCGGTCGCCGCTACAGGGTGCGGCTGCCGAAGATCGGCGAGGGGGAGAACGGCGTCGTCTACGACTACGCCGAGGACTCTCGGTCCGTGTTCAAGGTCGCCAAACCGCGGCCGTACAGCCGCGACCACCTGCGGCAGGAGTGCGAGGTCACCGAGTTCTTCGCCCGCCAGGGTATCCCGGTCCCTCGCATCGTCGAGCACGACCGCTACGGCAGCTTCGTGGTCAAGGAGAGGCTCGCCGGCAAATCGCTGGCGGTGCTCTACGACGCCCTCGGCGCTCCGAGCGACCCCCGCCACCAGCGCGTGCGGGAGGCGGTGCGCGCGTTCGTCGACCGCCTCCTGGACCTCTTCGTCCGCCACCCCGAGGCCAAGACGTCGCTGAGCCCGAACAACATCTTCGTCGTCGAGGACGGCGACGCGTGCGCCTGTCTGCTCGTCGACACGGGGCCGGCGCCGTTCCACGACTACTCGCGGTTCGATTTCGAGGAGTACTGGGACGTCGTCGTCCCGGAGAAGATCGCAAGGTATCGGACGGTGGGGTACATCTAGCCGCCCGCCGATCGGAGCGGCCCCGGGGGTTGCCATGAGAGAGCTGATCCCGTTCCCGATGGGAGGTCCCGAGGCGCCGCAGGAACCCGGCGCGAAGGCGGAGCTGGACGCCACCGTCATGATCGAGAGTCCGGGCGGGCGCCCCGGCGAGGAGACCGGGTGGCGCCCGTCGTTGGAGGTGATCACCGGGTCCTCCGCCCGGCGGGTGCTGTCGCTGGGCGGCGAGCGGGTGACGATCGGACGCGCCGGCGCCAACGACCTGGTCCTCGCCGACGACCGCGTTTCACGCACCCATGCGGCGATCCGCTTCGCGGACGAGGGCTACGTCATCGAGGACCTCGACTCCTCCAACGGCGTGCGCGTGGACGGCCGGCCCGTGCGCACCGCGGTGCTGCGGCACGGCAGCCGGATCGCCCTCGGCGCCTCGGTGCTGCAGTTCTCGAACCCCGTTCCGGAGATCCCCGCGGCCGACCGCGTCGCGCTCCTCGACAGCAGCGATGTACTCCAGGCTCTCGACGCCACGACCAAGGCGGCGGTGGCGGAGCGGCTCACAGCTCGATTCGTACCGCGCGGCGCCGTGATCCTGCGCCAGGGCACCCCGATGCGCGGCATCGTGTTCCTGCACCGCGGGCGGGCCCGGGTCGTCGAGGTCAACGACGAAGGGGGCGAGCGAACGGTTGCCCACGTCGACTCCGGCGAGAGCTTCGGCGAGCGGGGCCTGGTGGCGGGCGGCGCGGCGCTCCAGTCGCTCGTCGCCGAGGTCGACAGCTGCGTGCTCGAACTCGACAAGGGCGCTTTCGACCAGCTCCTCGCGCAGACGCCCGACGTGAACCGGTCCCACGTCGACACCCTGCGGGTCAAGCTCCAGACCGCCCAGGTGAAGGCGGCGGGCGCGGGTGCACGGCGCGACGACGTCGACGATATCGTGACCTCGGCGGACGTCGAGATCATCGGCGAGGACAAGAAGATCCTGCGCGCCAAGGACAGGATCGCGACCCTGGCGCAGGAGGGCCAGCCGGTCCTGCTCGTCGGGCCGCCGGGCGTGGGCAAGCGAACGTTGGCGCGCCACTACCACAAGGTGGGGCCGCAACCGCGGCTGCCGTACGTCGAGCTGTCGGTCGCCGACGCGCCGCAAGGCGCCGGCGCCGCGATCTTCGGCGTCGAGTCCGGCCAGGACGCCGCCGGGTTGCAGGGCCAGGTCGGCTACCTGGAGATGATCGGCGACGGCACGCTGGCGATTACCCACGCCGAGCTGCTCGACGCGCACCAGCAAGCGTTGCTCGCCGCCTATCTCAAGTTCGGCTGGTTCCACCGGGTGTTCGGCCAGCAGAGCGTGAAGACCAAGACCCGTTTGATCTTCCTCGCCACCGGCGAGGAGGCCGACGTGCTCGCGAAGCTGACCCCCGAGCTGCGGGAGATCCTGTCCCCGCGCACCGTCGTCGTGCCTCCTCTCACCCAGCGCCTCAAGGACATCCCCCTGCTCGCCGAGCACTTCCTCAAGCGGTATGCGGCGAAGGCGGGCCGGCGCGGGGTCGGCCTCTCGCCCGAGGCGACCGACCGGCTCGTCTCGTACGCCTGGCCCGGCAACGTCACCGAACTCGAGAACGTCGTCGAGCGCGCGGCCATCGTCGCCACCGCCGAGGCCATCATCCCCGCCGACCTCATCTTCGTGGCGCCGCCCGAAAAGGAGCTCCACAAGCTCAACCTGCTGCGCCACGAGAAGGTGCGCGCCCTCCTGCGCAACCCGCGCCTGTTCGCCACGTTCATCTGGATCGACATTGCCGTGGTGGCGCTCGTGACCCTCTTCACCCTCTGGGGGGGCTCGCGCCCGGCCGGCCACCCGCTCCAGGCGTTCGAAAACAACCCCGGGATGCTGATCACGTGGTTGATCTGGTTCCCGCTCCTCCCGATCACCGCGTTCCTGGTCGGCCGCATCTGGTGCGGGGTCTGCCCGATCGCCGGCATCGGCGACCTCGCCGCCCGGATCAAGCGCTACAACCTGCCGGTGCCGAAGATCCTCAAGAGGCTGGATTTCTGGTTGTTGATCGCGTCGTTCGTCGCCGTGGACTACATCGAGGAGCTGGCCGGCGTGGCGGACCGGCCCTGGGCCACCGCGGTCTTCCTCATCGCCATCGTCTACCTCGCCGTCGCGTTCACGGTGCTGTACGAGCGCAAGACGTTCTGCCGCTACCTGTGCCCCCTCGGCGGGTTGCTGGGCGCCTACTCGACGATGAGCATGGCGGAGGTC
>SCRJ01000178.1 GCA_004298115.1 Acidobacteriota bacterium
AGCGCGACCACCGAGGCGACGCCGATGACGATGCCCAGCATGGTCAGCGCGGTCCGCAGCCTGTTGTGCAGCAACGAGCCCAACGCCATCTTCAGGGCCTCGCCGAGGATCGCCGCGCCGGGTCCGGCGTCCCTCACTTCCTCGCCGGTCTGCGCTCGAGGAGCCGTCTCCACGCTCTCTTGAATCTCGTCGGATGTGATTCTCCCGTCTGAGAGTCGGACGATGCGGTGCGCGTACGCGGCGATGTCGCTGTCGTGGGTCACGAGGATGATCGTATGCCCCTGCCCGTGCAGCTTTTGCAGGATGGCCATGACCTCTTTGCCGCCCTGGCTGTCCAGCGCTCCGGTAGGCTCGTCGGCCAGGATCACCGGCCCACCGTTCATGAGCGCTCGGGCGATGCTGACGCGCTGCTGCTGGCCGCCGGAGAGCTGGTTGGGGTGGTGCTGCAACCGGTCGCTCAAGCCGAGCTCGCGCAAGATGTCGCTGGCGCGGGCCTCTCGGTCGGTCTTCGCCATGCCGCAGTACACGGCCGGCACCTCCGCGTTCTCGACGGCGCTCAGATCGGACATCAGGTTGTAGCGCTGGAAGATGAAGCCGAAGGTGTCGCGCCGCAGCGCGGCCAGGGCATCACCGTCGAGCGAGGCCACGTCGACGCCGCGGATCGAGTAGGCGCCGCTCGACGGCCTGTCGAGACAGCCGATGATGTTCATCAGCGTGGACTTGCCCGAGCCGGACGCGCCCATGATGGCGACGAACTCGCCGCTGCCGATCGTCAGGTGGATGTCCCTGAGCACGGTCAGCGGCTCGCCGCCCGACGTGTAGGTGCGACTGACCGCATCGAGCTCGAGCAGCGGCGGCATCAAGGGCCCCTGCGGACGGCGAGCGGATTTCTCGTGGCCCCCGGTGTTGCCATTCCGCCGAGCACGACCTGCTCCTTCTCCTTGAGACCCTCCGTGACTTCCGTCATGATCTCGCTCTTGATGCCGATCTTGATCGCACGCTGCTCGACGCTGCCGTTGGCCTTCAAGACCTGGACCTTGAGGCGCGCGCCTTCGCCGGCGTTGCCGACGGCGGCGGTCGGTATCAGAAGGACGCCCTTCGCCTGGGCCAGGACGATGAAGACCTGCGCGGTCATCTGGATCTTCAGCTCGCGCTCGGGGTTCGGAATGTCGAACAGCACGTCGTAGAACACCACGGCGTTGATGAGTTCCGGGGTGGGGAGGATCTGCCTCACCGTGCCGCTCCAGCGCCGAGCCGAGCCGAGGACGGTGAAATGGACGTCCTGGCCTGGCTTGACGCGGACGATGTCGGCCTCCGAGACCTGCGCCCAGACCGTCACGGTGCTGATGTCCGCGATCCGGAGGATCGTCGGCGCCTGCTGATTGGCGTTGAGGGTTTGCCCTTCGAGCGCGCTGATGGAAACGACCTCGCCCGCCATGGGCGCGGTGATCTTGGTGTAGCCCCGGTTCGCCGTGGCCGTGTCCACGGCGGCCGTCGCTTGCTTCATCTGCGCCGAGAGCGAGGCCACGTCGGCACGCGCGACCTCGTAGTTGGCCCTGGTGATGTCGCGGTCGGCGTCGGAGATCAGCAGCTGTTGCGATAGCTTCTCGTTGCGGTCGCGTTGCGCCGTTGCGAGGACGAGCTGCGTCTGCTTCACGGAGCGCTGTGAGGTCATGCTCTCGAGCGTTGCCTTGGCCGCGGTGAGCGCGGTGTCCGCCAGCACCGGGTCGATCTCCGCGAGCAACTGGTCCTTTGCCACCTGATCGCCGCGCTGGACCTTCAACGACTTGAGCTTGCCGGAGGTCTGGGCCCCGACGTCGACATAGCTGCTGGGCTGCAGGATGCCTGCCGCCACGACCGTGCTCTCGACATCGCCGCGTTCGACGGCAGCGGTGGAGTAGACGACCTTGGTTCTTCCAAACGCCAGGTGATACGCGAACGCGCCCACTGCGGCGACGAGAAGCGCGCCGATCAGCCACGGAATTCGTCGTCGCAGGAGGGCCGGCGGCGGCGACCGGTGAACGTTGGGAGGCGCTGCGGGCTCCTCGGGAGCTGCCGCAGGGGACTCGGGTGGCGGGCTGTCGTCCGCGGTTCCCATTGTTGTGGGTTCCAGTGCGTTCCTCTGAGGGTCGACCTCAGGCGTGCGACCTCTCGGCGGCCTCCGCGTCCGCTTTGGTCTTGTGCACAGTTCCGTCCGGGTGGTTCGGCGGCGAGTAGATCGTGTATAGCTTCAACGGTGTCGTCTTCGATGCGTTGATCACGTTGTGGTACGTCCCGGCCGGCACGACGACCCCGTCGCCGTCGTGCACCAGGCGCTCCTCCTTGTGGTCGAGCACGAATTTGGCCTCGCCACGCTCGATCCGAAAGAACTGATCGACGTTTGGGTGCACCTCGTCGCCGATATCTTCGCCCGGTTTCAGGGACATCAAAACGAGTTGGGCGTGGGTGGAGGTGAAGAGCACCCGGCGGAAGTAGGTGTTCTTCAGCGCCTGCTCTTCGAGCGCTCCAACGTATCCGATCACCATTGCGGCCTCCTACTCCTTTGCACCCTTCGGTCGGGTCTTCACCTGTCGTTCATGCCCTCCCCTGGGCGTTCCCGACTACGAGAGCTGCACCAACTGCTTCCCTTGATTTCGTCCCTGGAGCATTCCGATGAAGGCCTGGGGCGCGGCTTCGATGCCTTGGGCGACCTCCTCGCGGTACTTGAGCTTCCCCTGGTTCAGCCATTTGGCCAGCTGTCGGAGGCCGATGGGGAAGCGCTGGGCGTAGCCGGTGACCAGGAAACCCTGCACCTTGGCCTGCTTTAGGACCAACTGACCGAGCCAGCGCGGCCCCATTTCAGGCTCTTCCAGGTTGTATTGCGAGATCTGGCCGCAGACCGAGATCCTCGCCTTCGCGTTGATCAACCGCAAGACGGCATCGCTGATGGTGCCGCCAACGTTGTCGAAGTAGACGTCGATGCCCGCGGGGCAAAGTTCCATGAGCGTACCGTAGGAGTCCTCGACGGTCTTGTAGTTGAACGCGCCGTCGAAGCCGAGGTCGTCGAGCAGCCACGAGATCTTCGCGTCGGAGCCCGCGACGCCCACGACGCGGCAGCCCTTGATCTTCGCGATCTGGCCGGCGATCATCCCGACCGCTCCGGCCGCCCCGGACACCACGACCGTCTCCCCTGGTTGCGGGTCACAGATGTCCAGCAGGCCGAAGTACGCGGTGAGTCCCGGCATGCCCAGCACGCCGAGTGCCGTCGAGACAGGTGCGAGCCCGGGGTCGATCTTCCGCAGCTCGTGCCCTCGGGCGATCGCGTACTCCTGCCATCCCAGCATTCCCTCGACGAAGTCCCCTGCATAGAAGTCGGCGTGCCTCGACTCCACCACGGAGGCGACCGCTCCGCCGGTCATGACTTCCCCGATGGCAACCGGGCGGGCATACGACTCCGCGGCGTTCATTCGCCCGCGCATGTACGGATCGAGCGACAGGTAGACCGACCGAACCAGCACCTCGCCCTCTCCGGGCGAAGGCACCGGCGAGTAGACGAGGTGGAAGTCCGACACCTTTGGGAAGCCCACCGGGCGTGCTGCCAGGGTTATTTGCCTGTTCACTTTCGCCATCAGCTTCGAACGTCCTTCCTCGGCAAACCCGGTAGCCGGCGGGGGGAGGCGCGACCTCCCTTTGCCGTGCCGCCGAGCGTTCATTCAGACGGCCCGGACGATCACCTTCAGGGCCTTTTCCCTGGCCGCGTTCCCGAAGACGTCGTATGCCTTCATGAACTCCTCGAGAGCGAACTCGTGGGTGATGAGTTGGCGCGGCTGCAGCCTGCCCGAAGCGACGCTGGCGAGGAGCATCGGGATGCTGACCGTGTCCACGAGCCGGGTCGTGATCGTGATGTTTCGGGACCACAGCCTCTCGAGCTTGAGCTCGACGCTCGTACCGTGCACCCCGACGTTGGCGATGAAGCCTCCGGCGGCCACGATGTCCTGACACATCTCGAACGTCGCCGGAATGCCGACGGCTTCGATGGCCACGTCGACGCCTCGTCCTGCGGTCAAAGCCCTCACCGCCTCGGCAGCCTTGCCGTCTCCGCTGTTGACGGTCTTGGTTGCCCCGAGGGCTTTCGCCGCCTTGAGTCGGTTGTCGTCGAGATCGACCACGATGATCTCGGCCGGCGAGTAGAACTGCGCGGTCATCAGGACGGCAAGCCCCACCGGCCCGGCGCCGATGACGGCCACGGTGTCGCCCGGTTTGACCTGGCCCTTCAGGACGCCGCACTCGAAGCCCGTGGGCAGGATGTCGCTCAGCATCACGAGCGCGTCCTCGTCCGACCCCTTCGGCACGTGGTACAAGCTCGTGTCCGCGAAAGGGATCCGCACGTACTCGGCCTGCGTGCCGTCGATGAGGTTGCCGAGGATCCACCCGCCCCCCTTCGCGCAGTGCGAGTACATCCCCTTCCTACAGGCTTCACACGTGCCGCAGGACGTGATGCACGAGATCAACACGCGATCGCCCGCTTTGAAGCCTGAGACGGCCGCGCCGACTGCTGCGACGACGCCGACGCCTTCGTGCCCGAGAATCCGGCCTGCGGCAACCGCTCGCACGTCTCCCTTCAAGATGTGGAGGTCGGTGCCGCAGATCGTCGTCCTGGCGATCTTCACGATCGCATCGGTCGGCTTCTCGACGGTGGGCCTGGCCTTGTCTTCCCAGGTTCGCTTGCCCGGCCCGTGGTACACGAGTGCTTTCATGTTCAGGGTCCTCTCCTGGTGACCGGCGTCTTGTCTCGACCTGAACGTCGCTGAGCTCTGCCTGCGTGCACCGTCACTCGGCAGCTCCTCAGCGGCGGTCCCGTGAGGCGCGCTTCCCAAAAAGCCACGCGACGAGAACCACCACGAGAACCACGATCAGGACGGGGAATAGCCAATACAACCCGCCCCCGCTCATCCCGAACCATCCGCCTTGCATCATGCCTGCCTCCCTTGCTGGATTTCTCCACCGGCAGGCGCCGCGTACCGCCCAGGCTCCCTGTCGAACGTCGTCTTGCAGGTGAGGCAGCAGAACACGTGGATCTGCCCCGCGTAGGTGCTCTTGCACGGAGCCTTGTTGTCGAGGCCTATGCCGCAAACGGAATCCTTTGCCATTTCGATCGCCTCCTTTGACCCTGCGCCAGGCGACCCCAGCCGCCGCGCCGGAACGGGTCGGGCGGCGGGGGCGTCGATCGAGACGCCCCGCCGTCCTGCGGGCTCCTCACATCTTGGGCTTGGCGTCATCCGGCTTGGGCTCGGGAACGTTGCCCTTCTTCATCATCGGGCAGTCCATCGCGCCCTTCGCACCTTGCATCGCCATGTGGCGCGCCATGTGGGCCATCATCTCGGTTTGCATCTCCATCCTCATGGCGCGGGTGGCCTTGCGCTGGGCGACGAGCTCGTTGATGACGGCCGCCATCGGCTTCTCCAGGGCGTCGGGCGCTTTTGACTCCTTGGCGGCGTTCATCTCCGCCACCAGCGTGTCCAGCGTGGCGTCCATCGCCTGGAGCTTGGCCTGCATCTCCTGCTTCTTGGCCATCATGACCTCGCACTTTGCCTTCATCTCGGCGTCGTGCTTGGCCATCGCAGCGCTCTCCTTGTGGTGGTACGTCATCGGGGCCGAATGGGGGCTCTTGACCGCCGGAGCGGTGGGGGCGGGAGGAGGCGGCGTTTGCGCGCCGGCCCCAACGGCCAATGCGAGCGTCGCCGCGGCGAAGAATCCGGGAACGAGAACCTTGAGATGATTGTTCCTCATTGTCGAATGTCCCTTCCGGCGGCCCTTGGGGCCGCACATTGTTGCGCCTCCTGGGAGGCAGGCGCCGACTGAAGTGCCGCTACGTCTTCGTACGCACGAAGAGCAAAACCCCGCCGACCACGATCGCGCTGATCCCGGCCCAGACCGGGATGTTGACCGTTTCCTTGTCCTTGATCGACAGCTCGAACGGGCCGACCTTGGCGTTGTGGGTCGTCTTCGTGTACGTGATGCCGCCGTACACCAGCCCGATGACGCCGGCGGCGATCAACAGAATCGCCACGATCTTGAGTGCGCTCACTTTGTCTCCTTTCGCGCTAGAGGACGCGTCGTCCGGAGACGAGTCTGACGATCAGAATGATCACCGCGACCACGAGCAGGATGTGGATGAAGCCGCCCATCGTGTAGGAAGTGATCATGCCGAGCAGCCACAGTACGAGCAGAATGACGAAGATCGTC
>SCRJ01000179.1 GCA_004298115.1 Acidobacteriota bacterium
GTGGGGCGTGGTCCGTGGTCCGTGGTCCGTGGTCCGACCCGCCCGCCCGTGGGGCGTGGTCCGTGGTCCGTGGTCCGTGGTCCGACCCGCCCGCCCGTGGGGCGTGGTCCGTGGTCCGTGACCCGTGGTCCGCAAGGAGCGCCAGGACTCAGGCGCTTTCTTGAAGGCTTTTGATCAGACCCGATAACGGCATACGCACATCGATGATGGCTTGTTCGAGCGTGGCCAGCTCCTCGTGCGTCAGGTACTGGAGGCGTTCTGCAACCAACATGAGCGTGTGAAGCTCGGCCAAACTCCCGCGCGCAATCGAAAGGTGTTGGAGAAACTCTCTCGTATGCTTCCGCGCTTGACCCTCGGCGATATTGGCAGGGACGCTTACCACCGACCTCCGGATCTGATCCGCCAGCGAGAACTGCTCGTGCTTCGGCAGGCTCCGAGCAAGACGGTATGTCATAGGAACAAGGTCCATCGCCCGTTGCCAGACCTTCAAGTCGCGGTAGTCCTTCACCCTCTCCGTCATCTTTGCCTCCGCCTTGCGGACCACGGACCACGGACCACGGACCACGTCTTTCAGCTTTCGGACCACGGACCACGGTCCACGGACCACGTCTCTCAGTCATACACACCGTCCGCGAACCAACGGCGGGCGAGGCGGTCGAAGTGGACGCGCAGCAGCGAGCCGTCGGTGGTGGCGACGTCGAAGTCGTCGCGCTCGAACCGTTCACCGCCCCACCAGTCGCCGGCGAACCGGTAGGGGCCGGCCCAGGCGGCCACGATGCCGCCGATCGCCTCCACCCACACCACCACCGGCCGGCCGTCGACGGCGTCCACCCGCGCCTCGCGCGGCGGGCGGAACGCCCGTAACACCGGTGAGGCCGTGGTCAGGGGTCCGTGGTCCGTGGACCGTTTCCCCTGCCTACCAGAGACTCCGTCTTGCGGACCACTGACCACGGACCACGGACCACGGTATTCCGGGGCGAACGGGGCGACGGCGAACGCGCCGGGGCGGTGGGTGTCGGGGACCGCGGGGGCGCCGACCCGCTCCGGCCCCACCAGCGCCGCCAGGCGCGCCAGGGTGGTGGAGAGCTTCCCCGGCGCCGGTATCGCCGGGCCGAACAGCGACCCCTGGGCGAGCCGCACGCGGCCGGGGGTGACCAGCGCCGTCACCCCCTCCACCGGCGCCCCCGGCGGGTGGGCCTCGAGCTGCAGCCGCGCGAGCGCCAGCACCGCGGGCACGTCGCGCGTCGGCGAGGTGAGCGCGAGGGGAATCTCGCGCCGGTCCGCGCCCTCCAGGCGCAGTTCGAGCAGAACCGCGGCGAACCCTTCGCCGCGCAGCTCAAGACGCTGCGCCAGGCGGGCGAGGATACCGCTCGTCACGAACAGGAACGGCTCCAGCGCTCCGATCGGGTCGTCGAGCTCGACCCCCTCCCGCAGCACCTCACGGATCGGATCGGGGACGAACGCGTCCGTCTCCTCCCCGCATGCGAGCCGGTGGAGCGCCACCCCGGCGGGGCCGAGCCGCAGCCCGACCTCGCGGCGCGTCAGCCGCGCCAGCTCGCCCGCGGTCGCGAGCCCCCAGCGCGCCAGCATCGCGGCGGCCTCCGGCGGAGGCTCGAGCCGCGCGAGCGGCAACGGCGCCATGAACGCGCGCTCGTCGCCGCCTCGGACCACGACCGCATCGCCGTGGCGGGCGGGGGCAAGCCCCGATCCACCTGTTTCGAGGAGACCGGCGGCCCCCCGCCCAACCTCCGCCGCCTCGTGCCCCCCCGGGTCCCCCGCGCTCGCGGGAAGTAAATTCCCGCTCGCGCAATCCGCCCCCGGCGAGTGCCCAGCGCAGCGGGCGGCAACCCTGGCGACGCCGGCGCTGGACGCGATGCCGGCCCGCGCCTCCAGCCCGACGCGCCGGCAGGCGCGCAGCAACTCGTGCGCGATCCATCCTTCGCGGGGGGGCCCGCGCCGCTCCTTTCCACCACCCGGCGCTCCAGCCCCCCCGCGCCCCCCGCGCTCGGGGGGAGTCACTCCCCCCTCGCTTCGCTCGCCGCCGAAGCGCGGGACGAGGCCGCCGACGTCGAGCAGGACCTCGCCGGCCGAGTGGCGCGCAAGGCGCGGCGAGAAGCCGCCCGCCACGTCGGCGAGCGCCTCGTCCGCCGCGGCGGCGGCCGCCGCGGGCGCCACCCGCACCAGCGCCGCCGGCGCGACCTGGCGCGCCTGCGCCGCGGTCATTCCGGGGCGCACGCCGAGCGCGACCGCCTCCGCGGCGACCGCCACGAGCACGTCCCGCGGCGAGGGGCCGGCGGCGACGGCGAGCGGCGCCTCGGCGAGATCGGGGGCGCTGCGCCGCAGCGCCTGTACCGGGAACTCCGGCACCCACACGCACGCGATCCGCATAGTCACGCCCCGAGCGCCTCGCGCTCCTGCGCGATGCGCGGCAGCGGGCGGGTTTCGCCCCCCGCCCACCCGCGGGCGGCCGCGAGGGCTGCCCCTACATTCGCCAACGGTGCGGCGGCAGCCGGGGTCGCCGCCCAGCTCTGGCCGGTGTAGGGGCGGGGCTTGCCCCCGCCCGATCTGGCCCCGCCCGCCGCCTCATGCGTCTCGCCCGCAACCCGCTCGCGCCCGCGGCCGCGCTCCACCTGCGGCTGCAAGGCAAGGTCCTCGAGCCAGCGGGGTCCGCCGCGTTCGCCGCCCCAGCGCGCCTCGCCGCGCGCCAGCGCCACCGTCGCCGCGGCCAGCGTCCCCGCCCACGGGCGCCCCGCCAGCACCAGCGTCACCGCCCCGGCCCGCTCGGTCGCGCGCGCCAACCGCAGGGCGAGCGCGTCCCGGCTCGCGCCGTTGCGCTCCCGGGCGGCCGCGGCCGCCGCCCCGAGGTCGAGGACCACGACGGTGAACCCGCCGGTCCCGAGCACCAGCTCGGCGGCGCGCACCGTCTCCCCGACGCCGCGCGGGCGCACCCACAGCACCCGCTCGAGGTCCACGCCCGCCGCGGCCGCGGACGCGGGGTCGAAGGCGTCGGCGGGGTCGAGCCACGCCGTCACCTCGCCGCGGGCGGTGGCCGCCGCCACCGCCGCGGCCGCCGCCGCCGAACGGCCCGACGAGGCCGGCCCCACCAGCTCGCCCACCTTCCCCTGCGGCCACCCGCCGCCGAGCAGCGCGTCGAGCGCCGCCACGCCGGTGGCGATCCGGGTTCGCGCGCGTTCCCGCTGCACCCAGCGCTGGCTGGCCTGCCGGAGTCCCGCGAGGTCGGGGGCGAGGTCGTGGGCAACCATCATGGTCAAAATAGAATTTATGCTTGACTCTTATCGTTGTCAACCCCTGAAGTTGACAATGCGCGCCGTTCGGCCTACATTGACAACAGGAGTTGTCGAATGGGCATCGACGAGCTTGGCGCCGTCCTGCGCGAGACGAGGGTCCGCCGGGGGATGAGCCAGCAGGCGCTGGCGGACAAGGCGGCGCTGTCGCGCAACTTCGTGGCGCAGGTCGAGCGCGGCGAGTCCACCCCCACCGTCGCCACGGTGAGCCGCCTCGCCGCCGCCCTCGCGACCACCGTAGGCGAGCTGCTCGGCGAGGCCGCCACTGCCGGCGAGCCCGGCGACGCCGTGGCGGTGCCGCTGGTGGCGGACCGCATCGCCGCCGGCTCACCCCTCGTTCTGGCCGACCACATCGAGGGACACGAGCCGCTGCCGCGCGCGCTGCTGCGCAGCCTCGGCGTCGACCCCGCCCAGGCGATGCTGGTGCGGGTCGGGCGGGACCAGGACTCGATGGCCGAGACGATCCCGCCGGGCGCCACCGTGCTGCTCGACCGCGCGCCCCGGCGCGAGATCGTGCCGCAGGGGATCTACGCGGTGCGCGAGGAGGCGGCCGGCGAGCCCGGCTGCACGATCAAGCGACTCGTCCTCGACGCCGCCGCGCGCGTGCTGATCCTGCTCTCCGACAACCCGGCGCACCTGCCGCGCGCGATCCGCCTGCGCGCCGGCCAGTCGCTTGCCGACGTCATCGTCGGCCGCGTCGTGTGGTGGGCCCCGCCCACCCCATCCCGCCGCTGACGACGGTCACGCTCCGGCCGGTTGTCGCGGGGCCCGGTTCCGCTGGTGCCTCCACCCGGCATCGGTGCGTTCGCAGTGTTCGCTCCCGGAGAATTCGAAGACACCGGCTGCCGCTTGCCACGACCAGCGTCTGATCTCAATGTTCTTCGGTTCGATCACGATGACATTGAATGAATTGGTTTCGCCTCGACCGCGCGTCGAGGTCGCGGTTCCAGCCTGGACGACGAGCGGTTCGTGCCCGAGCGCGTCTTGGCGCAGCGATCCCTCGCCGGCGCCACCGAGATGCAGATGGCCCGCGAGCAATACATCGCACTCGCAGGCTGACAACCATTTCCTTGCGAGCGCGGCGCGGCCGACCAGTTCGCCGGCGCCGTAACCGGCTGGCAGATCGAATGGGTGATGCGTGACGATCACCTTGGTCATGCCCCTGGGCAGCGAGCACAGGCGCTCCTGCATGCGATCGATCTGCGCCTCGTTGATGCGGCCGTGCTTGAACGTCAGCGCGCGCGCCGTGTTGATGCCCAGGACGGCGATCTCTTCGTCGATGAACCAGGGCTCCAGGTCGTCGGTGATGTATCGCCGATACCGGGCGAGCGGCCGCACGAACCTGGTGACCACGTCATAGAGCGGGACATCATGGTTGCCGGGGACGATGATCTGCGGGACCGGCAGCCGCTCCAGGAATGCGCGGGCCGCCTTGAACTGGCTCGTGCGGGCGCGCTGCGTGAGATCGCCCGACACCGCGACCAGATCGGGCGCAAGGCGTTGGACCATCGTCACCAAGGGATCCAGCAGCAACGCGTCGACCCGGCCAAAGTGCAGATCCGACAGATGAACCAGCGTTCGCATCGCGATCGTCACCCCATCCCTACGATGTCGCTCCGGGCCCCGGGACGACGACGGACAGCGCCGCGGGCAGCAGCCGATACTCGAGAGGCGTGCGCATGTAACAGAGCTCACCGTCGTTCGCGACCCGCAAACGGTCATGACGCGTTTCCACCTGCAGGCTCTTCGCCGCCCCCATGTCGAAGTCCTTGGACTGCTTGAGTCGTTTGAACAGCGCCCGCAAGGCCAGGAGAAGCAGGCCGAGGCGGCCGGTGCGGTTGGCGACGTACAGGCTGAGCTCGGCGCCGTCGAGGCGCGCGCGCTCGCCAATCCTGAAGCCTTCCATCTCGTACCGATTGTTGCCGACGAAGACGAACGGCGTCCGGCGTACCAGCTCGGTGTCATCGATGGTGATGCGTACGTTCAGGAATGGATAACGGCGAAAGACACCGAGACCCGACCAGATGAGCGCCGGCAATTTGCCGCGACCGAGCCGTTGCCGTAA
Source organism: Acidobacteriota bacterium (assembly GCA_004298115.1). Lineage (GTDB taxonomy): Bacteria > Acidobacteriota > Thermoanaerobaculia > Thermoanaerobaculales > Thermoanaerobaculaceae > RBG-13-68-16. The sequence goes on from SCRJ01000179.1 coordinate 5,371, forward strand.
CGCGTCGCGGCCGGCGACGACCTTCGGATAGAGCCCCAAACTCGAATTGTTGAGGAAGAAGCGATCGTTCACGGCGCCCACGTCGACGTTGAGCGTCTGCCCTCCGGCGATCGTCTGCACGGCCCCTTCGATGTCCAGCGGGATGTGGAGGTCCTTGGCGAAATGGTTGAGCGTGCCGAGAGGAAGAATGCCCAACGCGGTGTCGGTGCCGATCAGCGACGACGCCGCTGCGCTGAGCGTGCCGTCGCCGCCCCCGATCACGATCGTCTCCGGCTTCGCGGCAACGGCACGTCGGACTTCCGCGGCGATCTCGGGGGAGTTGACAAGCCGAATGTCCGGCTCGAATCCAGCCGACTTGAAGCGGTCTGCGAGATCTGCCGACAACCCGCTGATCTTGGGTGCGCCGGACGACGCGTTGATGATGACCGACAGGCGGGAACCCGTCATTCAACCCACCGCCGCGACCCGAAGTTCCACTGACGCGCACGGCTGAGGCGTCGCGCGGCCAGCGCCGATGTCGGCCACGCGCACGCCCCGACGACTCCGCGCAGAATCTCAACGGACAGGAGCTTTCCCTTCACCGGGTTCGAGGATGCACTCACCCAACCATGGAGTCAAAGCCGACCGCGCCGTCGTCGGGTCCCTGGGGGCGAGGGATCACCGCGAACGGCAGTTGAGGCCAACCGGGGCAGCGACGGAACCCGGCCGGACGGAGGAACCGGACCCGGCTTCACCGGGACGCCGCAGTCGGCAGGGCGAGCGGTGGGATGAGGCGAGACGTCAGGCTGCCGCAGGCTGCCGCCTCCCCGCACCTCTAGGGCGACCGTATCGGTAGGCGCGAGTCGGCGCCGCATCCCTGCTGTCACGCGGCCTGAATCGTCGGGATGCCGTTGCTTCCGATTGCCGCGTTCGGTATCAGCCCTTCTTCGCGGCGGTCAGGTTTGCGGCCACAAAGTCCCAGTTGACCAGACCCCAGAACGCCTCGACGTACTTGGGCCGGGCGTTGCGGTAGTCGATGTAGTAGGCGTGCTCCCAGACATCGCAGGTCAGCAGCGGCGTCTTGCCCTCCTGCAACGGGCAGCCCGCATTGGCCGTGGACTCGACGGCGAGTTTCCCGCCGGCCAGCACCAGCCAGGCCCACCCGGAGCCGAAATGGCCGACCGCGGCCTTCGTGAGTTGCTCTTTGAACGCATCGAAGCCGCCGAAGGCGCCGGCGATGGCGTCGGCCACGACACCGGTCGGAGGGCCGCCGCCCCCCGGCTTCAGCCCCTTCCAGTAGAAGGTGTGGTTCCAGACTTGAGCGGCGTTGTTGAAGAGAGCGTCCTTTGCGGCGAGGACGATCTCCTCCAGGGCCTTGCCCTCCCAGGGCGTGCCGGCGGTCAGGTTGTTGAGGTTCGTGACGTACGCCTGGTGGTGCTTGCCATAGTGGAAGTCGACGGTTTCGGCCGAGATCGTGGGGGCGAGGGCCTCCCGGGGATACGGCAGCGGCGGCAGGATGAACGCCATTGTCTCCTCCTTTGTCTCAGACCGGACCAGGGTACACCACCTCCGCGCGCCAGGAAATGGGGGACATCCCTCGAGCCGACCGGCGATGGGCCGCCAGCGCCGGCCTGCGGCCGGCCGGGTGGCGGTGTCGCTCGCGGCAGTCTCCGCGACGATCCTTCAAACGCCAGGGCGCAGGTGGTCCCCCGCCGCGGTGGTATCCGTTTGCCGCCGGGCACAAGGGTCGACGCCGGACGCCCTGCCCAGCCCATCCCTCCCCTCCTCGTCACCATCCCCGGCCAAAACGTTCCGCGACCTCGCGGGCCCGGCCTATGGGTCCACCCGTGTCAGCACACCTCCCTGCAGTTTGAACGTCGCGGTCTGGAACAGCGAGTTCAGCGCCGCCGGGTCGCCGTAGTGGTTCGTGCCGACCTGCGCCGCGTCGATGTGATAGTAGGTGGCGGTCAGCGCGTCGGGCGCCGCCGTCAGCAGCACGCAGCCGTGGGAGTTGGGCCACGTGGCGAGGATCTTCGCCGGGCTCACGGCGGGGTCCTGCGACGAGACCTGCATGATGTCGCCGACCGAAGCCACCAACTGCTCGATGCCCGGGACCTGGCTCAGCGCCGGGTCCGCCATGACGATGCCGAGGACCTCCTGCTCGATCGTCTGCGAGCTGACGGCCGCACCGGTGAACTCGTACAGCCCGTCGCCGTGGTCGGTGACGAACGAGCCGTGGATGTCGCCCGAGATCACGACGCTGCCGGGCACGCTCTGCAGGAACGACACGAGCTCGGCGCGCCGTTGCGGGAAACCGTCCCACTCCTCGGCGTCGAGGAGCAGCCGGGCCCGGTACTGCGCGGGGAGGTCGGGGGGAAGCAACGGCGCGATTTGCGGGTTGAGGAAATCCAGGATCATCGGCGTCATCGAAACCGAGCTGGCGAACACCTTCCAGGCCGCCGTCGAGTGCGAGAGCGTGTCCTTGATCCACGCCTCCTGGGTCTGGCCGTAGACGTCCTCGGCCGCGCCTTGCGTGCTCGCCCAGAGGAAGGCGGAGAGCAGGTCGAACGAGTCCTTGGCCACCACGTAACGGGACCCGCGCGAGTCGTAGAGGTTCTGCTTCCCTAGGTAGAGGTACGAGAGGCCGCGGTCCATCGCCGCGAGATCGGCGTCTCCGAACGGGGCCGCCAGCCCCGCACCTGCGAATAGACCGTTGAGGTACGTCGCGCTCAGGTTGCCGCTGGCGGCCGCCTGTGCGGCCGCCGCGGCCCCGGCGGCGTCGAGGAACGGGTTGGAAAGCTGGTAGAGCTGGGTCAGGATCGCGGCCGTGGTGACCTGGAGCGTCGGGTTCGCCGCGATCGGAACGTAGGGATCGAGGCCGGCCGCGACCGCCGCGTAACCCGGCGCGCCGAGCATCGACTCGATCGTGGCCTTGTCGAGGACCACCGCGCCCGGGAACGCGTTCTCGGGGATCAGCACGTCGGAGCGGAACGAGCGGTAGTCGGAGAGCACGAGGTCGAGGTTCGCCCCGAACTTGAATTCCTGGTAGATCCTCGCGTTCGGATAAAGGATGGAATCATCGATCTTGGGACCGCTGCGGAACACACCGACATCACCCACGAACGGGCCGAGGCCGATCGCGGTGGGCATGAACTCGAAGAACGCCTGCTCGGCGTGCCGGCGCCGCACCGGGTCGTTCTCGTCCTTCCGCTTGTCGAAGTAGGTCGCCACCGCGCCGTGGCAGTCGTTGGAGTACTCGTGGTCGTCCCAGGTGGCGACCATCGGGAAGTTCTCGTGCAGCGCCTGCAACATCGGGTCGGACCGGTAGGTGCGGTAGAGCTGGCGGTAGTTGTCCAGGCTGGACGCCGCGTAGTACGGGTGGTCCGGCGCCCCGAGCAGGATCGCCCCGGCCTTGTCGTCGAAGTCGATCGCGCGGCCCGGGACCGGAAGTTGCGACCCGGGATCGCCCGCGGTCTCGTAGATGTAGTCCCCGATGAACGCCACGAAGTCGATGTCGTCCTTGTGGTCGAGGAGCAGCTTGGCGTAGGTGTTGTAGTAGCGCCCCTCGTAGTCCTCACACGAGAAGAACGCGAACCGGACCGGCGCGGTGTCGGTCGGCGCCGGCGCCGTCTTGGTCCGCCCGAGGTGGGAGAGGTAGATGAGGCCGTTCTTGTAGTAGACGAAGAAGTAGAGGTACGTCGTGCGCGGCGCCAGGCCGGTGAGCTGGACCTTGACGCAGCGGTCGTAGGCGGCCTGGGCGGGCACGACCTGGTTGAGCACCACGTGCACGAAGTACGGGTCCTGCGTGACGATCACCCGCACCTGGGCGTCCTGGCTGCCGAGGTCGGGGTCGGCCAGGCGCGTCCACAGGACGACGCGATCGGGGCCGGGGTCCCCCGACGCGACCGACTGGGGGAAGAACTGTGGGCCCAGGACGACGCCGGGCACCTGGGTGCCGCTGACGACCGCCGGGGCGAGTTTCGTGCGTACGAACTCGTCGTTGATGTCGGGTGCTCGGCCGATGTGCCGCCTCGCGGCCGGCCCTCCGGCCACCGCGCCTGCGGCGCCCACGAGCATCACCAACCCCGCCAACCCGAGAACGAACCTCTTGCTCATCGCAGGCCCCCTTTCGCAGCTGCCGCGTGGCCATCCCGGCATTGACGCGCGACGACGGCTCGTCCGTGACGCCATGCGCCTGCCCACCCACTCACCACGCGCCGGACTTCGCTGATGTGGTCCAAGTCTAGGCCGAGGCGCTCCGACTGGCAAGTGAAGGGACAGGAGGTGAAGGGACAGGAGGCGGTCCGCCCGAGCCCGTGACGGTCCGGGCGTGCGTGATTAGATGCCTGCGGCCGGGCGCCGCTCGTCGAGCGCCGCCCGCACTTCCCGCGCCAGCGCCGCCATGTCGAACGGCTTCTGCAGGAACTGCACCTCGCCCGCGTTGATCGCCCGGCGCACGACGGCGTCCTCGGCGTATCCCGACATGATGATGACCGACAACGCGGGCCAGCGATCCACGAGCCCCCGGGCGGCGTCCACACCCTGGATCCCCGGCAGCATGAGGTCCGTCAGGAGCAGGTCGAACGCGGGCTCGGCCGGCAACAGCCCGGCCGCCTCCCCGCTCGCAACCGCGACCGCCTCGTAGCCGAGACCGGTGAGGATCTCGCGCAAGGTCTCGCGGGCGCCGTCCTCGTCCTCGATGACCAGGATCCTTTCCCCGCGGCCTGCGTCCAGCCCACCCACGTCCGCAACCGCCTCGTTCTCCCGCCGGGTGTCGCCCGCGCCCAGCAACGGGAGGGTGATCGTGAACGTGCTCCCCTTTCCGACCGTGCTCTCCACCTCGATTTGCCCGCCGTGCTGCAACAAGATGCCGTGCACGACCGAAAGCCCGAGCCCGCTGCCCTTTTCGGTGTCCTTCGTGGTGAAGAACGGCTCGAAGATGCGCTCGCGGATCTTCTCCGGGATCCCGTGCCCGGAGTCCTCGACCGACAACCGGACCTTGCCGTGGCCGTCCGAGCCGGTCCGGATCGTGATCGCCCCACCGTCGGGCATGGCGTGCGTGGCATTGACCACGAGGTTCATGAGCACCTGGAAGAGCTGGCCGCGGTCGGCATCGACCGGCAGCTCGGAGTCCGCGAGCTCCGCGTTCACGGCGTTGCTCGCCGGCACCAAGCGCAGCAGCAGCCTCATCCCCTCCCGGACCGCATCGTTGAGGTCGAGCCGTTCCCGCTTCACGGCCTCACGCCGAGCAAAGACGAGGAGCTGACGGGTCAGCGCCGCACCCCGGTTGGCGTACTGCCGCAGCTCGCGGGCCGCCGCCTCCACCTTCCCCGGGTCGTTCGCATCGCTCCGGAGGAGCTCGGCCTGGCTCAGGATCGACTGCAACAGGTTGTTGAAGTCGTGCGCGACGCCGCCCGCGAGCAGACCCACGGCTTCCATCTTCTGCGCCTGAAGCAGCTCCGCCTCGCTGTGGCGGAGGGCCTCCTGGGCGTGTTTCCGCTCGGCCACCTCCTGCTCGAGCTCCCCGATGTGGCGCTTGAGCTCCTCCCCCGCCGACCTCAGGGCCTCGTCCCTCGCCTCGATCTCCCCCAGCATGTCGTTGAACGCCGCGGTGAGGTCGCCGATCTCGTCACGGCCCACCCGCGCAACCCGCAAGGAGTAGTTCCTCTCTCGGGCGACGTCCTTCGCCGCCGCGGCAAGCCGCAGGACGGGCCGCAGCACGAGGGCCTGCAGCCGGGTCGCCACCAGCAGCGTTGTCCCGACGCTCCCGAGCGCGAGAAGCAGAATGACGGCGCCGTACCGGGCCTGGCGGGTCGCCAGCTCGCTGGTGTCGGCCTCGACTTGAACTGCACCCACCTTCTCCCCTCGGTAGAAGATCTCCTGCGCCAGGAAGAGACGGCCATCCTCGAAGCGAACCCCCTTGCCGTTCGGTCGAACCGGGCTCGGCGCCGGCCCCGCGCCGGCGCGCCGGTACGACGCGAACGGCTTTCCCGCCGCCGTGTACAAGTTGGCCGCCACCACGCTGGGGTGGAACCGCAGCGCATCGAGAATCTCCCGGCCGGCGCCGGCGTCGCTGAACATCAGGGCCGCGGAGCTGTTCGAACCGACGACTTCCGCGAGCGAGGCGAGCTGGTGCGCCATCTCCGCGCGCGCCTGGTGGCGGTCGAACAGGACGAGCGCAACGAACGCGACGGTCAGCGCCACCGCGGTCGTCGCCGTCATCGCGAAGACCAGCTTGCGACGCAGCGAGAGGTCGGCCAGGTTCAGCATGTCAAGGGCTCATCGCCCCTGGCCGTTGACGAGACGCCCAAGGCTCAGGAGCCTGGAGCTGATGGTCAGGTGCGCCTCGTCGGCGGCCTCGACGTTGATCTCGAACCGCACCCTGTTATCCTCGAGGAACAGCCCGATGATGCCGCCGGCCTCCGCGAAACCATCGGTGTCCCCCACCGTCAGCACCGGGCGGCCGCGAAACGCCGCCAGCACCGAGCGCAGGCGCGGGCCCTCCGAGGCGCTGACGTACACGACCGCGCAGCCGGCCGTCTCGGAGACGCGCTCGACCCTCGCCACTGCCATCGTTCGCTCGCCGATCGTCTTCCCGGCGACGATCTCGTCGAGGACGCCGGCAAAGGGGTCCGCACCCAGGACGCAGATCCTGAGCTCCGGCGCCAGGGCGGCCGGCGCTCGCTTCGGCCACTCCACGAACTTGGCAAAGTTGTAGACGAACGCCGCCTTGACGGCGTACTCGGGCGCGGCCGGGTGCGGCCCGGTCGCGGCGAGGCCCGCCGCGCCGACGAGGACCAGGCCTACCGCCAATCGCAGCGCAGGCCCGTGCCCGCACGCGGCGGCCTGGTCGGTTCGAGTGGCGCCGGGCCTCCGCATCCCGCTCACAGCCTCCACACGAGCTTGACCCTGAAGCTGCGGCCGTCCTGCGGGATCACGTTCTCGAGGTGCTCCTCCGAACCCGGATCGGCGTACCGCTTGTCGAAGAGGTTGTAGACGCTCGCGGAGATCTCCAGGCGGTTTGCGAGCCGCGGCGCCAGCACGGTCAGGTTGACGACCGAGAACCCGCCGGTTGGGGTTCCCGCCAGCGTCAACCTCGGACCGGTGTACTGCCCCTCCAGACCTGCCTGGAGGCGACCTCCCCAGATCGGTGTCGCAAGGTTGAGCTTGACCATATGGCGGGGCGAGTTCGTCAAAGGAAGGTCGCCGGCAACGCTCCTGGTATCTTGAAACGAGTAGCTGGCGCGGCCGGTGATTCGTGGTGCGATGGCGCCCCCAACTTCGACCTCGAAGCCCTTCGACCTGATGTCGCCGGCGTTTTGGAACTGTTGCGAGCCGTCCAGCGGATCGGTCGTGTAGGAGATCAGGTTCTCGATCCGGTACAAGAACGCCGACGTCGTCAGCCGGAGTCCCTTCCCCAAAGCCTGGTCCACCACGAGGTCGTAGGACTGGATCGTCTCCGGCTTGAGGCCGGGGTTGGGCTTCTGGCGCGGGACGTCCGTGGCGTAGAACAGCTCGTACTGGTTCGCGGGCCGAAACGCCCTGCCGAACAGCAATCGGACGGACGTCGAGGTCGTCGGGTTATAGATCACCGCCACACGCGGGCTGTCCTTGCCGCCCACCTGCGCCGACCAGTCGTGACGAACACCGATGTTGAGGATCAGCTTCCCCAGAAGTCGGACCTCGTCTTGAACCAGGACCGCCCATCGGCTCCCCGAATTGCCGATGTCGAGGTAGGAGGCCGGCGGGTTGAGGTCGTAGTTCCGCTGTTGCCGCTTCGTGTTGTCCTCGAACTCGCCGCCGAAAACCAGCTTGTTGCGGGCGAGGCCCGTGTAGAGCGCCAACGCCTCGAGCCCCCACCACTCGCCGTCGCTCGTGTCGCGGTTGAGGGTGACGGGAGGGTAATCGATCGCGTAGTCGCCGCGATAGGTGGCGCGGTCGTAGTAGGCGCGGCCGAAGACGGTGAGGTCCGCGCCTACGGCGTGCTGCAGCTTGAAATCGAGGAAGCTCCTTCCGTCCCAGGTCCGAGTCCGGCGGTCGTTGAAGACCGTCCCGTACGAGGCCGTCGGAATGCCCTTCTCGCGCTCCGAATGGGCGAACTCGACCGAGAGGTCCTTGTAGGTCGCGCTGCCAAACAGCCTGTAGACGTATTCGTCATCGGCGTGCACCGCGACGCCGTTGTTGGTCGCCGGGGTGTCGAACTCTTTGAAGAAGAGATCCTGGCCCCGGGAGTCGAGCAGCGATCCCGACGCGACGATATCCAGGCCGCTGGCGAACCGACGGCCGTAGCCGGCGCGACCGGCGTACGTCCCGAAGCTCGAGGCCTCAGCGGCGACCTCCGGGGTCGCCCGAGTGCCGCGTTGGGAGATGATATTGACGATAACGGGGAAGAAGGCGCTGGTCCCGTAGATCGAGAAGTTCGGCCCGCGCACGACCTCGACCCGTTCGATCAGGTCGACGTCGATCACGAAGCTGTTTTCGACCCCCACCGAGTCGTAGACGTTGTCGTTGATGCGGTGGCCATCGACGAGAACGAGCACTCGCGTGTTGTAGTCGCCGGGCCGGCCGAAACCCCGCACGCCGACGTAGGCATAGTTGCGGTCGTAGGTGATGTAGAAACCCCGCACGCTGCGCAGGATGTCGGCCAACGTCCGATACCCGTACTGCTTGATGTCCGCCGCCGTGATGATGGTCACCGAGGAAGGCGCTTCGCTGACCGGCTGGGCATAGCGCGAGGCGCCGTAGACGACCTCGACGTTCATCAGTTCCTCGAGCGAGAGCTTCGAGAGGTCGCGGGCACTGGGGGGCGCCGGCGGCTGCGCGCCGGTGGACCACGCCGAAAGAACCAGGAACAAACCGGCTCCGATCCCCTTCATGCCTCCCCCGACAGCGGCGCGTATCCCAGGCGACGCCTGCAACTCGCGGCGGGCCCGGCGGGGTCGTGCGGGCCGGGGCGACCTCCCCTCAGACCACGTCCGTGCTCGCCGCAAGGACCCGCCTCGTCGCCGCACCCCACGACCTGGTGCTCGTCCAAGCCACGGACATCATAGTGAATACCCGGGACTTCCGCACTGAGTGCCGCTGCTCGTTGAAATGGAACCGGAGTCTCCGGATCAATGGTGGGGCGGCACGCCCGCAGGGCCGGCCGGCGCGTGCGGGCCCAGCGGCCTTTAGAACCCTTCGAGGATCGTGACCACGAGGCCGCGGGCGAAGTCGCGGGAGAGGGTGTCCATCGCCTCCACCGACTGGTCGAAGTAGTTGATGGCGTTGACGTCCACCTGGTATGCGGTGCTGCGGGAGAAATGCTGGTCGCGCCAGATGACCACCGGCTTGGCGCCGGTCCGGTCGACGAACTGGACGTCGGCCATGACCGTGAGCTGGTACTGGGTTGCGCGGCCGACCGAATCGAACTGCACCGGGGCCGTGACGGCGGCGGTGACCGTGCCCGAGAGCACGGCGTCGGCCTGTTCGCTGCTCGAAACCAGTTGGAAGCGGCCGCGGCGCACCCACTCCTGCGTGACCGCGTCGGTGAGGCGCTGGTCGAGTTCCGCGCGGCCGGTCTGGTTCACGAACGGCGCCACGTAGAGCTTTTGCAGCTTGGCCGGCAGCGTGCTCGACTCGCCCACCAGCTTGTACCCGCACCCCCCCGCCGCCAGCACGCCCAGCGCGAGGAGCGAGCCTCGGACCACGGACCACGGACCACGGACCACGGTCTTCATCCTTTCACCACGAACGAAACCATCCGGTCGGGAACGTGGACGACCTTGGCGACCTCTTTCCCCTCGAGCCACTTGGCGACCGCCTCTCGCGCCGCGGCGCCGGCCGCCTCGGCGCCGAGGCCGGGCTCCACGGCGACGGTCGCCCGCAGCTTGCCGTTCACCTGCACCGCCAGGGTGACTTGCTGTTTTGCGAGCAGCGCCGCGTCGAACGACGGCCAGCCGGCGCCGAGGAGCGAACCCTCGTGTCCGAGGATGCGCCAGATCTCCTCGGTGACGTGCGGCGCGATCGGGTGCAGCAACCGCAGCAGGGTTTCGTACGCCTGGCGCAGCGCCGCGCCCGAGGCCGCCGCCTGCTGCTCCGCCATCGTGTTGATCAACTCCATCATCGCCGCGATCGCCGTGTTGGGGTGGTAGCGGGCGAGATCGTCGTGCACGCGCTTGACCGCGCGGTGCGTCGCCACGAGGATCTCCTCGGTCGCTCCCGCCGCCCCGGTTCGATCGGCGCTCTCCGCGACGATGTCCTGCAACCCCCAGACGCGCTGCAGGAAGCGGTGCGCGCCCATGACGCCGTCGTCGGTCCACTCCACTTCCTTCTCCGGCGGCCCCATGAACAGGGTGTACACGCGCTCGGTGTCCGCGCCGTAGCGGGAGATCAGCGCGTCGGGGGCGATCACGTTCCCCTTCGACTTCGACATCTTCTCGAGCTTGCCCGAGACCTTGCTCTTGGCGGTGATCATCCCCTGGTTGAACAGCACCGTGAACGGCTCGTCCCCAGGCACCATCCCGAAGTCGTGCAGCACCTTGTAGAGGAAGCGCGCGTACATCAGGTGGAGGATCGCGTGCTCGACGCCGCCGATGTACAGGTCCACCGGCATCCAGCGGGCGACGCGCTCGCGGTCGATCATCGCGTCGCGGATGTGCGGGTTGACGAACCGCGCGTAGTACCACGACGAGTCCATGAACGTGTCCATCGTGTCGGTCTCGCGGCGCGCCGGCTTGCCGCACTTCGGGCAGGTCGCCGCGGTGAACGAGGCGCTGCGCTCGAGCGGGTTGCCCTCGCTGCCGCCGAACTCGATGTCCGTGGGCAGGACCACGGGGAGCTGGCCGTCCGGCACCGGCACGAGGCCGTCGTCCGCGCAGTACACCACCGGGATCGGGGTACCCCAATAGCGCTGCCGCGAGATCAGCCAATCGCGCAGCCGGTAGCGCACTTTGCGCGCGCCGAACCCGCGCTCCTCCGCGAACGCCCCCATCGCGGCTTTGGACTCCTCGCTCGCGAGCCCGGAGAACGGCCCCGAGTTCACGACGGCGCCCGGGCCGCTGTACGCCTCCGACAGCACGGTGTCCGGCCCCATCCCGGGACCGGCGATCACCAACCGGATCGGGAGGCCGTACTTCGTTGCGAACGCGAAGTCGCGCTCGTCATGGGCCGGCACCGACATGATCGCGCCGGTCCCGTACTCCATCAGGACGAAGTTCGCGACCCAGATCGGGAGGCGCTCGCCGGAGAACGGGTTGACGGCATACGCCCCGGTGAAGCGGCCCGCCTTGTCGCCGCCCTCCGACTCGCGCTGCAGGCGGGTCTGGTTCTTGAGGGTGTCCACGAACTCGCCGAAGTCGGGGTCCGGCGCCGTGGCGCGGAAACGCTCGACCAGAGGGTGCTCGGGGGCGAGCGCGACGAACGTCGCGCCGTAGATCGTGTCGACGCGCGTGGTGAACACCGTGAGGGGCTCGGCGACGGCCTCGACCGCGAACCGGACGTCGCACCCCTCCGAGCGCCCGATCCAGTTGCGCTGCATCAGCTTGACTTTCTCCGGCCAGTCCGGGAGGCGATCGAGCCCTTCGAGAAGGCGGTCGGCGTACGCGGTGATGCGCAGGAACCACTGCTCGAGGTCGCGCTGCTCGACGGGCGTGCCGCAGCGCTCGCACCCGCCCGCGACGACCTGCTCGTTCGCCAGCACGGTGCGGCACGACGGGCACCAGTTGACCGGCGACTTGCCGCGGTACGCGAGTCCACTTTCGAGCATGCGGTTGAACAGCCACTGGTTCCAGCGGTAGTACTCGGGCTCGCAGGAGGCGATCTCCTTGTCCCAGTCGTAGAGGATCCCCCAGCGCCGGAACTGGTCCTTCATGCGGCCGATGTTGGCCACGGTCCACTCGTGCGGGTGGATGTTGCGCTTGATCGCCGCGTTCTCGGCGGGGAGGCCAAACGCATCCCACCCCATCGGGTTGAGCACCTTGCGGCCCTGCATCAGGAACATGCGGAACAGGCAGTCGCCGAGGATGTAGTTGCGCCCGTGCCCGACGTGCAGGTCGCCCGACGGGTACGGGAACATCATCAGCATGTAGAGGTCCTTCTCGCCCGCGGTGTCCACCGCCGCGAACCCCTCGTGCGCCCAGTACTCCTGCCAGCGCGGCTCGATCTGTTGCGGATCGTACGGTAGAGCCATCAATTCCCTCCGCGCGCCGATTGTAGCCCAGTGCCAGAGGCGTGGGTCGTGGGTCGTGGATCGTGCGTCGTGGGTCGCGAGCGACAGCGGCTAATCGCGGCCGGGCGAACGCCGCGCGGCGGCGCCGGCCGCAGGGCGCCCAGCACCGAGCGCCCCCATCGCAGACGAACGCTCCGCCGAATGCAGGGCCTCGCCACTCGGGGCGTGTAGCCGCGCCGCCGAGAGTGGTAGGGGCCGGTGATCACACTTTGCTGCCGGCGGCCTGACCAGGGGGTAACCACATCTCTCGGCCGCCGAACCAGCGCTGCCGAACCGCGAACAAAGTGTGATGCCCGGCCCCTGGCAAGGCGCGCGAACCCCGCCGCGCCGGAGTGTAGCCGGAGGCTACATGAGGACGCGAGCGGGGTGAGCGCAACGCCGCGGATGGTCCGCTATCGGCGGCGCCACGGGCGGCGCCTATTTGACCGGGGTCAGGCCGATGAGGGCGCCGCTGCGCGCCAACACCCCCGCCAGCGCCTCGGTCCCCCCGGCCTCCACAAGCGGCCGGTCGCCAAGGAAGAGCGCCGTGCAATCGCCGCCGGCGAGGACCGGCAGCACCTCGGCCCGGTCGAGGCCGTCGCGTGCGGCCACGGCCCTGGCGACCGCGCTGCTCGCCTCGTCGGAGCGGGCGTCGAGGCGGACGCCGTGGCGCTCGACGACGACCTCCTCGAGCGCCGCGAGTCCGCGGGAGATCCGCACCGGGCTGGTGAGCGCAAAGCCGTAGCCGCCCACCGACTCGAACACCGCGTCGCGGATTTCGAGCAGCGCCCCGCGGGCGAAGAACGTCCCCGCGAACCGGAGGAGCGAGGCGCGCACCTCGGCCGGGTCGGCATCGACCTGGAGGGCGAGGAAGAAGTCGCGGAACGCTTCGGCCTCCCCCACCCCGGTCTCGCCCCGCCGGCTCAGGATCCGGTCGGCGAGCAGCGTCAGGTCGTCGCGGAACCAGCGGGCGGCTTCGCCGGCGTCGCCGGCCGGCGCCGGCAGCATGAACTCCACGCCGGCGACGATCGCCTCGTGCCGGAGCCAGGGATCGGAAAGTCCTCCCACCCAGAGCACCGGCACCGGCGGCCGCCGCGACACGGCGCGTCTGGCGAGCGCGAGCCAGCTCGTGTCCTGGCCGGCAAGCGTCGCGGTCATCGGCAGGTGTTCGACCACCAGGCGCGGCGCCGGTCCTTCGGGCCACCGCGGCGCGTCGTCCAGCACCACGTCCCAGCCGCGCTGCCGCCACTGCGGGATCAACGTCCGGTACGGGCGCGGGTCGGCCGCCGCCACCAGGACCCGCGCGACGCCGCCCGGAATCGGGATCTGGGCGAGCGAGTCGCGCAACTCCGCCAGCGGATCACCGGCCGCGGACGGCTCGGTGCCGCGCGTGACGTCGCTGCGCGTGGGCGATCCCGCCTTCGTCGTCCGCGCGTCCGCGTCGAGACGGGCGAAGAACTCCTCCTGCGGCAGCCACTCGAGGACCGGTCCCGTTCCACCGGGGCGGAAGCAGTACGTGCCGTTGCGGGTCGCGTAGGCCGTCAGCAACGCCGCCGACGCCTCGCCGGCAAGATGGCCGTTCCGGAACGCGACGCGGGCGACGCCCCCGGGGCCGTCGACCTCGAGCACACCCTCCGCGCCGGCGGCGGTGAGGAGCTTGCTGATCTCCCGCAGCCCCAACTCCGACAACCGCCCGAGGATCGCCTTCACGGTCCCGCCTCTCCCCCGGCGCCCAGATCCACGAGCACGTCCGGGACCTCGCCGAGGACCAGGTTCAGCGCCGCCGGCCGCCCGCTCGCGCGCCACATCAGGCGGTAGCGGCCCGGCAGCATGCCGCCGAACACGACCTCGCGCCCGCCGCGGCGGGCCCAGCGCGACCCGTCCGGCCCCACCAGCAGCGCGGTGATCTCCGGCGCGCCGGCCGGCGCGACGCACCGCAACGTGACGCCGCCGACCGGCAGGACCCGCAGCCCGGCGCGCACCGGCACCCCGAGATAGCCGCGCTCGTCGATACGCTCCAGGCGCACGCCCACCAGACTCGCCCCCTCGCCCGAGCCCACGAGCGGGATGTACCGCACCGAGACGAGGCCGACGGCGGCGCCGGGGTCGAACGGAACCCAGCCGAGCGGCCCGAGCCACGCCTCGCCCCACCGATG
>SCRJ01000180.1 GCA_004298115.1 Acidobacteriota bacterium
CCTTCTCATTACGCCTGGACGACCGCCGCACGCGCGTAGTTCAGATGTGGGGCGCGACCGCCGGGCGCGCCGTCGTTCGCTGCGGAGGACAAGAAGAAGCGCGCGCGGCGCGCGCGCCCCACATAGAAGCGAGATACGTCGTCGTCTCGATGTGGGGCGCGACCGCCGCGTGGGCGCCCGCTACAACTCGATCTCGGAGACGGACTTGAGCAGGCGCTCAAGGCGCGCGCGGACCTCGGCGCGTTCGGTCTCGAGCTCGGCGATGCGGCCGGAAAGCTCCTCGCTCGCCTCCCCGCCCTCCCGGAGGCGGCGGTTCTCCTCTTCGAGGTCGGCGACGCGGGCCTGCAGCTCCTTGTGGGCCACGATCAGCTTCTCGACGCGTTCTTCAAGAGCGGCAAAGACGTCCATGCGGCCTCCCTACGAAAAGCTCACCGCAAGTTCGCGGCCGAGCCTGTCCATGAGCGCGAAGTGCGCGGCGTTGACCTCGTCCTGCGTGAGCGACCGCTCGGGGTGCCGGTAGGTCAGCCGCACGGTGGTCTTGACCTCGTCCGGCGCGACCCCCTCGCCGCGGTAGCGCACGACGGGGGCGACCGACTCGAGCCAGGCCGGACCGGCGGCCGTGACGGCGGCGGCCAGCTCGGCGTACGACAGCGACAGCGCGTGGCGCACGGTGAGATCCGCCGCGACCGCCGGGTAGCGCGGCAGCGGCTCGAACGCCGGCACGCGCGCGGCGGCGGCCGCCGCGAGGTCGATCTCGGCGACCCACACCGGCGCCGGCAGGTCGAACGCCGCGTCGTCGGCGAGGCGGCCGGCCACGGCGATCACGCGGCCGTCCTGCACGACCTCGGCGCCCTCGCCCGCGGCGAGGACCGCAGCCGCGGCGGGCCGCCACTGGGTGCCCGTGACGCCCAGCTCCGAGAGGACGGCCTCGACGGCGCCCTTGAGATCGAGGAAGTCGGCCGCGCGCACCGCGTCCCACCCGCCGACGCTGCCGGCCAGGGCGAGGGCCAAACGCTCCTCCTCGGCGACGCCGCCGTCGCGGGCGAAGAACACCCGCCCCACCTCGCCGAGCAGCACGCTGTCGGCGCCGCGGCGGAGGTTGCCGGCGGCGGCTTCGGCCAGGCCGGCGAGCAGCGAGCGGCGCATCACGGCCAGCCGCGCCGACAGCGGGTTGGCGACGGCCACGGCCCCGCCGCGCTGGGCGAGGGGCGATGCCGCCGCGGCCGTCTCGACCTCGGCCGAGACGAACGCGTAGGTGAAGGCTTCCGCCGCCCCCACGCCGGCGAGGGCGTCGCGGGCGCGCTCGGTGAGCGGCCAGGTGCCCAGGCGCCGGCCCGGTTTGACGGCCGCGAGGGGAAGCTCCGCGGGCACGTTCTCGTAGCCGAAGTGGCGCAGCACCTCCTCGTACACGTCCTCCGCCAGCTCGAGGTCCATCCGCCACGGCGGTACGGTGCAGGTCACGGCGTCGCCGGCGCGCCGCGGCGCCAGCTCCAGCGCCGCCAGGACCTGCACGGCGAACTCGGCGGGGATCGCGCAACCCACGAAGGCGGACAGGCGCGCGAGCGAGAACGCGATCTCGCGCGGCGCCGGCATCTCGGGGTCGGAGTCGAGGACGCCGGCGGCCACCTCGCCGCCGGCCAGACGCGCGATCAGCTTGGCCGCCAGGTCCGCGGCGGTGCGCGCCATGGCGCGGTCGGTGCCGCGCTCGAAGCGGTGCGACGCCTCCGTCTTGAGGCCGAGGCGGCGGGCGGTGGCGCGCACCCGGCGCGGGTCGAAGGTCGCGGACTCGATGAGGACGTCCGTGGTTGCGTCCGAGATCTCGCTGTTGGCGGCGCCCATCACGCCGGCGACGCCGACGGCGCGCGCAGCGTCGGCGATCACGAGGTCGTCCGCGGCCAGGCTGCGCCCGACGCCGTCGAGGGTCGTGATCGCCTCGCCGGGGCGGGCGCGCCGCACCCGGATCTCGTGTCCCGCCAGGAGCGCCAGGTCGAAGGCGTGCAGCGGCTGGCCGACGTCGAGCAGCACGTAGTTGGTCGCGTCCACGACGTTGTTGACCGGCCGCACGCCGCAGCGCTCGAGGCGGCGGGCGAGCCACGCCGGCGACGGCGCGACCTTGACGCCGCGCACGACGCGGGCACAGTACCGCGGGCAGCCGGCGGCGTCCTCGACCGTGACCTTCGCGAGGTCGCCGACCACGACCGCGCCCTCGACGACGGCGGTTGCGAGCGGCTTGAGCGTGCCGCACCCGGCCGCTGCGGCTTCGCGGGCGAGGCCGCGGTGGTTCATCGCGTCGGGGCGGTTGGCGGTGACGTCCACGTCGAACACCTCATCGTCACCGTCCCGCTCCCGCAGTTCGACGTTCATCCCGGCGGCGGTCAGCTTCGCCGCCAGCTCGTCCGCGGAGGCCGTCCCTTCGAGGTGGTCGCGCAGCCAGGCGAGACTGAACTTCATCGCGCCACCCCCTCGAACTGGCGCAGCAGCCGTTCGTCGCCGGCGAAGAGCAGGCGCAGGTCGGGGAGGCGGTACTTGAGCAGCGCGACGCGGTCGAGGCCGCAGCCGAAGGCGAAGCCGCTGTAACGCTCCGGGTCGAGGTTGCAGGCGCGCAGCACGCGCGGGTCGACCATCCCGGCGCCGAGGATCTCGATCCAGCCGCTCCCCGAGCACATCGGGCACCCCTTGCCGAGGCAGAGCACGCAGGTGATGTCCACC
Source organism: Acidobacteriota bacterium (assembly GCA_004298115.1). Taxonomy (GTDB): domain Bacteria; phylum Acidobacteriota; class Thermoanaerobaculia; order Thermoanaerobaculales; family Thermoanaerobaculaceae; genus RBG-13-68-16. The sequence goes on from SCRJ01000180.1 coordinate 2,710, forward strand.
TCGGCGGAGGGCTCGGTGAACGGGAAGAACGACGGGCGGAACCGCACCGCAAGGCGCGGGTCGAAGAGGACGTGCACGAACGCCTCGAGGGTGGCCTTGAGGTTGGCGAAGGTGATCCCCTCGCCCACCGCCAGCCCCTCGACCTGGTGGAACATCGGCGAGTGCCGCAGGTCGGAGTCGCAGCGGTAGACGCGGCCCGGGATGATCACCCGGATCGGCGGCGGCGTCGTCTCCATCGTGCGGATCTGCACCGGCGAGGTGTGCGTGCGCAGCAGGCGGCCGCCGGCGAGGAAGAAGGTGTCCTGGCTGTCGCGCGCCGGATGGTCCGGGGGGAAGTTGAGCGCCTCGAAGTTGTGCCAGTCGTCCTCGGCCTCGGGGCCGTCGGCGACCGAGTACCCCATGCGCAGGAAGATCTCCTCGATCTCCCGGCGGACGAGGGTCACCGGGTGGAGCGCGCCGACCCGAGGCCGCCGCCCCGGCAACGTGACGTCGAGCGCCTGCGGCCGGCGCCCGGCCGCCTCCGCTTGGGCCTGCGCCGCCGCGAGCCGTTCCTCGACGAGCTTCTTCAGCTCGTTGAGCGCCTTGCCGTAGGCGGGCTTGGCCTCGCGCGGCAGCGTCTTGAGCGCCTCCTCGAGGTCGCGCAGCAGGCCCGAGCGGCGGCCGGCGAAGCGGACGCGCACGGCCTCGACGCGGGCCGCATCGCGGCCCGCCGCGGCCAGCGCGGCGAGGAACTCCTCCCGCGCCCGTTCGAGGGGGTCGGTCGCCATCAGGCGGCCGGCTTGGCCTCCAGGCTCTTCTTGGCGGTCTTGGCGAGCTCGCCGAAGCCGGCGATGTCGCGCACGGCCATGTCGGCGAGCGCCTTGCGGTCGAGCTCGCACCCCGCCGCCTTCAGCCCGGCGATCAGCTGCGAGTACGAGATCTCGAACTGCCGCGCCGCCGCGTTGATCCGCACGATCCACAGCGAGCGCATCGAGCGCTTGCGCTGCCGGCGGTCGCGGTAGGCGAACTGCAGCGAACGCTCGACCTGCAGCTTCGCCATGCGGTAGGCGTTGTGCTTGGTGAGGTAGTAGCCCTTGGCGAGCTTGAGAACCTTCTTGCGCCTGGCAACCCGGTTGTGTCCACGCTTCACGCGCATGTCAACCTCCTACTTCGCGTACGGGAGCATGCGCTCCACGACCTTGGCGTCGGCCGGAGTCAGCACCGCATCCTTCTGCAGGTGCCGCTTCCGCTTCGACGTCTTCTTGCCCAGAATGTGACTGTGGAATGCGTGGTGGCGCATAATCTTTCCGGTTCCGGTCTTCTTGAACCGTTTCGCCGCCGCGCGCAACGTCTTGATCTTCGGCATTACAGCCTCCCTGTGGCACGGCCGCCCTCGGCCGCACCCATGCTCACGATGGCGGGCGAGGGCGCCCGCCCCACAATTGGCGAAAACGAAAGCCGGAGGCTCACTTCGCCTCCGGCCACGGGTCCAGGGCACGCTGCTTCGTCGTCGCGGTCATCGTGGCCGCGATCTCGTCGAGCGTCCTCGAGCCGAGGTCGCCGCGGTGGCGCAGCCGGACCGAGGCGCCACCCGCTTCGGCCTCCCGCGCCCCGACGATGAGCAACACCGGCACCTTGGCGAGCTCGCCGTCGCGGATCTTGGCGCCGAGCTTCTCCGAGCGCTCGTCCACCTCGGCCCGCAGGCCGGCGGCGACCAGTCCGGCCTTCACCGCCCGGGCCGCGTCGAGGAACTTGTCCGAGACGGGGAGGACGCGCGCCTGCTCCGGCGCCAGCCAGAGCGGCAGGTCGCCCGCGAAGTGCTCGAGCATGACCCCGAAGAAGCGCTCGACCGAGCCGAGCACGGCGCGGTGCAGCATCACCGGGCGCTGCTCGGCGCCGTCCTCGCCGACGTACGCGAGCTTGAAGCGCTCGGGCAGGTTCCAGTCGAGCTGGATCGTGCCGAGCTGCCACTCGCGGCCGATCGCGTCGTGGACGACGAAATCGATCTTCGGCCCGTAGAAGGCGCCGTCGCCGGTGTTGACCGTGAACGCCACGCCGCGCCGCGTCAGGCACTCCTGCAGCTGCGACTCGGCGCTCTCCCACAGGGCGTCGTCGCCCATCGCGCCTTCGGGCTTGGTGGAGAGGTAGACCACGGGGTCGTTGAAGCCGAACGTCCCGTACACCTCGAACATCAGGTCGAACAGGCTGTCCACCTCGGCGCCGATCTGCGACGGCATGCAGAAGATGTGGGCGTCGTCCTGGCAGAACGAGCGCACCCGCGTGAGCCCCTGGACCACGCCCGAGCGCTCGTAGCGGTGCAGCCGGCCGAAGTCGGCGATGCGCAGCGGCAGGTCGCGGTAGGAGTGCGCGTGGACGCCGAACAGGACGCAGTGCGAGGGGCAGTTCATCGGCTTGAGACCGTACTCGCGCTCGTCCACCTCGGCGAAGAACATGTTCTCCTTGTAGTGGAAGTAGTGCCCCGAGGTCTTCCACAGCTCGGCGTCGAACAGCTGCGGGGTGATGACCTCCTGGTAGCCGTACTTGACGTACAGGCCGCGCATGAACGCGAGCAGCTCGTTGTACACCGCGGCGCCCTTCGGGTGGAAGAACGGCGAGGCCGGGGCGAGCGGCGAGAACGAGAACAGGTCGAGCTCCTTGCCCAGACGGCGGTGGTCGCGGCGGCGCGCCTCCTCGATCTTGGCGAAGTAGGCGTCGAGCTCCTCCTTCGTCGCGAACGCGGTGCCGTAGATGCGCTGCAGCATCTCGTTGCGCTCGTCGCCCTTGAAGTAGGCGCCCGAGGTCTCGATCAGCTTGAACGCGCCGATCTGGTCGGTGCGCTGCACGTGCGGCCCGCGGCACAGGTCCACGAACTCGCCGTGCTGGAACAGCGTGATCTCGTCGCCCTCGGGGATATCCGCCAGACGGACGAGCTTGATCTCTTCCTTCCGGCTCTTGAAGATCTCGGCGGCTTGCGGCCTGCCCACGACCCGGCGCTCGAACGGCCGCCCTTCCTTGACGATGCGGGCCATCTCGGCCTCGATCTTCTCGAGGTCCTCCTGGGTGAAGGCGTGGTCGATGCGGAAGTCGTACTGGAACTTCTCGGAGTGGTCCTGGCGCCCGGCGTCGATGATCGTGCCCGGGAACACGCGCTCGACCGCGTCCGCGAGCACGTGCTCGGCGGAGTGGCGGATCACCGCCCCGGCCTCGGGGTCCTTCGCCGTGAGCACGCGGAACGCGCCCGAGCGCCTGATCGGCGCCCGCAGGTCCACGACGGCCCCGTCGAGCTGCCCCGCCACGGCGGCCTTGGCCAGGCGCTCCCCGATCGTCCGCGCCACCTCGAGCGGCGTCGCGTCCGCGGGGAACTCCCTCGCGCTCCCGTCCGGCAAGGTCAGTGTGATCGTCTCGGCGCTCATCGCCCTCTCCAGCATCTCATCCCGTACCGCTCGCGGGACGGGCGCCGTCGCCCGCCCACCCCGGCGCGGCCGGCGGCCGCGCCAACAATCCGGAGGCCGGGCAACAAAAAAGCCGTCCTCCGGTTGGGGACGGCAGCGGCGAGCCACGGCGTAAGTGGTAGGCGCGTGCGGGCTCGAACCGCAGACCTCATCCGTGTGAGGGATGCGCTCTACCAACTGAGCTACGCGCCTGTTCTCGCATGCGGAGCCTGCACTCAAATGGTAGGCGCGAGCGGACTCGAACCGCTGACCTCTACCGTGTCAAGGTAGCGCTCTAACCAAGCTGAGCTACGCGCCTGCTCCGCGGGCTGCCGGCGGGCGTCCCCCGGAGCACGCGCTCCGCGGGGCTCTTGTGGCCCGCCCTCGTCCCCGATTTCACTGCCAAAGAACACAAGCCCGGTCAGACCGGGACGGGTAATCTATCGCAACGACCGCAAAGCGTCAAGCGCGCACGCCCCGGGGCCATGCTGGGTGCGGTCGCCGGGCGCGCGGTCGTCGAGCTCGGAGGGCACGAGACCGCTCGCGCGGCGCGC
>SCRJ01000181.1 GCA_004298115.1 Acidobacteriota bacterium
GGTTTCGGCCGCCCCTTCCGGCGGCCGCAGCGGGCGCGGCGCCGGAAGGGGCGGCCGAAACCGCGGTGGCGGGCGGCCGAGACGCCTGGGCGCCCGCCGCGGACGCCCCTGCGGGCGTCGATGCCGGCGCACCGGCGGCGCCGGGAAGGCGCGTCGTCGGCTCGTTGCCGCCGCCCTCGGAGCCGATCGGCCCGGCGGCGGCGCCGCGCATCCCCGCGATCCCCCCCGATCCGGCTCGCGCCCCGGCGGCGCCGAGCAGGCGCTCGAGGTCGGCGGCCAGCTCGTGGCAGTCCTGGTAGCGCTGGCCCGGGTCCTTGGCGATCATGCGGTGCACGATCCTGCGCGTCTCGGGATCCACCGCGTCGCTCAACGACGCGATGTCGGGCGGCTCCTCCTCGAGGATCTTGCGCAGCAGCGCGAGCGGGCTGTCGGCGTGGAACGGCGTGTGGCCGGACAGGAGCTCGAAAAAGGTGACGCCGAGCGAATAGATGTCGGTGCGCCGGTCGACCGCCTCGCCCCGGCATTGCTCCGGAGAGAGGTAGCCGGGGGTCCCCATCAGCATCCCCGTCGCGGTCAGCCGCGTCGCCGCGTCCTGAGGCAGCGCCAGGCCGAAATCGGCGATCTTGAGCAGGCCGCGCTCGTCCACCATGAGGTTGGCCGGCTTGATGTCGCGGTGCAGGAACCCCTTGTCGTGGGCGACCGCGAGCCCGTTGGCGGCCTGGAGCATGTACTGCGCCGCGCGCGGGTTGTCGATGCGGCCTTCCTCGCGCACCATCGCGAGCAGCGACTTGCCGGAGACGTACTCCATGACGAAGAAGTGGCGGCCTTCGTCCTCGCCGATGAAGAAGATCTGGATGATGTTCGGGTGCGACAGCGCCGCGGCGGCCTGCGCCTCGCGCACGAAGCGCGTCACGAACGTCGGGTCGGTGCAGAGGTGCTCGCCGAGAACCTTGATCGCGACGAAGCGGTTGAGCGACTCCTCGTGCGCCTTGTAGACGACGCCCATGCCCCCGCGCCCGAGTTCGGAGACGATCGTGTAGTGGCCGATTTTCGCCGGGGTCATCGCACCCACCTTCGCCTTTCCCCGCTCGCGCCCGCCCCCCGGCCTGCGCGCCAAAGCCGGCGCCGGAAGGTGGGAGACGCGCAAGCTGGCGCCCGACGGCGGGCGCCAGCCGTCACGGATGCATCGATGCTCGCAACTTTCGCGTGGCCGCCGCCCCCGTCACGGCAGCTTCACCATCATCCCCCGCTTGATCGCTGCCGCGTTGCCGCTCTTGACGGTGCAGATCGAGAGCTTCTCCTTCGCCTGCGTCACCTCGAGGCGCGCGACCTCGTTGACGCTCTGGTCGAGGATCTCGCCGGTGTCCGGGTCGCGCACCACGTTGGCTTCCCCGACGACGAACTCCTGCCCGGCGCTGACCCCCTCGCGCGAGCCGCGGTTGACGTACACCTTGCCGCCGGCCACCTGGGCGACCGTGCCGGTCCAGGGGATCTTCGGCAGCTGCTCGACGAGGAAATCGACCGCCTCCTTGCAGGCGGCCGTGACGGCCTTGCCCACGTTGCTCTTCTGGTAGCCGCCGGCGTCGGCGCCCCAGCCGGCGCCGCTGTAGCCGACGTCGAGGCCCTTCTTGGTCGAGACGCCGACCACGCTCTTGGACGCCAGCACCTGGCCGGTCGTGGAGTCGACGATGTAGATGGTCGCGTTGACCTCGCCCTTGCCGCCCGCGCCGCCGATGCGGAAGCCGCCGACGCTCACGCCGCCGTGGCCGCCCGCCGTGCTGTCCTGGACGTGCGTGATGGCGCCCTTGACGAGCAGCTGCGCGGGGGTCATCTGGCCGGTGACCGGGGCCTTGGCGCCGCCCGCCGCGCGCCCCGAGGCCGCGAAGTCCTGCTCGGCCATCGCTTCCTGCCGCATGTCCTTCTCGCCCAGGACGATGAACTTGCCGGTCTGGTTGAGCAGGTCGGTCATGATGGTGCCCCAGGCGTCCCCGATGTCCCACTGCCCGGCCCACCCCGCCTTGTTGTCGAACTTGCTGACGGTGATCGAGTAGCGCAGCCCGCCGGTCTGCGCCAGCGCCAGGACCGGAAGCGACAGAGTCAACATCGCAATCCCCAGAACCCTGATACTCCGTTTCATCGTCTCGCCTCCCCTTTGTGGTCGCTGCCTGCCGGCATGCTACGCGGGGGCGGTCGGGGCTGTCAAACCCTCACGCGCACCCAGGCACCGCCGGCCGCGCGGACCGCCGCAACCCCGCCCGGAAAAGAAAGGGACCCCGCGCCCGTGCGGGGTCCCGGATGCGATCGGCCTCGGGGCTTACTTCTTCCGGCCGCCTTTGGCAGGTTTCGCGGCCGGCTTCTCCCGCTTCCCCTCGGCGATGTTCTGGGCCTTGAGCACGCACATCGCCGCCATGTTGACGATGTCGGGGACCTCGACGCCGCGCTGGAGGACGTGGACCGCGGCCTTCACGCCGGACAGGATCGGCCCGATCGCCTCGACCTTGGCGAGGCGCCAGAGCAGCTTGTACGCGATGTTCGCGGACTCGAGGTCGGGGCAGATGAGGACGTTGGCATCGCCCTGGATCGCGGACAACGGGTAGGTCTCCCGGGCGATCGTGGGCTCGACGGCGGTGTCGGCCTGCATCTCGCCGTCCACCGTCAGATCGGGCCAGCGCTCGCCCACGATCTCCCGTGCCCGGCGCACCTTCGTCGTCTTGACGTCGGTGTTCGAGCCGAAGTTGGAGTACGACAGCATCGCGATCCGCGGCTCGACGTCGAAGTAGTCGCGCGCGACCTCGGCCGCGCCGTGCGCGATCTCCGCCAGCTCCTCGGCGGTGGGGTCGAGGTTCACCGTGGTGTCGGCGATGAAGATCATGCGGTCCTCGAACAGGAGGAGGTAGACCCCCGCGGCCCGGCCCTCGACGCCGTCGCCGTGGTGGATCTGGAGCGTCGGCCGGATGGTGTCCGGGTAGTGCATCGTGAGGCCCGAGATCAGCCCGTCGGCGTCGCCTTCGCGCACCATCATGTTGCCGAAGTAGACCGGGTCCTTGAGGGCCTTGGCCGCGTCCTCCGGCGCCATCCCGCGCCGCCAGCGCAGCTCGTGGAACGTCTTCACGTAGGAGTCGAAGTTGGGGTGCGACGTCGGCTCGACGACCTCGACCTTGTTCCTGGGGACCTCGAACTCTTTCAGCAGCGGCTCGATCGCCGCCTTGGCGCCCACCAGCACCGGCGTGCAGATGCCCTCGTCCACCAGGATCTTGGCCGCCCGCACGATCTTCGGGTGGTCGCCCTCGGCGAACACGATCCGCTTGGGGTCGGCCTTGGCCTTGTCCATGACGACGTGCATGACGCGGCGGATGCGCGACAGCCGCGATTCCAGCTCACGGACGTAGTCCTCGCGCGACGACCAGGGCTTGCGCGCGACGCCTGAGGCGATCGCGGCCCCGGCGACCGCCGGCGCCTCCCAGAGCAGCACGCGGTGGTCGAACGGCTTCGGGATCAGGTACTCGCGCCCGAACTTGAACGGCTTGCCGCCGTACGCGCGCACGACGGAATCCGGCACGTCCTCCTTGGCGAGGGCGGCGAGCGCCTTGACCGCCGCCATCTTCATCTCCTCGTTGATCTGGCTCGCCATCACGTCGAGGGCGCCGCGGAAGATGAACGGGAAGCCGAGGACGTTGTTGACCTGGTTCGGGTAGTCCGAGCGCCCGGTCGCCATGATGACGTCCTTGCGCGTCGCCAACGCGAGCTCGTAGGTGATCTCCGGGTCCGGGTTCGCCATCGCGAACACGATCGGGTCGTCGTTCATCGAGCGCAGCATGTCGGGGGTCACGACGTTGGGCCCCGACACGCCGACGAAGGCGTCGGCGCCGCGCATCACGTCCGCCAGCGTGCGGGCGTCCGTGTCCTGCGCGAACTGCTCCTTGTACGGGTTCATCCCTTCCTTGCGGCCCTTGTAGATCACGCCCTTGGTGTCGACGAAGAACAGGTTCTCGAGCTTGACCCCGAGGTGCAGGTAGAGCTTGGCGCAGGCGATGCCGGCGGCGCCGGCGCCCGAGAACACCACCTTGACGTCGCCGATCGTCTTGCCGGTCACCTCGATCGCGTTGAGGAACGCGGCCGCCGAGATGATCGCGGTGCCGTGCTGGTCGTCGTGGAAGACGGGGATCTTCATCGTCTTCTTGAGCGTCTCCTCGATGTAGAAGCACTCCGGCGCCTTGATGTCCTCGAGGTTGATGCCGCCGAGGGTCGGCTCGATGAGCTGGCAGAACCGGACCACCTCGTCGGGGTCGTGCGTGTCGATCTCGATGTCGAAGATGTCGATGTCGGCGAAGCGCTTGAACAGGACGCCCTTGCCCTCCATCACCGGCTTCCCGGCGAGGGCGCCGATGTCCCCGAGCCCGAGCACCGCGGTGCCGTTCGAGATCACCCCCACCAGGTTCCCCTTGCTCGTGTACTCGTAGGCGAGCGCCGGGTCGCGCTCGATCTCTCGGCACGGCTCGGCCACGCCGGGCGTGTACGCCATCGAGAGATCCCGCTGCGTCAGGCACGGTTTGGTGGGGACCACCGAGACCTTGCCGTGGTGTTTGCCGGTGTGGTAGGCGAGGGACTCCTCGCGCGTGACCTTCCCAGTGCTCATGACAGCCTCCTCGCCCCTTCGGGCTGCAAATGAACTAATTCACAAGTTTATGGTACGGCCTCGCCGGCCCGTGATCAAGGCCGCGTCGGGGGCACAGGGTAGCAGGAAACCGGATGGCGTGGCGACACCGCGCCGGTCTTCGGGCTCGCCCAGGCTTCTACTTCGCCCGCTCCTCGAGCGGCCGCAACGCGGCGGCGGCGAGCCGCCTCTTCGCGGTGTGGCTCGCCAGCGCCAGATCGATCAACCGGTCCAGGATGCGGGGGTACGCCACGCCCGACAGCCCCAACAGCCGCGGGAACATCGAGATCGGGGTGAAGCCCGGGATCGAGTTCAGCTCGTTGATGAGGAAGCGGCCGTCGCGCGAGTCGAGGAGGAAATCGACCCGTGCCATGCCCTCGCACCCCAGGGCCGCGAACCCGGCGAGCGCGAGGCGCTGCACCTCGACCACCTGCTCCGCCTCGAGCGGGGCGGGCGCCAGCAACCGGCACGCGTCGTCGAGGTACTTGTCGGCGTAATCGTAGAACTCGTGCCCCGGCACCACCTCGCCCGGGAGCGATGCGAGCGGCGGCTCGCCGTCCAGCACGGCGACCTCGATCTCCCGCCCCGGGATCCCCTCCTCGACGATCACCAGGTCGTCATACACGAACGCCGCCTCGACCGCGGCGGCGAACGGCTCGACGCTGCCGATCTTGCTGATCCCGACCGAGGAGCCGAGGCGCGCCGGCTTGACGAACAGGGGGAACGGCAGCGCCAGGCAGCGGGCCTCGCAGCGGATGCGTTCGCGCGCCCACTGGGCCGCCGTGACCGCCTCGAACTGCGGCGTCGGCAGCCCCGCTTCCCGCAACAGCCGCTTGGAGAGGACCTTGTCCATCGTGACCGCGCTCGCCGCGACGCCGCACCCGGCGCACGGCAGGTCCAACACCTCGCACAGCCCCTGGATCGTGCCGTCCTCGCCGAACGGCCCGTGCAGGATCGGGAGCACCACGTCCACCGAGCCGTCGAGCAGCCGGGGGTCGAGCGCCGCGGAGCCGGTGAACTCCGGCGCCCGGTCGGGCTTCGCGCCCACCGCCGCGAGCACCGCGGACGCGGCGGCCGGGTCGGCCCACCGCCCGGCCCGGTCGATCGCCATGGGGACCACTTCGTACCGGGAGCGGTCCAGCGCCGCGGCCACCGAGCCGGCCGAAACCAGCGACACCTCGTGTTCCCCGGAACGCCCGCCGAAGACCAGACCAACGCGAAGCGTCGCGCTCATGTCCCTTCCTCCCCTGCGCCGGGCACCCGCACCCCGTTGCTGACGGGTCCATGGTACCGCCAGCCGACGCCGTGGCCGACGAGCCACGCCGGCAGCTCGCCGACGCGATCGAGCACCGCCACCGCGCCCGCCGCCCGCAACGCCTCGCCGGCGGCGGGGCCGGCGTTGACGCCGATCATCGGGGCCCCGATCCCCGCGGCGGCCGCGGCGTCCACGACCATGTCGCCGACCACCAGCGCGTCGTCCGGCGCCACGCCGAAACCGCGCAACACCGGCCTGAGCGCACCCGGGTCGGGCTTGCGGACGCCGTAGGTGTCGGGCCCGACGACGGCCGCGACGAAACGGTCGAGACCGGCGTGGCGCAGCCAGAGGCGCGACAGATCCTCGTCCTTGTTGGAGACCACGGCGACCCGTCCCGCGGCGCCCGCCGCGGCGAACTCGAGCACCGACGCGACGTCGGGAAACGGCGGCGTATGCGCGAGGTAGACGGCACGGTAGACCTCGAGGTAGCGAGCCGTGAGCGACGGCAGGGCCGCTCCCTCGACTCTCGCGCCGGCGGCGTCGCGCACCAGCTCCCGGGCGCCCCGGCCGACGTGCCCCCGCACCCAGTCGAGGTCGTGGTCCGGGATCCCCGCCTCGGAGAGCGCGGCGTTGAGCGCCAGGCGGATGCCGGCGAACGAGTCCGCGAGCGTGCCGTCGAGGTCGAAGAGCACCGCCGCGGGGATCGGCGCCGGCATCGCGCTCAACGCCGCTCCGCCACCCGCGGCCACAGCGGTGTCCAATGAGCCGGGAAAGGGCGCGCCGGGACCACGTCCGGCAGTAGGTGCGTCGGCAGACCGGTGTCCCGGTCGACCATCGAGACGTACGGGGCGACGCGCACCCCGGCGTCGGGCGCGGCGATCTCGAACGTCACCGTCCCGTCGCCCACGTCCGCCTGCAGCGGCACGTGCAGGTGCCCGAACGGCGCCAGCTCGAGCTCGCGCCTCTCGACCAACGCGCCGCCCCCGTCGCTGACCGTCACGGCCACGCGCACCGGCACGGCGGACCACGAGGCCACCCCGACGCTCGCGCCCACCCGCGCCGACCGCGTCACGTGGCGGACGATCGCCGCCTGCCCGGGACCGAGGGCCGCGCCCGGGGCCACGCCCCCCATCCACTCGCTGGAGCGCCATAGGTCGGGCGTGACGTGCGCGTTGTAGGTCCGGGCCAGCGCCAGGAAGTCACAGTCGTCCGCCGCGCACGGCGCTTTGCCGGCGGTCGCGCGCACGAGCAGGGCGCCCATCGTCGCGCCCCGGAACGCAGGCAACGAGAGCACGTCGGTCACGTTCAGCACCTGCCCGGCCGCCAGCGTTCCGGCCATCTCCGGCGCCGACGAGTTGTCCCTCCCCGTCGCCAGGAACTGCGCCGTCACCGCGAGCGGGTGCGCCTGCGGGTTGAACAACACCAGGTCCGTTCGCCACTGCGCCCCGCCGAACCCGCGCAGGTTTGCCACCTGCGGCACCAGGTAGGCCGGGGCGAGTCCGGCGCTCACGTCGAGCGCCGCCAGCGGCAAGATCTGGATCGGCGGGATCAACGTCGCCGTGTCCGCCGGCGCGCTCACCGCCAGCGCGCCGGCGGCTCCCGGGAGCAGCGGCACCATCACGCACTGCGCGGGAGCGATCGCTTCCGCCGGCCACCCCGGCCGCGCCAGCGAGATCGGCTCGCCGCCGGCGCACAGCCGGACGACGGCCGGCCTGGCGCCTGCGCCCAGCTCGATCCGACCCGTCCCCCACAGCTGCCAGCCCCCCTTGCGCAGCTGCCATTCGGGCGAAAAGAGCGCCCCGCCATCGCCGCGGACCCGGCTCACGGCGCACGCCTGGTAGCGGCGGAACGTAAGCTGCGCCAGCCGCGCCGAGCGCCACACGTCGTCGAACAGGACGTCGCATCCGGGAACCGGAAGCGGGGTCACGAACAGCGTCTGCGCCCCGGGCCGCGGCGGCCCGTCGAGGACGACGTTCGCCTTCGCCATCTCCACGATCCGGAACCCGGCCTTCCCGAGGACGTACCTGACGTGCGGCGTCGCGACGCCGTCGTACACCACCAGCGTCGTGGCGGGATCCTCGTGCGCACGGATCCAGGTGAGCGCCGCCCACACCGGCGCCGGCTCGCGGCGCAGCAGGTACACCGGCAGGCCCCAACCGAACGCCGCAGCGCTCCACAGCGCCACGGCCGCCAGCCCGGCGCGACGGAGCCACCGTTGCGGCGCGGCGGTGACGCCGCCGGCGAGGAGAGCGAAGAACGCCACTGCCGGGAGGCCGTAACGCGCCGAGGAGAAGACGTTCATCGTGAACATCGCGACCGCGAGGTACGAGCCGCCCGAAAGGACCGCCGCCACCACCAGCCAGCGCCGCCCCGTCGCCCACCACACCACGGCACCGATCACGACCAGCAGCCAGAACACGACGGCCATCGGGCCCGAGCCCACCGGGTCGCGCAGCCACCCCCCCAGCGCGGCCTTCAACCCCAACCCCGGCAGGCGGTAGCCGGCCTCGGCGACGGCCATCCAGTGGAGGTGGGCCCGCGTCGCGGCGATGTAGCGCGACACGCCGGTGAGGAGGATCGCGGGGACCCAGACGGCAGCCGACACCCCGACCCCGGCGAGCGCCCCCAGGCCGAGGGGACGCCAGTGCCGCCTCCTGATCGCCATGACCACGGCGGCCAGCCCGGCGGGCAGCAACGCCACGACAATCTGCGGCCGCAGCGACAGAGCGAACGCCACGACCACGGCGGCCAGCGGAATGCGGGCGCTGTTCCGGGTGGCGACCACGCAGGCGAGCACCGCGGCGATCGCGCCGGCCGTCGCCGGCACGTCGGAGAGCCCGACGTTCGCGGCGAAGAGGAAACCGGGGACGAACGCCAGTAACCCGGCAGCCGCGGCCGCCGCGAGCGGCGGCACACCCAGCGTCCGCCCGAGGCGTGCCAGCAGCAGCAACGCCGCCAGCGCCGAGGCGACGGCCACGAGCTGCATGGCGACCATCGGGTCGCGGGTGACGAACGAGACCGCCTTCCCGACTGCGATGTACGCCGGCACCCCCGGAGGGTGGGGATACTGGGCGGCGACGTCGTAGTGGTCCAGCGCCCGCTGGTAGAGGACCTCGTCCCACTCGAACGGCGTCGCCGGTCGCAGCGCCAGCAACAGGGCGCCGTAGAGGAAGAAAGCGAGGATTTCGGGTCTGTGCCTCATCACCCTCGGGGCGGCGTCGCCGGCCGCCCGCGCCACCCGCTGTCCGCTCTCTCCAGGATGCGGGCTCATCGTGCCACCCGTGCCGCCGGGTACGGCGGGACCCACCCTGGGGCCTCGGCGTGCTCCGGCAGCGTGTCCGCGAGGGCGTGCGCCGGCTGCCCGCTCCCTCGGTCCACCAGCGAGACGTACGGGACGACGATCGCGCCCGCCGGCGCGCCGACCAGCTCGACCTCGACCTTGCCGCCGGCGACGTCGGCCGCAAGCGGCACGTGCGCATGCCCGAAGCGCGCCAGCTCGAGCGTGCGCGTTTCGACGACGCCCCCCCCGGGCCCGAGCACGCGCACTCCCACGCACACCGGGGTGTCCGACCACGAGGCCACCCCTACGCTCGCCGCCACCGCGCCGGACCTCGTCACACGGCTGAAGACGGCCGTGTCGCCCGGACGCAGCGCCTGCGCCGTCGCCACTCCCGGCAGCCATTCGCTCGCCCGCCACAGCCCGGGGACGGCGCGCGCGTTGTAGGTGCGCGCCAGCGCCAGGAAGTTGCACCCCGCCGATACGCACGCCTTGGCCCCGGCGGTCGCATGGATGAGCAACGCGCCCAGGGCGCCGGCGTCGCGAAACCCCTGCAGCGCAAGCACGTCCGGCACGTCGAGCACCTGGCCGGGCGCGAGCGTGCCGGAGATCGTCGGCGCGACCTCGTTGTCCCGCCCCGTCGGCAGGAACTGCGCCATCACCGCGACCGGGTGCGCCTGCGGGTTGAACAGCACCAGGTCCGTGCGCCAGAGCGCACCGCCGTAGCCCCCCACATGCGCCACCTGCGGCACCATGTACGCCGACGCCAGCCCGCTGCTCGCGTCCAGCGCCGCCAGCGGCAGCACCTGGACCGGCGGGATCAACGCCGCCGAGTCCGCAGGCGCGCTCACCTCCAGCGCGCCGCCGGCGCCGGGGAGCAGCGGCGCCATCACGCACCGCCCGGGCGCAATCGCCTCCGCCGGCCATCCTGGCCGCCGCAACGTGATCGCCTCGCCGCCCGCGCACAGCCGCACGACCGCCGGCCTCGCCTCCGCACGCAGCTCGATCCGCCCCGTGCCCCGCAGCCGCCAGCCGTCCTTGCGCGCCTGCCACTCCGGCGAGAACAGCGCCGCGCCCGCGTCCGACACCCGGCTCACCGCACACGACCCGTACCTTCCCCATGCCAGCTGCACGATGCGCCGGGTCCGGTGGTGCGCCTCGAACAGGAGCTCGGCGCCCGGCACCGGCTGCGGGGTCACGTACAGCGTCTGCTCCCCGGGCGGCGCGGGTCCGAGGAGAAAGGCGTTCGCCCGCTCGATGGCCATGATTTGGAAGCCGGCGCGCCCGAGCACGTACTGCACCTGCGGCGTGGCGACGCCGTCGAACACGACGCGCGTCGTAGCGGGATCACAGTGTTTCTTGACCCAGGTGAGGGCCGCCCACACCGGCCCCGGCTGCCGCCGCTCGATGAGCGCCGGCGACGTCCACGCCACCGCCGCCAGACACCATAGCGTCACCAGCGCGGCGGCCGTGCGCCGGACGAGGCGCCTCGGGGCGGCGAGCGCGCCTCCTGCCAGCAGCGCCAGGAAAGGCAGAGCCGGGAGGATGTAGCGCAACGACACGGTCTCGTTCATCGTGAACAGCGCCGCCGCGAGGTGCAGCGCAACGGCGCCGCCGGCGAGGGCGGCCAGGCGCCCGCGGCCGGTGCGGACGAGCACGACGGTCCCGGCGATCACCAGCGCCCCGAGCGGAATCGCGAACCCCCACCCGAAGACCGAGCCGGACAGCCACCAGTAGGCGATGTCGGCGAGCCTGGCCCCGGGCAGGTGACGCGTCTGCTCGACGGTGGCCATGTAGTGGACGTGCCACGTCGTCGCCGACCACCAGCGCTGCGGCCCGGTGACGAGGATCGCGGGCACCCAGCTCGCCGCCGCCACCGCCGCGGCGCTGAGCCCGGCGAGCGCGAGGCCGCGCCACCGCCGGCCGCGCACCGCTGCCGCCACGGCCCACACCAGCGCCGGCAGCACGACCGCCCCGCTCTGAGGCCGGATTCCGGCGAGGATGCCGCACGCCGCCCCAGCGAGCGGCAGCAGGGCCGGGCGTTCGGCCGCCGCCACCAACGCGAGCGCGGCGACCACGGCGGCCGACGTCCCCGAGACGTCCGAGATCCCGACCGCGGCGCTGTAGAGGAACTCCGGGCTCGCGCCCAACAGCGCCGCGGCGGCGGCCGCCGCCGCCGGCGGCGCCCCCATCCGGCGCGCCAGCGCCCACGTCGCGGCGAGCGCCGCCAGCGCCGCGACGATGCCGACGACCTGGAGGGCGAGCAGCGGGTCCCGCGTCGCCAGGTTGACCGCCTTGGCGGCGCCGATGTACGCCGGGAAGCCGGGGGGCTGGGGCGAGTGGTTTGCCACGTCGTACCGCAGGACCGCGCGCTGCGCCAGCACCTCGTCCCACTCGAACGGTGTCGCCGGACGCGAGACCCACAGCAGGACCCCGTACGCCGCGAGCGCCGCCAGGGCGAGACGCGACGACAGCGGCCGGCGCCGGCCCGCTCCGGATCTCTCCCCTTGGCTTCCCGTCCCGCCCAAGCCGACCTCCCGAGGCTCCCCATCAACGGCGGCGGGCGACGCCCCGCCGAACGCCGGATACATTACTCCGGCGCGCGCCGCATCACACGAACTTCACCCGCCCGGCGGCGACGATGACCATCCTCAGCAGCAGCACCCCGTGCCGCCAGCGCCGGATATTGGTGGTGCCGTACGTGCGTTCGCGGTAGCGCACCGGCAGCTCCGCGATCTTGAGGCCGAGGCGGGCGGCGCCGAACAAAAGGTCGAAATCGCCGAACGGGTCGAACTCGCCGAAGTACGCGCGGTTCGCGGCGATCGTCTCGTAGTCGCGCGTCCACAGCACCTTCGTGCCGCACAGCGTGTCCTTGATCGGCTGGCCGAGCAGCCACGAGAACGCCATGGAGAAGAACTTGTTCCCGAGCAGGTTCGCGAGCCGCATCGCCTGCCGCTCCATCGGGTAGACGAGGCGCACGCCGTTGATGAACTCCCCCTTGCCTTCGACCAGCGCGCGATAGAACCGGGGCAGCTCCTCGGGAGGGACGGTGAGATCGGCGTCGAGGATCATGAGTACGTCGCCGCTCGCCGCGGCGAAGCCAAGCCGGACCGCGTCGCCTTTGCCGTCGCCGGTCTGGCGGAGGAGCACGCAGCGCCGCTCGGGGTGTGCCGCGATCTCCCGCTCGACGGCGTCCCAAGTTTCGTCGGAGGAGTTCCCCTCAACGAACACGATCTCGGTGCCGGCGCCCATCTCCGGCACGCCCGCCAGGATCTCCGGGATGTTGCCGGCCTCGTTGCGCGCCGGAACCACCACCGACACGACGGGTTCCGCCCGACGATCGACCGGCCTGTCCGGCAGCACCCGGGCGACGAAGAAGTTGGCGAGGGCGAGGTGACGCAACGGCCACAGCCGGACGAGGACGCGGTTGCACAGCCCCGCGAGCGCCGGCGTCGCGAGCGGCCAGAGCACCTCGGTCCACGCCCGGACCACCTCGAAGCCGGCGAGGCGAAGGAGGTTGGCGACGTCCTCCTTGGTCAGCCAGTTTTGCGGCAGGTTGGGCTTCGACAGGCCGAGCCGCGCCGCCGCCGCCAGCGGGCCCTCCCAGAGGTGGCTGTAGGAGTTGACGGCGATGCGCGTGTGCGGCGCGGCGAAACGCCGCAGTTGCTCGAGCACGCCCTGCACGTCCCACACGTCGTTGAACAGGTCCGAGAGCACGACCGCGTCGAACGTTCCCTCGAGATCGGAGAGGTCGTGCGCGTCGCCTTGGAGGAAATGCAGGCCCGGGTGCCGCGCCGCGGCGCGCCGCACCATCTCGCCGGAGAAGTCGATCCCGACACCGAACGACGGCGCGAGCGCCGCGAGGAGATCCCCCTCGCCGCAGCCGATCTCGATCACCCGCCTGCCCTCCGGGATGAGCGAACGGTAGACCTCCGCCAGCCGCCGGTGGTAGCCCCCGCCCAGCCCGCGGCGGCTGTCGAGGGTGCGGGCGACCGCATCCCAGTGCTCGATCCTGGCCGCGGCGTAGCGCTCGCGCGCCGCGTCTCGCGGTCCGGACGCGCCCCGGTCCTCGTCGTCCCCGCTCATCCCGTGTCTCCCTCGCGGCCGCCGCCTGCCGCGGCGCGCCGGCGTGCCGCCATCACTCCGGAGGCCGCCAGTGTATACGAGCGGCGCCGCCGCGCCGTCGCGTTGGGACGGTGTCGTACAATCCGCCGACGCTCCGCGCGCACCGGGATCGGACGAACGTCGCCGGAGGGCGCTCGGAAAGAGAGTCGAGAGGACGTGCAGGAGGCGGCCACGCTCGCGGCGACACGGCGCCAGTCTTCCACCGCCGGTCGCGGCCGGCGCACGGCGCCCCTGCTCGTCGCCCTGATCGCGGCGCTCGTCTGGACGGCGCTCGTCGCCGTCGTGGCCCGCACCCGCTACGGCTCGGACGTGCGCGCGCTCATCCTGATCGGGGAGCAGACGCAGCTCCCGCCGGCGTTCGCCTCGATCCCGACCGTGGGGCCGAGCGGGTACGACGGCGCGTTCTACGCGGTGCTCGCCACCGACCCCCTGCTGCGCCGCCTCGACACCCCGCACTACCTCGACGCGCCCTCGTACCGCGCCACCCGCATCCTGGTGCCGCTGCTCGCCTGGCTCCTGGCGCTCGGGCATGCGCCCGCCGCCATCGTCTTCTACCAGCTGCTGTGCTGGGGGCTGGCGATCGGCGCGGTCTACCTCCTCGCCCGCTGGCTCGCCGACGAGGAGAGATCGCCGTGGTGGGCGCTGCTCGCAGCCGGGGGCGCCGGCACGGCCGCGGCGATCTTCCGCAGCACCCCGGATGCGGCGGCGCTCTTCTTCCTGCTCGCCGCGCTCTGGCTGCACGCCCGCGGCCGCTGGCCGCTCGCGCTCGCCTTCGCCGTCGCCGCCGTACTCACCCGCGAGACCTCGGCACTCGCCGCGCTCGCGATCGCCGCCGACGAGCTGCGGACGCGACGGTGGGCCAGGGCCGCGGCGTTCGCGGGCGTTCCGGCCGCCGCCGCCGCCGGCTGGCAGCTCTACCTCAGGCATGTCCTCGGCAGGGCGTTCGACGCGGCCAGCGGCAGCTTTTCCTGGCCGTTCGCGTGGCTGCCGCACAAGTGCGCCGTGATCGTCCAACACGGGATCTGGTGGGAGGAGGTGTTCGGCACCGTGGCCATCCTCGCCACGACGATCGCGTTCGCCGCCGTGGCGGCCAGGCCCTCGCGATGGCGGACCGCCGAGCTCACGTTCCTCGCCTTCGCGGGGATGGGGTTGTTCCTCGGATGGACGGTGTACTGCGAGACCTGGGCGTACGCCCGGGCGCTGATCCCGATCCCGTTCCTCGCGGCGCTGATCGGCGAGCGGCAATCCGCCGGCTGGCGCCGGTGGGCGCTGCGGTCGGTCGCAGTCTTCTACTTGCTCGCGGGGGTCACGATGATCTCCGCCGAGGTGAGCACCGCGCTCGGCGGACGCACCCTGGCGGACGCCCTCGTCCACGGGACGCCACCCGGTCGGCCGAGCGTCGGGACGTTCGCGCGGGCGGCGGACAGCGGGCCCCTGCTGGCGGCGCAAGCGCCGCTCTGGGTGCTGCCGGCCGCCAACACGGGCGGCCGCGCGGGCACGGTGTGGCGGACCCGCCTCACGATCGAAAACCCACACGCCTGGCCCGTCCGCGTCGCGATCGAGCTGGTCGGTCTGGCCCGCGGCGCCGCGCCCGGGACCGTGCTGACGCTGGCAGGACACGAGACCCGGACCTGGGACAACGCGCTCGGCGAGCTGTTCGCCCGCTCGGGAATGGGCGCCCTCCGGCTGGTCGCCGCAGGCTGGCGGGTCAGAGCCTGGAGCCTGACCTCGAACGTCACGAGCGCGCCACCGCCGGGCCCGCTGCTGCCCGCGCTGCGTGAGGACCTCGCGCTCCGCACCGGCCAGCGGGCGCGCTTCACCGGCCTTGCGTATGACCCGGACCGCGGCGCCGGTGTGCGCACGAACATCGGTCTCCTCAACCTCGCGGATCGACCGGTCACGATCCGCATCGAGGCCTGCGACGGGGACGGGCGCGGCCTCGGCGTGATCGAGAACGAGCTGGGACCTGGGGTGATGACCCAGGTCGACGACCTCTTCGCCCGGGTGCGGGCGCCGCACCTGGAGGACGGGCGCGCCGTCGTCTCCAGCCCGACCCCCGGCGCCGCGCTGCTCGTCTACGCCTCGGTGATCCGCGGCCGCGACGCCCAGCCCACCTACATCGTCCCGCGGCCCGGGCCGGACCCGGGCCGGTAGCGCCGGATCACGGCATCGCGTCGAGGAGGTACGCGCCGCGCCGCACCGCGAACCCCTCGCACTCCGCCCGCCATACCGCCAGCACCTCGTCGAGCCGGCGCCGTCCCTCGATCGCTTCGCGCGCCCACGACGACCCGGTGAGCAGGTCGATCGCCGGCACGCCGGCGACGAACTCGTACGCTTCGCGCCGCCAGGCGAACTCGGCCGGGTGTTGCGCGCGCACCGCGGCGAGCAAGTGGACTCCGACCTCGAGGGGGCGCAGCGCCCCGCGATCGGTCACGTGCCACTCGACCCCCGAGCACACGGACCCGGCGTGCTTGCCGAACTGGGGACGGAAACGGGCGGCCCGGAAGCGCGCGCCGGGACGGTCGAGCCGGTTGAGCCGCGCGGCGAGCGCCTCCCCGTCGAGCCACGGAGCGCCAATGAGCTGGAACGGCCGCGTCGTGCCCCGCCCCTCCGAGAGGTTGGTCGCCTCGACGAGGCAGGCGCCCGGGTAGATCGTCGCGGTCAGCAGCGCGGGCATGTTCGGCGAGGGCGCGACCCACGGCAGGCCCGTCTCGTCCCACCACGCCTCGCGCCGCCACCCCTCGCACGCCAGCACCGCGAGCGAGAGGCCGGGGTGGCGCTCGGCGCGCAGCAACAGCGCCAGCTCCCCCAGCGTCATCCCGTGCCGCACCGGCACCGGCAGCTCCGACACGAACGAGCGGCACCCCGGCTCCACCGGGCCGCCCTCCAGCGTGACGCCGCCGAGCGGGTTGGGCCGGTCGCAGACGACGACCTCGACGCCGGCCGCCTCGCACGCCGCCATCGCGTGCGCCATCGTCGCGGCGAACGTGTAGTAGCGGCACCCGATGTCGGGGAGGTCGATCACCAGCGCGTCGAGGTCCTGGAGATCCTCCCGGCGCGGCGCCAGCGTCGCGGCCGACGAGCCGTAGAGAGAGACCACCGCCACGCCGAGAACCGTCTCGACCTCGCCGCCCACCGCCTCCATGTCCTGGGCGACGCCCCACAGCCCGTGTTCGGGGGCGAAGACCCGGCGCAGCTCGCCGCCGGCGTGCGCGAGCGCGCGCCACGCCGGTCCGAGGTCGCCGGTCACCGAGGCCTGGTTCGCGAGCACGGCGAACCGGCGGCCGCGCAGCAGCGCGGGATCGTCCCGCAACCGCTCGAGCCCGAGGGTGACGCGCGCACCGGCCATGATCCGCGAGTATAGCGGCCGGCCAGCCCGGCGGCGGGGGTTATCCTGCATCCGGCAGGAGGTGGCCGTGGACCGCGAGGAGTTCATCCGCGTTGTCGAGGAAGCCAACCCGCACACCGTGTTCGAGCCGCTCGGGATCAGGATCACCAGGTTCGACCCGGACCAGATGCAGATCGCTTTGGAGATCGACGAGCGCCACCGCCAGCACCTCGGCGTGCTGCACGGCGGCGTGTCCGCGCTGCTCGCCGAGTCGGTCGCGTCGCTCGCGGCGGCGATGAGCGTGGACCTGCACACCCACACGGTCGCCGGCGTCGACCTCAACGTCACCCACGTGCGCGCCAAGCGGACCGGGTCCTTGCTCGCGACCGCCCGGCCGCTCTTCCGCGGCCGCACGACGCAGGTGTACTCGGTCGAGGTCACGGATGAGGCCGGCGCCCTGGTGTGCGCGGCGCGCTGCACGATCGCGGTCCGCCCGCGGCGCGCCGCGGAACGGACCGGGGAAGCAAGGGACTGACGCCGATTTTCCATTTGTGGTGGCGCAACGCTCGTCACTGCGGGCGAGGGTCACACCCCGGAGAGAGCATGCGCCGCGCGCGCCGTCCACGGCGGCGATGGTGGTGGGCGAGGAGCCTTCCAGGGAACGCACGGCGTCTTCCTGTTGCATCCGCCCGCCGGGCCGCACCTGGGCTCGCGATGACGCCGATTCCTCTAGGAAGGCCGCTGAATCGCCATCACACCATGCGCAACAGGTGCCCCATCTTGTTCTTCTTGGCCTCGAGGTACTTGCGGGTGTGCTCGGTGGGCGGCACCTCGAGCGGGACGCGCTCGACGATCTCGAG
>SCRJ01000182.1 GCA_004298115.1 Acidobacteriota bacterium
CACCCCGGCCGCGTGCGCCGGCGTCGTCGCCGTGATCGTCCCCACCCCCGCCACCACCACACCCGTCGCCAACACACCCCCAACCTTCACCACCGCCCCAGACTGAAAACCGGCGCCCGAAACCGTGACCGGCGTCCCGCCGGAAACCGAACCCGTACTCGGGGCGACCGAGGAAACCGAGGGCGCCGACCCGGCCACCAGCAGGCAAGCGGCTCGGCTCTCCACGTATCCGCGCATCTGGTCGATGACCGCCTGGCTCGCCTGGCCGGCAAGGCCGAAGTACAGGATGAGGTTGCTGTAGCCCCCGCTGCACAGGTGGCAGTAGCTCATGATCGTCCCGCCGCCGGCCGGTACCGACCCGCTGCAGGTCGTCGAGTCGCATGCCGTACAGGTGTCGATCGGCGGGCTGTAGCACTCCGTATGGGGGGAATCGAAGTTGTGCCCGATCTCGTGCGTGTAGCAGAGGATGTCCCAATACAGGTTCGGTTTGGAGGTGCTGAAGGTGCCGGCCAGGCTCGCACTCACGCCGTAGCCGTACGATGCGTTGCACAGCACCCCGAGGTAGGCGATCCCGCCGCCCATGTTCTTTCCGCTCAACATGTGGACGATCGTCCGCGACACCGAGGTGTAGTTCGTGTTCCAGTAGTTCTGCAGCTCGGTCAGGGCCGTCGACGTGGTGGTCGCCGACCACGGATCGGCGGCCGTCGAGTACACGTGCACCGTCCCGAGCTGGAAGGTCGTCTTGACATCGCGCTGGTAGATGGCCGACGCCGCCGCGGTGAGGTCGCCGATGTACTGCAGCTCACCCGTGGTCGAGCCGAATTTCTGGAAGAACTCGTAATCGGTTTCGATCGCCAACGTCACCGTATACACCGTCGAGGTCCAGAGCGGCTGCACCGAAATATGCGTGCCTAGTCCGCTCGCGCTCATGCCGTCGGGCGGAGGGATCGGCAGGGAGCCCGCGTCGCAGCGGAACGGTTCCATGCCTGCCGGGCGGTCCCGCACGGGGTCGACGCGGCGGATCCGCGAAACGGAACCGGCGCGGGTGATGCCGTACACGTTATGGTCAGGCGCGATCGCGTACAGCGCGCCGTTCGTATAGACGAAGCCACGAACCGTCGCTCCGGACGCCAGCACGACGAGAGAGTCGAGATCCCCCACCACGCTGCCGCGGAAGTAGCGGTCCGTAGGTGGCGAAAGGCGCCGCGGCCCCTGGTCGGTGAACTCGACGATGTTCGCGGCCGGTGCGAACACGTCGAACGCCTCGAGGTCCAACGAGATGGTCGATCCATTGTCGAGGACCAGGCGGGGAATCACCACGTGCTCGCCGGTCCGTACGGGGCCGACGAGTTCGCTCCCCACTTCTTGCGTCAGCGGCGCGCCGGCGGCCGCGAAGGCGTCCGGCATTGCGACCGTGGCGCCGGCCAGGCCGACCATCAGGGACAGGAAGATGTTCTTGCTCATCGTGCCACCACCCCGTTGCGCCTTCCGGTCTAGTTGGCCACCCAGAAGTAGCGGGAGCCGAGGCCTTCGGCGTTGCCGTGGTTGTCCGTGACGCCCCACACGATCGTGTGCACACCGTTTGCCAGCTTCGTCGTGTCGATGACCGAGTATC
>SCRJ01000183.1 GCA_004298115.1 Acidobacteriota bacterium
GAGGCAACGACTACATGAAGGGCGCGGTCGCCGAGCGCTTCGAGCGCACGGCCACGCGCGCCACGTGGTCCGGCGGCGGCGGAACGGGCAGCGCCGCCGTTCCCGGCCGCGCGTTCTACCTGCCGTTCGACGGCACGCCGTTCGACACGGGTCTGCTCGCCCGCGCGCTGCTGCGCGCCCCGGGCGGGACGATCGCCCTACTGCCCGAGGGCCAGGCGACGCTCGAGAAGGTCGGCGAGCTCCAGCTCGAGGCCGGCGGTGCGCGCCGCAAGGTGGTGCAGTACGCCATCAGCGGCCTCGACTTCACCCCGGTCCGGGTGTGGCTCGACGCCGACGGCACCTTTTTCGCCTCCGTCAGCCACTGGCTGACGGTGGTGTCGAAGGGGTGGGAGGACGCGATCCCCGAGCTGCTCGCGGCCCAGGACGCGGCCGAGGCCGCGCGCTCGGCGGTCCTGGCCAAGAGCCTCGGCCACAGGCCGGCGGGGGCGCTGGCGTTCACCGGAGCCACGCTCTTCGATTCGGACCAGGCCGTGCTGAGGCCCGGTCAGACCGTCGTGATCGCGGGCGACCGTATCGCCGCGGTGGGTCGCGACGGCGAGGTTCCCGTGCCGGACGGCGCCGAGGTCGTCCGGCTGAACGGCAAGACGCTGCTGCCCGGCCTGTGGGACATGCACGTGCACCTCGGCGGCGTCGACGGGCTGCTCGACATCGCGAGCGGCGTCACCAGCGTGCGCGACATGGGCAACGACATGGACGCGCTGCTGGCGATGAAGAAGGGCTTCGACGACGACACGGCGATCGGGCCGCGCGTGGTCTTGGCCGGCCTCGTCGACGGCAGCGGCCCGTACACCTCGCCGATCAAGGACAAGACCGACACCCCGGCGCAGGCGAAGACCGCGGTGGAGACCTACGCCCGGCACGGCTACGTCCAGCTCAAGATCTACAGCTCGATCAAGCCGGAGCTGGTGCCGCTGCTCGCCCGAGCCGCCCACGAGCACGGCATGCGCGTCTCGGGCCACGTCCCGGGTTTCATGACCGCGGAGCAGTTCGTCCGCGACGGCGCCGACGAGATCCAGCACGAGAACTTCGTCTTCCTGGACTTCCTCTTCGACACCGTCAAGGACACGCGCGGTCCGGCGCGTTTCACCGCCGTGGCCGAGCACGGCGCCGAGATCGATCCGTCGCAGCCGCGCGTGCGGGCGCTGTTCAAGCTGTTCCTCGAGCACCATACCGTCCTCGACCCCACCATCAACGTCTTCGAGACGATGTTCCTCGCCCGGCGCGGCGCCGTCCTTCCGGGGTGGGCCGACGTCGCGAAGCGGCTGCCGGCGCAAGTCCGGCGCGGCTTCCTGGCCGGCGGCCTGCCCGTCCCCGAGGGCAAGGACGCCCTCTACCGCGCCTCGTTCCGCGCCATGCTCGCGATGCTCAAGGCACAGTACGACGCGGGCATCCCGATGGTCGCCGGCACCGACGAGATGGCCGGCTTCACGCTTCCCCGCGAGCTCGAGCTCTGGGTCGAGGCCGGCGTCCCCAGCGCGAAGGTGCTCCAGACCGCGACCCTCGGAGGCGCCCGGGTGATGAAGCTCGACCGCGACCTCGGCTCCGTGGCGCCGGGGAAGCTCGCCGACCTGATCGTCGTCGACGGCGACCCGGTCGCGGACATCGGCGCCCTGCGCCGCGTCGAGACCGTCGTCAAGGGCGGCGTCGTCTACAGCGTCCCCGCGCTCGACTGGGCGCTCGGCGTCCGCCCGGTACCAGGTCCGGCACTCTTGACAAAGCCGGCTGTCGGACCCGGCGGCGTCGACTGATGCCGTCGTCGCGCGGGTCGCTCAGCCCTTGGGGCGGAGCATCAGGGAGCAGCCGATCGCCTTGGCCTCGGTGACCGCGATCGGTCTGCCGGCCAGCAGCGCGTCGGCGGCGTCGGCCAGGTAGTGGTGCTTCACCTTGGCTGGATCCTGGGCGTTATCGTCGATCGCGCCGTGGTAGACGAGCTTGCCGGCGCCGTCGAAGAGAAACGCCTCGGGCGTGTGCGTCGCGCCGAACGCGCGCGCCACGTCGGAGGTCGAGTCCACGACGTAGGGGAAGGTGAAGCCGCGCGCCTTGGCGCGCGCGACCATGTCCGCGTAGTCGTCGCCGGGGTACGCCGCCGGGTCGTTGGAGTTGACCGCGACGACGCCGATCCCCTTCGCCGGCAGCTCGTTGCCGAGTGCGGCGATGCGCGCCTCCCAGGCCTTGACCCAGGGGCAGTGGTTGCACGAGAAGATCACGAGCGTGCCCTTGCGCCCGGCCGCCTCGCCCAGGGTGACTTCCTTACCCGTGACGGACTTCATCTGGACGGTACTCGCCGGCATCGCGTCGCCGAACTGCAGCGCGCCGGCGGTCTGGGCGGCGGCGGCCAGCACCAGGGTTGCCATCGATACGGCGGTGAACCTGTTCGTCATGCGACGTCCCCTTTCCCCCGCCGGAACCGGTCGCTCACGGTCCCAGCACCTTGTTGACCTGGGCGAGCAGCCCGTCGTAGGTCGCCCGCCCTTCCCAGAAGTCGCGCAGCGTCCCGCTCCGGTCGTAGACGAACGTCGCCGGCAGCGAGCCCGACCAGGCGTGGTCCAGCCCGTCGATGAATGCGGCGTCGCCCTCCGCCTTGAGGTACGTCGTGAAGTCGACGCCCTGGCGGGCGAGGAACGAGCGCACCTGCGGGAGCTGGTTGTCGAAGTCCGCCGAGACGAGCACGAGATCGAAGCCGCGGCGGGCGAGCGCGCGCCGCAACTCGAGCAGGTCGGGGAACTCCTGCCGGCACGGCTCGCACCAGGTCGCCCAAACGTTGATCAGGACGACCTGCCCGGCGGCCGCGCGAACGATCCGGCGCAGGTCCTGCGCGGTCACCCGCACCACGGCCGGTTGGGCGACGGGCCGGCGCGAGGCCGGCGTGTCCGGCCGGGCGCCGGCGGGAAGCGCCCCGGACGCGGCCGCCGCCCCCGCCGCGAGCGCGATCAGACCCGCCGCGAGGCGATGGCCGCGGCGTCCCGGTGCGCGCCGCCGGGCCACCGCGCCCAGGTGCGATCCGGCGTCCTCGATCCGTTTCGGGTCAGGCATCGATCCGCTCTCCATACCGCCAGACGTCAACGCCGCCGCCCGCCGGAAAATGCCGCCCTTCTGTGACCGAGCACTCCTATCGTTTCCATGTGGGGCGCGCCCGCGTCACATCGAGAATCCGAACGATGGTCGCAGCCTCTGGAGCGGCGCGGAGATTCGGGCGGCGACCCGGCGTGGCGCGCTGCGGTGGCGCGCCAAGGTGGTGCGAGCGGTGTCAGGGACGCGCGCCGCGGCAAGGAGCGACCCGCATGGCGCCGGTCCCCGCCTTGGCGTGGCGTGGCTCGACGCTTCGATCCGGCAGGCAACGGGCACCTTTCGATCCGGCAGGTCTCTGGCCGGGAGGGATCCTTGCAGAGTTGAGAATAGTCCGCAGTAGCCGGCTGAATTTCTTGACGCGTCGCCGAGGCGCGCCGATACTGTGACACAAGGCTGCGGGCGAAACCCGGAGGAGGTCGTCATGAGCAGAAACGTCGGCGCGATCGGCGTCGTTGCCGGTGCCGTTGTGTGCATGGCGGCATCAGCGGCGGCCCAGAACCAGGTGTTCAACGGGAGTTTCGCGCGGAGCCTGCGCGGCTGGTTCCAGGACCAATACGTGGTCTGGAGCCCCGTCGACGCCCACGGTCTGGCGTCGTCGGGTTCGGTCCTCGTCGTCAACACGTTCGAGATGGACGGCCGCGGGGTCGAACAGTGCATCGCCGGTCCGACCATCGTTCCCGGCAACCGCTACACGTTCGGGGGCACGGTTCGGATCCCGACCGGGCAGGCGAAGACGGGTTGGGCGGCGGTCGGACTCCGTTGGTACGATCAGCCGGCGTGCGGCGGCAACACGCTCTCCGACCAGCCCCGCGCGAACGCGTCCGCCGTCGACGACACCTTCCACACCGTCGGACAGGCGAGCGTCCTGGCGCCGGCGGGCGCGGCCAGCGCGCAATTCGTCGGCTACGCCACCAAGGCCGAGGCCGGCGGCGTCTTCCTTGCCTACCTCGACGACCTGTACTTCGGGCCGGCCGACACCACCGCGGCGACCCCGCCCGAGATCTTCGTTCCCACCGGGGCCCACCTCATCGGGTACGGTGGCGTGAACTGGCGCACCGATCTCGAGCTGCACAACCCGACGCAGCAGGCGGTCAGCCTTCGCATGGACCTCCTCAAGCGAGATCAGGCCAACGAATCGCCGGAGCGGATCGGGGACGTGGTGGCCGCAGGCGCGAGCCGGCGTTTCTTCGACACCGTGTCCGCCAATTTCGGCTTCGACGGCGCCGCGGCGTTGCGCGTCACACCCTTGAGCGGAGCGCTTGCGGTCACGAGCCGCACCTACAACCAGGCCACGAACGGCACCTACGGCCAGTACGTCCCGGGGATACCCGACTACGAGGCGATCCTCTACGGCGAGGAGGCGCGCCTCGCCCAGCTCACCTATGACCTCTCGACCACCAGCGGCTACCGGACCAACATCGGTTTCGTCAACGCGGTCGACATGCCGATCACGATCGAGATCAAGCTCTCCGACGATGCCGGCAGCGTGCTCGGAACGCTGACCTACGACTTGCGACCGTACGAGTTCAAACAGATCGACAAGATCTTCCGGAACGTGACGGGCAACGCCGTGGCCGACGGCCTCGCGATCATGCGCACGACCACGCCCGGGGGACGCTTCTTCGCCTACGCGTCGGTCATCGACAACGCGACCGGCGACCCGATCTGCGTCCAACCGGCGTCGTTCTAACGGGTCCCCGGTCCCGAGCCGGCGCCGCGAACGGGTACCGCGTCCGGCGACGGCTCGTGGGCGGGCTGGTCGCCTCTCGCCGCAGTGCGGCGGCCGGGCCGGTCCGCTCTCAGACCGGCGGCCGCACGCGGGCGTGTTGCAGGAGCTGGATCGACTCGGTCAGGCTGGCTCGGGAGCGCGTCAACCGCTCGGCCAGCTTTACCTGACCGTCGGCGGCGAGGGCCTCGGCGGTCGCGCGCATCCGCTCCCCGATCTCGGAGCCGAGCTCGAGCGCGGCGGCCCTGTCCGCCTCGACGGCGCTGCGCGCCTCGGGCGCGGCGGTCGCCCTCGTGAGCCGTTCGAGCGCGAGCAGCGCCGCCAGCTGGACGGCCGCGCCGTATCCGACTAGGGTGGACCACTCGGGAGGCGGCGGGCCCTCCTCGCACCACACCTTCCACAGCACCTGTCGCTCCCACACGTTCAGGTTCCAGGACTTGCCGCCGACCGGGATCGAGAGGGGGCGGTCCTCGTGTCCCCGCACCTCCAGCAGGGTGGCCGCGCGCTCGAGGAACGGCTTGAGCGTGTCGGGCGGCCCGGCGGGTGCGGCGCCGGCACGGGCCGGCGCTGGCTCCGGCGGCGCCGCCGCGGCGCCTCCGCCGGACCCGCCGTCGATCGTCGCGACGCCGGCCGGCGCCGGGACCAGGGCCCGCCTCGCCTCGATCAGCGTGGTCGCGAAGGCGCTGCTGAGCGACGCGAGGTGCTTCGCGTCGTCCAGAGCGCCGGCGCCGACCGCCCGCTCGACCTGGGTGCGGAAGCCCTCGACGACGCCGGCCGCGAGCTGCACGACGGCGTGCAGCGTCGATCGGGCCGCGTCCCCGGCGCCCGCGCTCGGCCCCGCTCGCTCCAGCTCGTCCAGCGACAGCAGCAGGGCGAGCTGGACCGCGACGCACTCGGGGATCATGCGGTGCCAGTCGCTGACGGGCGCCTTGCCCTCGCACAACGATTGCCACAACACGCGGCGCTCCCAGGCGCTCAACGACAGCGTTCTGCGGCCGAACGAGACCGCCAGCGGACGCTCCTCGTGCCCGCGGGCGCGAAGGAAGGCGGCCGCGCGCTGCAGGTACGGGGTCAGCGCCGGGTCGGGCGCCGTAGCCGCATCGACGCTCACGGTGGCGTCGCCGCTTGCTCCCGGCGGCGGGTCGGCGGACCGGTCGTCGGGCCTGGCCGGCGTCGGGTGCGCAGCGCTGCCGTCTCCGGCCGTGCGCAGTGCCGTGAGGATGCCGAGGAGCTTGTTGCGGAAGCCGGAAAGCAGCTTCGCCTCCTCGCTGCGGCCGGCGCCGACCATGGCGGCGATGGCCTCGCGCAGCGCCTCCGTGTAACCCGCGGCGACGGCGCGTATCGCCCCCAGCGGCGCCGGCGCATCCGCAGCATCGGCACGGACGGCGCCCTCGAGCGCCGCGGCGACGGCCAGATGGAGTCCGGCGCCGAGCGGGATCCACGCCCCGGCGTCGGACCAGGCGACGGTCTCGTCGCAGAGCACCGACCAGACCGCCTTGCGCTCCTCAGCGGAGAGCGCCAGCGGGCTCGGCTCGGACGGGATCGTGAGCGGACGGTTCTCGTCGCCGCGCGCCCGAAAGAAGGCGCGCAACCGCTGCAGGTACGGTTCGAGCAGCTCGTGGCGAGCATCCTGGGGGGTCGGGGCCGACACCGGGACTCCTTCCGCCGCGTTGGCGCGACACGCGACGGCGGAACGAGCCGCAGTATCCGGCACGCCCACTCCCGTGTCAAAGGGCGTCTCCGACGGCTGCGATCGGGCGGTCCGCAGCGGCGGCGGCTCGAGGTGAGACGGTCGCGCCCGAGGGTCCGGTTGCGCCGCGGCGTCGAGACGGTAGAATTTTCAGAGAACCACCGTTCTTGCGAAACGAGCGTTTGCCACGGCCGCGCCGCGGCGGGCGGCTCCCGGCGGCGAGGGGGTAGCGATGAGCGAGCGTTCCATCCTCGAGATCTTCCGGCAGGACGTGGCGGCGGCGAAAGACCATCACGGTGGCCTCTTCCGCCCCGGCGAGGTGCGGTGGTTCTCGACCCGGGAACTGCTCGAGCGGACGGCGGCGCTGGCCGAGGGCCTCGCCCGCCTCGGCGTCGCGCGCGGCGACCGGGTGATGCTGATGTCGGAGAACCGCCCGGAGTGGCACATGGTGGACATCGCGGTGCTGGATCTCGGCGCCGTGGACGTGCCGGTCTACACCACCCTGACCGCCGCCCAGATCGCGTTCCAGGTTCGCGACTCCGGCTGTCGCGTCGCCGTGGCGGACAGCGCGGAGCACGCGGCGACGCTGGTCGGCGTGCGCCGCGACTGCCCGGGGCTCGAGCACGTGGTGCAGATCGAGGGTGCGCCGGCGGATGGCGCCCGGTCGTTCGATGAGATCGTCGCCTCCGGCGCGTCCGCCGACGCCGTGCCGCGCTTGTGGGAGCGCGCCGCGGCGATCGCCCCCGATGACCTGGCCACGATCATCTACACCTCCGGCACCACCGGCGACCCCAAGGGCGTGACCCTGACCCACCGAAACTTCATCGACAACTCGGCGTCGGTGTCGGCGCGCACCCCCATCACCGGGCAGGAGTTGGTCCTCGAGTTCCTGCCTCTGTGCCACGTCCTCGAGCGCTGCGCGGGGTACGCGTACATGCGGCTGTCGTGCGCACGGGCGTATTGCGGCGCCCGGCACGTCGCGGAGCTGCTGCCGGTCATCCGCCCGGTGTACTTCTGCAGCGTGCCGCGCGTGTTCGAGAAGGTCCGCGATGCGGTGCTCACCAGGGTGGACGCCGCCCCGCCCGCGCGGCGCCGCATCTTCCGCTGGGCGCTGGCCGCGGGCGGCCGGATGGCTCGCGCCAGACTCGCGGGCCGACGTCCCGGCGCGCGCACGGCGCTCGCCCACGCGGTCGCCGACCGCCTCGTGTTCGCCAAGGTGCGCGCCGCGCTCGGCGGACGCGTGGCCTACGCCCTCTCCGGCGGCGCCCCGCTGCCGGTCGACGTCAACGAGTTCTTCCACGCCATCGGGATTCCCATCCAGGAGGGGTACGGCCTCACCGAGACGTCGCCCGGGATCGCGGTCAACGGCTGCCGTCCCAACGAGAACCGCCTCGGCGCGGTGGGCCGCCCCCTGGACAACGTCGAGGTGCGCCTCGCGGACGACGGCGAGATCCTGGTGCGCGGCTCGAACGTCACGGCGGGGTACTGGCACCGGGAGGACGCGACCCGCGAGGCGTTCTCTCCCGACGGGTTCTTCCACACCGGCGACATCGGCCGGTTCGACGGCGACGGGTTTCTCTACGTCACGGACCGCAAGAAGGACCTCATCGTCACCGCCGGCGGCAAGAACGTCGCGCCGCAGCCGATCGAGGGGCTGCTCAAGGGCTCGCGGTTCGTCGATACCGCGGTGCTCATCGGCGACGGCCGGCCGTACATCGTGGCCCTGCTCTCCCCCGACTTCGCCGCCCTGCGGGGGTGGGCCGCGGGGCAGGGCATCACGGAGGAGGAACCCGGCGCCCTCGCCGCCCATCCTTTGGTGCAGGCCTTGTTCCGCGAGGCGGTGGAGGCGGTCAACGCCGAGCTGGCCCACTACGAGCAGGTCCGCCGGTTCCACGTCCTCCCCGTCACGCTCTCGATCGAGGGCGGGCAGCTCACCCCTACCCTGAAGGTGCGCCGGCGGGTCGTGGAGCGCGAGTTCTCCGCCCTGGTGGAGGCGATGTACGCCGACGAAAAGCGGCGCTGACCGGGCGACCGGCCCGCGCCGCACCGGCTGGGATCTCCGGGCGTCGGCCAGGGCCGGGGCCGCCCACGGCGCCGCGGCGGTCGAGCTCGCAACCGTCGGGAGCCCGGCCGCACTCCGGGGCGTGAGCGCGAAGGCGGCCCAGCGCGGCCCACGGTCGGGCCACACGAACGGGCGTCCGCAAGGGCCGCCCTCCCCTCGGGCCGACCCACTATCGCGCCGTCGGAGCGACGTCGACAGCCTGCGGCGGACGGTGCGCCGGGATGCGGTCTCCGGCGCCCCTCACTCCTCGCTCGCCGGGGAACCGTCGGAGAGGAACAGCACCGGCAGCCCCTTGGCGGCGGCTGCCCGGTTGTAGGCGGGCACGTCGGTCTTCACCGTCGCGGAGAAGGCGTCGAGCGCCTTGACGACCTCGGCGTGGACCGCCGCCAGCTCCTCGGTCACGACCGGCCGCGGCGCGATGTCGTACGACGACGCCACCAGCATCATGAGGCCCGACACCTGGTCGTGCAGGCGCGGCAGGTAGTGGATGCCATCCTCTCCGACCGCCCCCTGGACCTTCGTGTTGTACGTCGACTCCATCAGGCCGGCGAGCGTCTTGTCGAGCGCGGCTCCCTCCTCGAGGATGCCCTTGTACGCGGCCGGGACCTTCGTCTCGGCCCCCTTCTCCTCACCGAAGAGGACGGCCTTGCGGGTGGCTGCGAGCTGGTCCCTGAGCTCCTGCACCCGGTTGAGCATGTCGTTCACGGCGGAGGTGTCGGCACGCACGCCGAGCGCCGCCTTGAGCTGGACTTCGGCCGCGGCCCGGTCGAACGGGAAGCGGGGGTCGGGCGCGACCGTGACCGTCGCCTTCTCGGTCCGACCGCCGGCGGTCACCGCGACCGTGTAGGCGCCGGGGAGAACCAGCGGACCCGAGGGCCGCCGGCTCTCCTCGCCCGCCTCGCGCTCCGGCGCCTTGGTGATCTCGCGCGAGAGCGTGGTGGCCGGACCGTAGCGCAGGTTCCAGGCGACGCGGTTCATCCCCTGCTTGCCGGGTCCGTGCAGCGTGCGCACGACCTCGCCTGCGGCGTCCGTGACCACGACCGTCACCGGCTCCTTGGCGAGCGGCCCCTTCGGCCCGGCCGCCTCACCCTTGTCTCCCTTGTCCCCGTTCGCCGCCGCTCCCGGCTTGATCTCCTGTTTCAGCCAGTAGTTGATCACGGCGCCGTCGGGCGGGTTGGGACCGTCGTAGCGGCTGGCGCGGTTGTTCTCGCCGGTGCGCCAGACCTGGAAGAACGCCGCGGGCCGCGGCGGAAAGACGTGCAGCTCGGCGCTCTCGACCGCCGCCGTGAGCTGCTCGAGCGGCGTGATGTCGTCGAGGACGAACACGCCGCGGCCGTGCGTGGCGACCACCAGGTCGTGATGCCGCGTCTGGAAGGTGAGATCGAACACCGGCGCCGTGGGGAAGTTGCTCACGAGCGGCCGCCACGAGGCGCCGCGGTCGGCCGAGTAGAAGAGACCGCGGTCGGTGCCGGCCACGAGCAGGCCCTTCGCGTTCGGGTCTTCGCGCACCACGAACACCGGCGAGTCGGCGGGCAGGCCGGCCGCGATCGGCGTCCAGGTGCGGCCGTAGTCGTCGGTGCGGAAAACGTAGGGCCGGTTGTCGTCGAGCATGTGCCGGTCGACGGAGGCGACGCAGACGGCGGCGTCGAACGGCGAGGGGTCGATCTGGTCGACGCGGCCCCACGGTTTGAGGCCCGCGATGGTGCGGCCCACCTCCGTCCAGCTCGTCCCGCCGTCACGCGTGACCTGGATCAACCCGTCGTCGGTGCCCACCCAGATCACCTTCGGGTCGACGCGGGAGAGGCCGATGGACAGGATGGTGTCGTAGGTCTCGGCCCCCGAGAGGTCGAGGTTCACCGGGCCGCCCGAGAGCTGCTGCTTGCTCTTGTCGTTGCGCGTCAGGTCCGGGCTGATCGCCTGCCATGTCGTACCGCCGTCGGTCGTCTTGAAGAGAACGTTGGCGCCGAGGTAGACCTCGTTCGCGTCGGTTGCGGAGACGGCGAGCGGCGACGTCCAGTTGTAGCGGTACGCAAGCTCAGCTTGCGGCTTGGGCGGCTCGAAGCCGCCCGCGACGGTGGGCCGGACGCTGCGCCCCAGGCCGGTCTTCAGGTCCAGCCGCGTGACCCAGCCGCCCTGCATGTCGGCGTACACGATCGAGGGGTCGCTGGGGGCCGGGACCGCGTACTCGCCGTCGCCGCCGGCCAGGGTGAACCAGCCGGTGCCGTCCATGACGCGGCCGTGCGGGTTGCGCGACGGCCCCATCCAGGCGTTGTTGTCCTGCAGGCCGCCGCTGATGTTGTAGGGGACCTTGTCGTCCACCGCGACCTGGTAGAACTGCTCGATCGCCAGGTTGTCGAGGAAGCGCCAGGTCGCGCCGCCGTCGTGCGAGCTCCACACGCCGCCGTCGTTCCCGTCCACCATCACATTCGGGTGTTGCGGGTCGATCCAGAGCGCGTGGTGGTCGACGTGGACGCCCTTGGCGATGACGCGGGCGGTCTTGCCGCCGTCGTCCGACTGCACCAGCTCCATCGAGCAGAAGAAGAGCTTGCGCTCGTCGTCGGGGGCGACGACGAAGTGGGAGAAGTAGAACGGCCGCACGTCGAGGAGGTGGTTGTCGCTCACGGGCCGCCAGTGCGTGCCGAGGTCCTCGGAGTCCCACAGCATCCCCTTCTTCGCCTCGACCAGCGCAAAGACGTGCTCCGGATGGGTGGGCGCGGCGGCGAGGGCGATGCGACCGTACGGCTTCTCGGGGAGGCCCTCGTGCAGCTCGGTCCACGTCGTCCCGCCGTCGGTGGAGCGGTAGACCCCGCTCCCCGGCCCGCCGTCCTCCAGGCTCCACGGGTAGCGCACCACCTGCCACATCGCCGCGAGCAGGACCTGCGGGTTGCCCGGCTCCATGATGAGGTCGGCGCACCCGGTGGTGTCGTTGACGTAGAGGACCTTCTCCCAGGTGGCGCCGCCGTCGCCGGTGCGGAACACGCCGCGCTGGGGGTTCGGGCCCCAGGCGTGCCCGACCACCGCCGCGAACGCCCGGGCCGGGTCGGTCGGGTCGACGACGATGCGGGCGATCTGGCCGGCATCTTCGAGTCCGGCGAACCGCCAGGTGGCGCCGGCGTCGGGCGAGACGTAGACGCCGTGCCCGGTCATGACGTCGTTGCGGATGTTGGCCTCGCCCGTCCCCACCCAGACCACGTTCGGGTTCGAGGGCGCGAGCGCGATGGCGCCGATCGAGGCGACCGGCTGCTTGGCAAACACGTCCGCCCAGGAGTTGCCGCCGTTCGTCGTCTTGAACACGCCGCCCGCGGCGGCCCCGACGTAGAAGGTTTCCGGATGGCCGGGCACGCCGGCAATCGCGGTGACCCGCCCGCCGGCGATCGTCGGCCCGATCGCCCGGAACTTCAGCCCCGCCATCGTGTCCGGCGACTCCTTCGGGGCAGGGACCACGGCGGCGACGACCGCCGTCGCCAGAGAAAGAACGGCGACTCCCAGGACGGCACAGGGCACGCCTCGACGACTCTCGCTCATCACGTTCGCTCCTTCCGTGACCCTCTCCCCGGCCACGAGACCACGCCGGAACCCCTCACCCCGCCCCCAACGTTCCGCGCGGCATCTCGGACGCAGACCCGGCGATCGGGCGGCACCCGTTGTACCACCGTTTTCGAGCGCCGGCCGGGGCGCCTCCCCTCGCGGGGAGTATCCACGCCGCGCTCTCGGCCGGCCCCCTCGGGAGGGTGGCGGTGGCCGCGGTTGGGGGAATGTCCGGCGGCGGAGGAAGGTTGTGCAAGAGTTGAGACAGCACCGTTGGCATTGACTCCGGGAACACGCCTCGGCCCCTACGAGATCGTCTCGCCGCTCGGCACCGGCGGGATGGGCGAGGTGTACAAGGCGAAGGACACGCGGTTGGGCCGGTCGGTCGCGATCAAGGTGCTGCTCGGGCGCCACGCCGAGGACCCGGCGATGCGCGAGCGCTTCGAGCGCGAGGCGCAGGCGATCTCGGCGCTGTCGCACCCTGCGATCTGCACCCTCCATGACATCGGCGAGCACGAGGGGACGCACTATCTGGTCATGGAGTACCTCGACGGCGAGACCATGGCAGCGCGTCTCGCCCGCGGACCGCTGCCGCTCGAGGAGGCGCTCGAGTTGGGGCGGGAGATCGCCGCGGCGCTCGCCGCCGCTCACGACCGCGGTATCGTCCACCGCGACCTCAAGCCCGGCAACGTCATGCTCACCAAGGGCGGCCCGAAGCTGCTCGACTTCGGCCTGGCGAAGCTGCACGCGGCGAGCCACGGTCTCGTGGACCCGGCCGCGCGGGAGACGGTCGCCGGGCCGCTCACGGAGCGGGGCGAGATCCTCGGAACGCTGCAGTACATGGCGCCGGAGCAGCTCGAGGGGGGGGAGGCGGACGCGCGCAGCGACATCTTCGCGTTCGGCTGCCTGCTGTACGAGGCGATCTCGGGGCGGTCGCCGTTCGCGGGCCGCAGCCGGGCCGGCGTGATCGCCGCGACCCTGAAGGAGACGCCGGCCCGGCTGTCGCAGCCCGGCCGGGAGATCCCGCCGGCGGTCGACGGCATCATCCGACACTGCCTGGACAAGGACCCGGCGCAGCGCTTTCAATCGATGCGGGACCTCGCCTTCGACCTCGCCGCGTGGTCGGGGGGGCCGTCGCCGTCCCGCCGGGGCGACGCCGACGAGACCCCACGCCGGCGCGTGATGCTCGTCGTCCTCCCGTTCGAGAACTTGAGCGGCGACCCCGAGCAGGAGTACTTCAGCGCCGGGCTCACCGAGGAGACGATTGCGGACCTTGGGGGGCTGGGTGCGGATGGGTTGGGCGTCATCGCCCGGACCTCCGCCATGAGCTACAAGGGCACGCGCAAGAGCATCACCGAGATCGGCCGGGAGCTGGGCGTCGAGTTCGCGCTCGAGGGCAGCGTGCGGCGCCACGCGGGCCGCGTCCGCATCAGCGTCCAGCTGATCCGCACCAGCGACCAGACGCACGTGTGGGCGCAAAGGTACGACCGCGAGCTGAGCGACGTCCTCGCCGTCCAGGACGACATCGGACGGGCCATCGCCGAGCAGATCCAGGTCACGCTCTCGCCGGCGCACGCGGCACGTTCGGCGGGCGTGGGGTCAGTCAACCAGGCCGCCTACGACGCCTACCTCCAAGGCCGCTTCCATCTCTGGCGGGTGACCCGGCCGGACCTCGAGCGCGCCCTCGAGCACTTCCGCCGGGCGACCGAGATCGATCCGTCGATGGCCGTCGCGTACGCCGGGCTCGCTCAGGCGTACGTGGTCCTGCCGATCGCCGGCGGCGCCGAGCCGCGACAGGCGTTTCCGCAAGCCGAACTGGCGGCCATGCGGGCGCTGGCGCTCGATCCCGACTCCGC
The DNA here is from genome assembly GCA_004298115.1 of Acidobacteriota bacterium. Lineage (GTDB taxonomy): Bacteria > Acidobacteriota > Thermoanaerobaculia > Thermoanaerobaculales > Thermoanaerobaculaceae > RBG-13-68-16. The sequence continues at coordinate 13,992 of SCRJ01000183.1, forward strand.
CGAGGCCCAAACCGCGATGACCGGGCTGCGGCACTGGTACGGCTGGGACTGGGCCGGCGCGGAGGCGTACGCTCGCCGGGCGATCACGCGCAACCCGAGCGACGCGAGAGCGCACCAGGTGCTCGGCCGGTTGTTGACGAATATCGGCCGCCACGACGAGGCGATCGCCGAGATCGACACGGCCCGGGGGTTGGACCCGCGCGCCCCGTTGATCGCCGCGCTCTCCGCGGATTTCAGGCTGGAGGCGCGCCGCTACGACGAGGTGGAGCCCTGGATTTGCGCGGCGCACGAACTCGACCCGAGCTTCTGGGTCGCCCACGTGTCCGCCGCCAGGCTGTACCTGCATCAAGGCCGGTATGCCCAAGCCCTGGCGGCGGCCGAGAAGGCGTGGCGCTCCTCGGGCGGGCACAGCGAACCGTTAGCCCTGATCGGCTGCTGCCACGGCGCCATGGGGCGCCGCGAAGGGGCCGAGGAGGTTCTCGCGCAGCTCGAGCGCCGCCGCGAGGCCGGCTACGTCCCGGCCACGCACATCGCCACGGTTCATCTCGGCCTCGGACAGACCGGCGAGGCGTTGCGATGGTTGGAGAGGGCGTTCGCGGATCGGGACGTCTGGCTGACCGAGGCGGGGGTCGAACCGCGGTGGGACGGCCTTCGCGGTCATCGCGGTTTCGACGATCTGGTGCGCCGGATCGGCTTTCCCGCTCCGCCCGCAGCGCCATCGGGTGAATCGGAACCACGGTCGCTGTCGCAACAATAGCGTCCGCCGGTATGATTATCTTTAGCAAATTTTTGAAGTTTTCTTAATGGCACTGCGTGTCCTAAGTGAATTTTTGTAGAGGTTGGGTCAATGCCAAAGTAGATGTTTAATTTTTTGCCTGCTCTTAATTTTCCAAGTAAAACATTTTTGTTAGGAATTATGTTTGCAACTCCTCTTTCCAGAAGCTCTTCTTGCGGGTTCATAGCTTTGAGTATAGCATATTTTAAACTTAGGGGTAAATTTGTTATACTTATATTTATGCTGGATTACGCAAGAAGATCTAGGAGAAGAAGTAAGTATTTTACTCTAAGTATCCCAAGCTTTGGACGCAAGTTTAATTTTTCCAATAGTTTAAATAATACCCCTAAAATTGTTCTTTATGGCAAGCTTGCAAGGTACTCATTCTTTGGTCTAATTGGTCTTGTGGTTCTTATGACATTCCTTTTTATCTGGTACGGAAGAGAATTGCCGGCTCCTGGAAAATTAATTGCCGCTCAAAACAATCAGTCAAGCGGTATATACGATAGAAACGGAGAGCTTTTATATTCCGTATATCAAGATCAAAATAGAATATATGTAGAACTAAAAAATATTCCTAAATATCTTCAGCAAGGGACAATTGCAATCGAAGACAAGAATTTTTATCAAAATAATGGATTTTCTCTAACAGGTTATATAAGAGGTCTTATTATAGATCCGATATTTCGAAGAAGAATCAGCGGAGGTTCTACTATTACGCAGCAGCTGGTTAAAAATGTTTTATTATCAGCAGAAAGGACGCTTCCAAGAAAAGTTAAAGAATTAATGCTGGCAATCCAGGTTGACAGTAAATACTCTAAAAATCAAATCTTAGAAATGTATTTAAATGATGTTCCTTATGGGGGTACGGCGGTAGGAGTTGCCGCTGCTTCGCAAATTTATTTCAATAAAGATGTAAAGGATTTGGATTTAGCCCAAAGCGCATTCTTGGCAGGTCTTCCGCAAGGACCAAGTCTCTATTCTCCATTTTCCGGAAACAAATATTATTTAAACCGCACCAAAGATGTTTTGAATCAAATGGCAAACCAGGGTTATATTACGGCAAAACAGGCAAATGATGCATATAAAGAAATAGAAAAAGCAGAATTTTCAGGAATTAATACCGGAATAAAAGCTCCTCATTTTGTCTTTTACGTAAAACAGCAATTAGTTAAACAGTTCGGAGAAGCTGTCGTTGAAAGCGGTGGTTTAAGAGTAAAAACAACCCTTGATTATAAAATAGAAAAGGAAGCGGAAAAAATTGTAAAAGAAGAGATAGATAAGGTGAAAAGCTTAAAAGTGGGAAATGGTTCGGCAGTGGTTACAATTCCTAAAACCGGCGAGATTTTAGCAATGGTTGGAAGTAAAGATTAT
>SCRJ01000184.1 GCA_004298115.1 Acidobacteriota bacterium
CACGAGCGCGAGCGTGCTGTAGAAGGCGTAGTTGACGCCGCGGCCGACGCCGCCCGCCGCCCCCGCCTCGGCGATCAGGTAACACGCCGCGCCGGTCACCAGCGCCGCGACCCCGAGCGCGACCCCACCCGAGCCGGTTGCGCGCGCCACCATCGCGGCGCCGCCGAGGCCGACGAGCAGGGCGGCGATCGTCTGCACCGCCTCGAACGCGCTCGCGTCGCGGCGGCGCAGCAGCGTCCGCACCGCGAACGTCGCCAGGTAGGCGACGAGCAGGCCGAGCGCGACCGTCTCCACGGCGGCCGCCGTGAGGCCCTGATAGACCTCCGGCGGGCCGCCGGCGCGGGCCACCAAGGCCACGGCCTCGGCCACGACCAGGTCGGCGACCAGAGCCGCCGTCCAGCTCAGGCCGAACCACCGGCGCGCGTAGGCGAGCCACACGGTCGCCACGCCGAGCGCCACCAGCAGCGCGGCGAGCACCGCGATCGCGTGCGTCGCGACCACGAGGGCGAACGCCGTCAGCAGGCCGGCCGAGGTCACCGCCCAGGCGGCCACCCCGAGGGAGCGCCGCCACGCCACCAGCAGGCCGGCGGCGAGGACGAGCGCCAGCACCGCGGCCGCGCCCCGCGGTGCGAGCACCTCGAACTTCGTGGTCGCCTCCCACACCAGCGGGAAGGCGATGATCGTCGCGGTCACGCCGTGCACCTCGGCGCTCCAGCGCCGCCCGGCCGCGCCCGCCCGATCGGCGAGCACGAGCCACGCCCCGGCGTAGACGAGGCCGGCCGTGACGCCGCCGGCGACCGGCAGCGTCCCGGCGTCCGTGAGCGCCCGCAGCAACCAGGCGCCGCCCAGCACCAGGAACACGCGCCCGAGCAGCGGCAGCACCGTCGCCGCGGCCACCCCTCCGGACGGGGCCGCGACCTCGGGTCCGGCTTCGGCCGCGGCGCGCCCAGCGGGCGCGTCGGCCGCCCGGCCCTCCAGCGCCGCGATCCGGCCGGAGAGACCGTCAACAGCCCGGGCAAGCGCCTCGAGCCCCGCCTCGACGCGTGCGAGCCGATCCTCCATCACTCCCCCCTGCGTTGCCTTGCGGCGAAACCTGGCCGGGAGTATACCCGCGGCCCGGTCGGGCGCCGGCACCCGACCGGGCGCACCGGCCCCGTCTTCCGCCTCGCGCCGTTCGCCGCGACAAGGGACCATCGGACGACCGGCCCGGCATCACCCCCGGTGGGCCGGCGGCCTGAGGTACCATGCGCCGCAATGACGCAGGCGTGGACATCGCAGAGCCGGCCCGGCCGGCAACTGGCGCTCGCGCTCGGCTGCGCGATCGTCGGGCTGGTGCTGATCTTCGCGCTGCACGGCGGCGGCGTGAGCCGCGACGCGAAGGCTGCCCGCCTGCTCGGCGTGATCCTGATCGTCATCGGCGTCGGGGCCGGCCTGACCGCCGGAACGCAAACCGTGACGGTTGACCCGCGGGCGAGGTCGATCACCGTGACCGACGCGCGAATGGTCGGAGCCGCGAAGACGACGACGATCGTCGCCACCGATGTGCGCGAGATCGGGATCGGCTACCTCGGCAGGCGCTCGAACCGGGTGCAGTTCTATTACCTCGTCCTCAAGCTGCGCGACGGCCACGACTACTCGTTGTTCGCCCCGGGCCGCTTCTACCCCGGCAGCTCCGACCGCCCGACGGTCGAGGGGTGGCGCCGGCGCGTGGCCGAGTCGCTCGGCATCCCCTCGTAGCCGCGTCGGACTCCCGGCGCACGGCGGCGAGCCGCCGCGTCACGTCCCGGGACCCGAAGACGCGTCGAGCCGCCCCCGGGGCGGCTCGCGTGGCGTCGGTCGTATTGGTCGGGACGGGGGGATTCGAACCTCCGACCCCTTGAACCCCATGGCGGAATGGGGGCACGCCGACCTCCGGAGATTGAGGGGGCCAGCCGACGACGAGAGGCGCCAGATGGTTCCAAAGATCATTAGCATCCAAATATTGACGAACGAGCCCGAGGGCTCTCGGGGTAGCCGCACGGAGACCCACGGCGACCAAAGGCTCACTCGAATGTGGACAACATTGTGGACAAGCCAATGGGACACAGGCTCCTTGCAGACCTCGTGCGTTGCCCGGTCTCCCGCCTCGCCAGTTCAACCATGCCCATGCCGGTGATGGATGTCCGGGTAGTGCGGGTGCGAGTGGACGAGCGGTTCGTGGGCGTGACGATGGCTGTGCGGCGGCCCATCCTCCGAAGCGGGCTCGTGCATGTGCGCGTGGTGCTCGTCGTGGATGTGCCGATGCTCGTGCTCTACCGCGTCGTGTGCATGGTCGTGGGTGTGCCGCTCGGTGAGGTGGAGCCAAACGCCCGCAGCCATCAGCACCCCGGCCGCCGCGAGTTGCCAGCTCATTCGATCGCCCAGGGCGACAATCGACAGCACCGCCCCGACGAACGGCGCGACCGAGAAGTACGCTGCCGTGCGCGCTGTGCCGATCTGCCGCAGTGCCAAGATGAAGAGGGTGAGGCTCAGACCGTAGCCAAGCGCGCCTGCGACGGCTCCCCCCAGGAGGTAGGCACCGCCCGGCAACCGCTCGCCGGCGGCCAGCCCCAGGACGATGGAGGTCGGCCCGGCGACGAGGCCCTTGAGGCTCGCGATCTGCAGCGGGTCGCTGGCGGAGATCTTGCGGGTGAGGTTGTTGTCGACCGCCCAGGCCAGGCAGGCGCCCACGATGGCGAGGTTCGGCCAGATCGAACCACCACCGACCTGGCCACCGCTCCACGACAGCAGAACCCCACCACCGAGGATGCAGGCCATGCCCGCAAAGATGCGGCGGTCGAAGTTCTCCCGAAAGACGAACCACGCCAAGCCCGCCGTGAACACCCCTTCGAGGTTGAGCATGAGCGAGCCGGGCGCGGCGGACGTTCCGCTCAACCCGGTCATGAGCAGCACGGGCCCGACGACCCCACCTGCCAGGATGGCGCCGGCGAGCCAACTAAGGTCGCCCACTCGCAGGGGCGCCTCGGGCGGTGCCCGCCGCAGGCGACTCCTGATCACCCACCAGGCGCCAAGCACGAGGCCAGAACCGGCGTAAAGGACGCCTGCCAGTATCGCCGGCTGGACTCCAGCGAGGAGGGTCTTCGCGACTGGAGTGCTGGCGCCAAAGAGCGCGGCGGCGACCAGCGCGGCGACAACCCCTTGGCGCTGAGAGCGCGTCGGTGTGGCCGGCATCACGTCACCAGCCGGATCGACTGGACCGGGGTCACCTGGACGCTCGCGGTTGTCCGAGGCCTGAGGCACCCTCGAACCGTAGCACGACAACCGCAGTCGCACTGCGTGCTGAGAGATCCGGCGTTCACCAGCAGGGCAGGGTGGGGCCGAGTCACCACCCCTTCACGCCTCGGGCTCCTGGCAGCGGCCACCGCCCAGCATGGGCCGAGCCCCGGCAGTACGGCGGCGCGTGTGCAAGGCGTGGGTCGTGGAGCCCGTCAGGCATTGCAGGGACTGGCCGTCTCCCGAGATGGGCCGACCGGTTATGGTAGGCTCTGCCGCGATGCGAGGGCTGCGTGCCGCTGCCGGCCGATGGGGAGGCCAACTGAGTACGGTCGTGGTTCTCCTCGGGTTGTGCGCGGCTGGGGTGGCCCCCCAGAATAGCGTCTGGTGCAGAGGCAGCGCTGGTCACACCGCGCTGGAGCCTGCATGGTCGACGTGCTGCGCGCCGGCGGACGGTGTGGGGAGCTGCGCCACGTGGTCTGCTCCCCTCGATTCCGGAGCCGACCCGGCGGTGCGAGAACCCAGCGTGATCCGCTGCGCGGACGTCTGGCTCGGCGTTCCCGGGGCGGTCTCCCAGTCACGCTCCTCCCTCCAGCCGCCGCTCCACGCGATAGCCGCCCCCGGAGCCGGTCTCTCGGCCTGCTCCGGTCCCCTCCGCTCAACCGGCTCGAGCGTCCCACCGCCGTGCGCGTGGCAAGTCCGAGAGCTGATCAGAACCACCGTCCTGACAATCTGATCCTCCCCAGCTCGTGCACTGACGTCTGCCTGCCTGTTGCAGGCTTACACCAGCGTCTACGGAGGATCCAACATGTCGAGAGTCTCACCCGTTCTTCTTGTGGTTCTCTATCTATTTGGGACGGCTCTGATCCTGGCCGAAGAGCAGCGACCCGCCGGGGCCTTGGATGCCGCGCCTGCATCGACGCTCACGCTGGCCGGCGCCCGCCAGCAGGCCCTTTCGACAAGCCCAGATCTGCAAGCCCTGAACGCTCGGGTACAGGCAGCCGAGGGTGCGGCGCGACAAGCCCGAGCGTTCGCCAACCCGGAACTGGCACTTGAGACGGAGGACTTCGGGGGCGACAAGACACTCGGTGTCACGCCCCAGAACACGGTGTCCCTGAGTCAGGGAATCGAGTGGTTCGGCAAACGCTCGGCAAGGGTTGAAGCGGCACAACACGGGAGCGAGGTTGCCGTGCGCGATCTCGCACGAGGGCGTCGCGACCTCTTGGCCGATGTCGATCGGGCGTTTACGGCTCTCCTCGGCGCCCAGGACCGTGCGGCCATCGCCGAGCAGAACGCAGAAACAGCCCGCGAGGTCACACGGGCAGTCTCCAGCCTGGTTGCGGCCGGCGAGGTGTCGCCCGTCGAAGAGGCGCGCGCGCAGGGCGACGAGGCGTTGGCCGCGATCGACCTCGAAAACTCCAGGCGTGACCTCGACCTCGCGCGCCGGGAACTCACCCGGCTTTGGGGGGAAGACTCGCCGCCGTCCTTCGCGGCAGCCGGCACGCTCGCCGCTTCTGCTGTGCTTCCCGACCGGGACACCGCAATGGTCGGTCTCGCCTCACTCCCCGACCTGACCAGGTGGGACGCCGAGGTGGCCCGACAGACGTCCTTGGTTGAGTTTGCGCGCAAGCAGGTACTGCCGGACCTCAAGCTGAGCGTGGGGACCCGCTCCTACTCCGGGCTTTCCGGGCGGGCCTACGCGGCCGGGTTGGCGATTCCGATTCCCCTTGCCACCCAGTATGCCGGGGCCAAAGCAGAAGCGTCCGCCCATCAGGAGCAGATCAAGCTCGACCGGCGGGCGGAGGAGGTGCGGATCCGGGTGAGGTTCCTTGCCGCTCATGAAACGCTCTCTCGGGCGATCAGTGAAGCTCGGGCGCTCCGCGACGAGGTTCTCCCGAGAGCCGCGAGAGTCTATGAGGCGCTCAATGAGGGCTATCGCCGCGGGAAATTCCGCCTTCTCGACCTCCTGGAGGCCCGGCGTACCCTCGCCCAGACGCGGCTGCGCTATGTCGATGCGCTGGTTCGCCTCAACACCGCCGATGCCGACCTGCGGCGGCTCCTCCCAGACGACACAGACAACTCGATCGGGGTTCAACGATGAGCCACACGAGACCCCATTCCCCGGGCCACCGCGCTGTGCTGGGCAGCCTTGCCCTGTTGCTGGCAACTGCCGGCTGCCAGAAGGCCAATGTCCCAGCGACCGGAGCGGCTGATGCTTCAAAGGAGAGCCAGAGGACCGCTGCGCCGGTTGCCAAAGCCGAGGGTTCCGACCTCAATCGGTCGGTCAGGGACCTGCTGACCGCGACCTGCGAGCACAAGATCCCCATGTACACGTGCGACGAGTGCCGTTACGAGGTAGGAGTCGCCAAGGCGGGCGAGGAGATGTTCGACCCGGCACAGGGCGGCAAGCTCGCCACGATACGCGCTGGCTCCCGGCCCCTCGGGGGAGGCAGCGACTCAAACGGCGAGATCCGCCTGAACGAGGAGAGGGCCGTCTACCTCAGCCCGCTCGCACCCGGTGTGGTCCGCTCGATTCTTGTGGACCTCGGGGTGCGGGTGCTGCCTGGACAGGCGCTCTTCGAGGTTGAGAGCAACGAGTTCCGCCAGGCCAAGGCGGACTTGCTGCGCATTGAGGCCGCGCTGAAACTGGCGGAGGCGACCGCAACGCGCGAGCGAGACCTTCACGAGAAAGGTGTTTGCCCGCGCAAAGACGTCCTCGAGGCGGAAGCGGCGCTCGGGCAGACCACGGCGGAACGGTCCGCCGTGGTCGGCCGGCTGCTGGCGTTCGGTCTCGACCAGCACGCGATCGACCAGCTGCTGGTTGGCGGCGCCGTCTCCCAGTCCGGGTTGATGCCGGTGCGGGCACCGTTCGCAGGCACCGTGCTGGAGCGCTCGCTTTCACTCGGCGCCCAGGCACAACCCGGCGACAAGCTGCTCCTGCTCGCGGACACCTCGAGGGTTTGGGTCATCACCACGGTATACGAGCGCGAGGTGGCGGCGCTGCTCCGCGCGCAGCGGCTTGGTCCCGTCCAGGCCACGGTTAGCGTCGCGGCCTATCCGGACTTGACGTTCAAGGGCCATGTAGAGCAGGTAGGTGGCACCCTTGACGAAGCCACGCGCACAGCGAGGGTCCGCGTCGTGGTGGACAATCCCGACAACCTGCTCCGCGCAGGGATGTTTGCGAGGGTGCGGCTGCTCTTGCCGGGAGCCTCGGGTGGCCTGACTCTGCCCGAGCAGGCTGTCCTGGAGGACGAGGGCCGTTCGTTCGTATTCGTGCGGGCGGCAGGTCCCTACTTCATCCGGAGGCCAGTTACAACTGGCCGCGCCCTCGACGGCTGGGTGGAGGTCGGCGGCATCGAGCCTGGCGCCGAGGTCGTCGTGAAGGGCGCCTTCCTTCTCAAGTCAGACGTCTTGCGCTCGAAGATGGGCGCCGGCTGCGCGGATTAGGGGGCACCATGACAACCTTCTTCGAGTGGATCGTGAAGCGCCGTTGGGCGGTTCTGTTCGTCGGTGCGCTGTTGGTGTTGGGCGGGCTCGTGGCCTGGGCGCGGCTCCCGATTGACGCATTCCCCGACGTGACCAACATCCAGGTCATGGTGCTGAGCAAGGCCGGCGGCCTGTCGGCGACCGACGTCGAGCAACGGGTCACTTACCCGATCGAGCAGCAGATGGGCGGGTTGCCTAGGGTGACCCTGGTCCGGTCGCTCTCCCGGGCCGGAGTGTCGCAGGTCGTAATCGTCTTCAAGGACTCGGTCGATCCCTATTTCGCCCGGCAGCTGGTATTCGAGCGGCTTCAGGGGGCGCGACAGCTCCTGCCTCCCGGGATCGAGCCCGAGCTGGCGCCGCTGTCGACCGGGCTCGGCGAGATCTTCCAGTACACCATCGAGGGCGAGGGATTCACGCCCATGGAGAAGCGGACGATCCAGACGTGGCTCGTTGCACCCCTACTCCGGACGGTACCTGGGGTCACCGAGGTCAACAGCTTTGGCGGCGAAGTCAAGCAGTATCAGGTCGTCGTGCACCCCGACCGCTTGCTCAAGTACGGGCTCACCCTTCGAGAGGTCACCGAGGCCCTTGAACGCAGCAACGCCAACGCCGGCGCGGGCCTGATCCTCAAAGGATGGGAGCAGATGTACATCCGTGGCGTCGGCCTGTTCGCCACGATCAAGGACATCGAAAACGTCGTGCTCAAGGCGCAGGACGGCACGCCGGTGTTCGTCCGCGACCTCGCCGACGTTGTCGTGGGGCCACAGCTCCGCCAGGGCGCCGTCACCCGCGACGGCTCCGGCGAGACGGTGGCGGGCATGGCGATCATGCTGCGCGGTGAGAACTCCAAGACCGTGGTCTCGGCCGTCAAGGATGCGGTCGCCAAGATCCGGGAGCGGCTGCCCGAGGGGATGCGGATAGACGTCTTCTACGACCGAACGGAGCTGATCGAGGCATGCATCAAGACGGTCCAGGACGCGCTCCTCCAGGGTGGGATTCTCGTTATCGTCGTGCTCTTCCTGTTCCTGGCCGAATTCCGCACCGCCGCCATCGTCGTCCTCTCACTGCCGATCACGTTTCTATTTACGTTCATCATCATGGGCGCGACCGGATTGTCCTCGAACCTCATGAGCCTGGGCGGTCTGGCCTTCTCGGTCGGCATGGTGGTGGATGCATCCATCGTGGTGGCCGAGAACGTCCGCCACCACCTTGCCGAGCACCGTGAACGGAGAGACCGTGGCCGGATTGTCGTCGAAGCGATGGTCGAGGTGGCCCAGCCGGTGACCTTCTCGGTCCTCATCATCGCCCTCGTGCTCCTGCCCCTGCTGACGCTGCAGGGTTTGGAAGGGAAGATGTTCGCGCCCCTGGCGCTTACCCTGCTGTTTTCGCTCCTCACGTCGATCATCGTAGCGCTTCTGCTGGTGCCCACCCTCTCACACATCCTGCTCAAGCAGGAGCCGGAACGGGAGCTCGGGTTCGTCAGACGGTTCAAGCATGGCTACGACCGCCTGCTCCAGGGAGCCTTGCGCCGGCCCAAGACCACGTACGGAATCGCGCTGGCGGTGCTCGCAGGGTCCGCGTTGCTGATCCCCCTCATGGGCACGGACTTCATGCCGCCCCTCGACGAGGGCTCAATAGCCATCAATGTCGTCCGCTTGCCGAATGCGTCGCTGGAGGGCTCCGTCGAGGTCGCGGCCATGATCGAAAAGAGGCTCCTGAAGTACCCCGAGGTGGCGACCGTTGTCTCGAAGTCCGGCCGGGCCGAGATCTCCGAGGACCCCATGGGGCCCGAGCAAACCGACGTCTTCGTCATGCTCAAGCCGAAGAGGGAGTGGAAGACTGGGCGCAACAAGGCACAGCTCGTGGAGGCGCTCAGCGCTGACCTGGCCAAAATCCCGGGCCTTCGGGCCGCGTTTTCGCAGCCGATCGCCTTGCGCGTCAATGAGCTGATCTCGGGCGTCAAGAGCGACCTGGCAGTCAAGGTGTTCGGCCCCGACCTGCCCGTCCTCAAAGAAGTCGGGGACAAGGCCGCGACGGCACTCTTGGGCATCAAGGGTGCTCGCGACGTGAAGATGGAGCAGGTCTCGGGGATGGCCGAGGTCGAGGTGAGGCTGGACCGCGAGGCCATGGCGCGCTACGCGCTCAACGTCGGTGACGTCAACGAATTGCTCGAGGCCGCCTTCGCCGGCCGCACCGTGAGCACGTTTGTCGAAGGGGAACGCCGGTTTGCGGTGCTCGTGCGCTTCCCGGAGGGTACGCGCAGGGACATCCCGGCGATCGAGCAGCTTCTGGTACCGAGCCCTGCCGGCCAGCGCGTGCCGCTGGGACAGATCGCATCGGTCAAGCTCGTGGAGGGACCGATGCAGATCAGCCGCGAAAGCGGGATGCGTCGCGTCGTCGTCGAGGCCAACGTGAGGGGTCGCGACCTGGGCGGCTTTGTGGGCGACGTCCGGAACGCTCTGAAACCGCTGCTGAGGGAGCTGCCCACTGGGTACTTCGTCGAGCTCGGCGGCCAGTTCGAAAATCAGCAGAGGGCTATGCGCCGGCTCGCCATCGTAGTGCCGATGGTCCTGCTCCTGATCCTCTTCCTGCTCTACTCGGCGCTCGGCTCCGCTCGCAACGCCGCATTGGTGCTCCTCAACCTGCCGTTCGCGTTGGTCGGCGGTGTGGTCGCCGCCGTCGCGTTCCGCATGACGCTGTCCGTGTCAGCCGCAGTCGCGTTCATCGTCCTCCTCGGCATCGCAGTGCAGAACGGCGTGGTCCTGGTTGCCTTCTTCAAGCAGCTTCGCGAGCGGGGCGTCGAGGTCGGAGTTGCGGTCGCCGAAGGCTGCCGGCGCCGTTTCAAGCCGCTGATGATGACCGCCCTGGTCAGCTTCATCGGTCACTTGCCAATGGTCTACGCCACCGGCTCCGGCGCCGACATCCAGAAGCCGCTTGCCGTCATCGTCATGGGCGGGATTATCACGTCGACGCTGCTCACGCTGCTCGTGCTGCCGGTGCTCTACCACGCCCTCGAGAAGCGAGCCACTGCGGCGCAGGAGTCCCGGTGAGGCTGCCGTGCACGTCCGCAAGGGAAAGGAGATCCCGATGAGGATGGTGATCGCGCACATTCACGACTTCATGGCCACTTGCGTACCTGACACCAACTTTCGGCATCCCCTCGTAGCCGCGTCGGACTCCCGGCGCACGTCGGCGATCCGCCGTCTCACGTCCCGGGTCCCGAAGACGCATCGAGCCGCCCCCGGGGGGGCTCGCGTGGCGTCGGTCGTATTGGTCGGGACGGGAGGAGACCCTCGGCGGCGAATGGGGCTCCCGCGTGCGGGGACCAGCCTGAACAGGACAGTGCGAGGTGGGCTCGACCTGTCAACGGCCGAGATGCCCGCGGGATGGCCCCTCCGTCCACGGTTCCCGGAGCAAGACGCCCACCTCCCGCCGTAGGTCCTCGATCACGAGATTCGCTGGCGGCAGGCCCAGGACGAGCGGTGCAAGGTCCGCATCCCAACCTGTGGAAACGGTCTCGACGAGCGCTGCCGGGAAGAAGTCGGCAGCGGAGCCAAACCTCACGTCGCGAACGGCGCACTTGGCTGGCAGAATGCGGCGGATGGCCGCATCGTCGAGTGCCGCCGGCGGATCCCCGAGGATGCGCCAAAGGTCGTAAAGATCTCGGCACCGCGGCCTGACCCAACCCCGTTCGCCGCGGCGGGCCTCGTTTTGGAGCAGGGCGCGCAGCTTCTCAGCGACGATCTCCTCGAGGCTGTAGGCGCGCACCGCACCCGTCAGTTCCTCGCCGTAGCCATGGATGATCGGACGCGCCGGGGTGGGAAGTAGGATCGGCTCATCGACCGTCACCTCGAGCTTCACCAGACAGAGCGGCCGCCGCTGCCACGGATACTGGACGCGAAAAGCGAAGCTCTCCTGAGCGTGCGGGTGCGGCTCGCGGTGGATCATGCGGTCGACGACGACGCCGAATGGCCCATTGCCTGACAGGGTTTCTTGGGCGCGGCTGGCGACCGCTCGTAGGGCACCCTCGAGAGCGGTCCCGCGCGGGCCTCTCTCCGCGGAGAAGTCGAGATCCTCTGAGAACCGATAGTCGCCGAAATAGAGCTTCTTGAGCGCCGTCCCGCCCTTCATCACCAGAGAATCCGCGACGCTCGGCTCGCCGGCGATGGCCGACAGCAGGTGTCCGATCGCATAGTCCTTCAGGACCGTCTCGTACGGGATCGCGAGCCGTCTGGCCGTCGTCTTGAGGAGTTGTTCGAGTCTCACCGGCCCCGTCTCCCGGCCAGATTGTCGATGAGCTTCCAGCGCCGGATCACGGTGCCTCGGCGTTCGCGCTGGGGATCAAGCGCCTGGACGCCCTTTACGGGGAGAGCGATGAGCGGAGCGAGGAGATCATCCGCAACACCGAATGTCTCGAGCGCCCAGCCGAGCCGCTTCCCGACCGACACCACCCCGAGACGAAGGGTGTACGAGATCAGTTTCGCAAGGTCGAGCTCAGGATGGTGAGCCTCCAGGACCGCGAGCGTCTCGCCGAAGCCCCCGGCCCGCGATGGGTCGGCGAAGAGATCGAGCACTGTCCGCTCCCGGTCCGTGACGGGCACGCGGGTTCGATCATCGACCCAGATCTCCTCGACACCGAAGAAACGCGCCGGCCGTACCGAGACGTATTGGATCCGTAGACCATCGATCTCCCACGTGCTTGCTCCCCGACGCTCCTTCGGGCGTCGCGAACGCATGGCCGGCGTCACGACCTTCGCTGTCGTCGTGCAGGTGATGATCTGTGGGATTTGTTCGGAGAGCCCGTGGAGTTGCAGCGCTGTCCTGTAGCTGAGTGCCGAAGGCGTATAGAGCGCGGTTGCGATCGTATAGTCGTGCGGCGCGGTTGACCCCGGGAGCTTTCCCGTCACGGCGTAGAGACCGCGCCTGATTCGACGAATCCAACCCGCCGCCTCGAGCCGCAGCAGCACGTGGTAGACCTGCCGCGCCGCGAGCGAGCGGGCTGCGCCCGCGTCGAGAGCGTCGGCAGCCGTGAACACGAGCTTGCCACGCTCATCGAGGCCCTCGAGGAGCGCCAGACCCTGGCCGCCGCTGTACGAGTCAGGAAGGTGTGCCATATCATCCGTCCTACGCAATCTTACCCTGGGCGATGTTGCGTAGCAATAGTGCTATTTCGCCGCATACCGTAGTGGGATCCACAAGGCTTCAAACGGCCTACCGCGTCTCCGTCTTTCCCGTCGAAGCGCTCGGGGCCGTGCTCTCCGCCTCGCGGTACCCGATCGCCCTGTAGCCCCGAAGCCGCCTCTGGAACATCCGTACGAGAGCTGGAACATTGGCGTCGACGTAGTCGTAAATTCGAACTTCGCTCTTGCCGACGTTCGGACGACTAAGCCTGCCGGCGTACTGCACGAGCGTCCCCTTCCAGGAAACCGGCAGCACGAGAAAGAGGGTGTCGAGGCGAGCGTCGTCAAACCCCTCTCCAACGTACCTCCCGGTCGCCAGAAGGAGCCGGGACTCCTCATCCGGGATCGATGCCAGACGCCCGAATTCCTCCCGGCGCTTCTTCGAGCCCATACCACCCCGCAGCACCACGATGTGTTCCACAAAATCGCGAAGCTGGTCAGCAAGCAACTCAAGGTGATCTCGCCGCTCGGTCAGGACGATTGGCGACCGACCTTCTTCCAGCGCCCGTTTGACGTCACCGACGACCAACTCGTTTCTCCGATCGTCAGCCGTCAACGCAGCGTAGATCTCCTGAATGCCAACGTTTCGGTTTGTGCCCGGAAGGAGGAAGCCTGTCTCGCGGACGATCAGCCGGTGGTTGAGCGGCGGGTCGGAACCCGACTTGCGCCAGTCGGCCGCGAAACGCACTGGTCCGACTTGCATGTGAATGATGGCTTGGTGGCCATCTCGCCTGTATGGGGTTGCCGTCAATCCCACGACGAACTTCGCCTTAACTTCAGAGAGAACCCGCTCGAACGTGAACGCTCCAAGATGGTGGCACTCGTCGACGATGACGTGCCCGTAGCCAGCAACTGCTTCGTCAACCTGGCCCTGCCGCACGACGCTTTGGATCATGGCAACGTCGAGATGGCCGTTGGGCCGTCGCTTGCCGCCGCCGATCTGCCCGATCTCGCGCAAGTCGAGGCCAAGAAACAGGGCAAGCTGGGATACCCACTGATCGAGCAGCGGCTTCCGGTGCACCAAGATCAACGTGCTTCTTGCCCTCGCGGCCACCAAAAAGGCACCCACTACAGTCTTGCCAACTCCCGGTGGAGCGACGAGAACACCCGTGTCATGGTCGAGTAGCGCGTGTGCAGCCTCTTTCTGGAGCGGCGTCAACGAACCATGGAATGTGAAGCTCTCGACCTCGCCGCCGACTCGTTCATCGCGGATTGAGAGCGCGGTACCGAGCTTCGCCAAGAGCGTCTCAGCGTCGCCGAGACAACCCCGCGGCAAAGCCAGGTGCTGACCGAGATCCTCCGCACACGAGATCACGCGTGGTGTGAGTGCGGTCGAGAACCGCATGCTCTGTTTCTTGTAGAACTCCGGATTCTGGAAAGATGTCAGACGTTTGAGTTGGCTGATGAGCGGCGAGGACAAGCCGGCCTTCTCGACAAAGAGGCGCTGGGCAAGCACCGCCTTTGCTTCTGACGGGAAAGGCCCGACGAGAGCGGGGGATGCCATTTCACCGGATGGCCGCCGCAGCCATGGAACGATCCCGTCCTCGCCTTCCATTTCACTTAGCTTCACACCGATGACGCGCCCCTTTCGGGCGGCTTCGTCGGCAATCCCGTGGACCAGCGAAGCGTCGAGACGCGCGATGCTGGCAAGGAACGCCCACTGGTCTGTGAAGGATTGGAGGCCATCGTCGACGAATTCCGTGTTGCCATTCCTGCGAGGGTCCCACTGGAGCGGAAGGGCGATCAGGTTTCCGAATCCGCCCTTCGGCATCGTGTCCTGGTTTGGAAACAGCCGGTCATAGGACCTCACCGAGAGTTGGTGGCGCCTCGACATCGTCTCCGTGACGAGAAAACACCCCATTTGGCGAGCTGCTTGGGCCGGGACCGGTTCCGCAAAGAAGAACCACGCATGAGCCCCATTGCCCGACCGGGAACGTTCCACCGCGACCTGGACACCCTCAGCCTGGCACGTCTCTCGAAAGGCACCGACGTCCTCCTGCCAGCCCTCGTCATCGAAGTCGGCCGCGAGCAGCCAGCACGTTTCGTCCTCAAGCAGCGGGTACACACCCATGACCTGCTTGCCCTGCAGATGCTTGAGCAGCTCGGCGTCGGTTACGGGAAGGAACGCCCGTCTGAGGCAGTCGCCGCAGACTACGCTGCTGCGATGTCTCCCGGCCACACCGCGCTTCTCGCAGATACCTGGCACCCATTCGTTGGAACACGCGGGCGAGTACCCCGATCTCCCAGTCTTCGGATTCTCCCACCGTCTTGGGAACACATCGACCCGGCCACGGAAGAGTGACCGGAAGAGAGCGACCTTTTCGTCGGCACCGATCCTCCGCGAACTGGACGTCGATGCTTCGGCGACCCTGACCGATGCCGGCGCCGATCCCGTCTGTTCTGTTGAGACTTCCATTTCCGCCTGGAGCTCGGCGATCCTCTGCGTTGCCCGCGCGGTCTCATCCTTGAGATCAGCCAGATGGCGCTCCTCACGCCGGATGTCGGCCAAGAGTTCCTCTGTTGGGCGTGGAGGTCTGCGTGAGCTCACTCTGAAACGGTAGCGATCTCCACCAGCCCGAGCAAGCAGGTTGGTGACCCTTGGGTCGATCGTTCGCCCGGGGACCGCCACAGCAGTTCGAACCCACGACCCTATTGAATCGCAGACAAGAAACAGACATCTCGTGGCGGAACTCAATGATTTGCGGACTACGTCTCAGACGATGAACTCATCTCCATGCCATTAGTTTTCAATGACATTGACGGATGAGGTTTCTCGCCGCGGCGGTCCGCTATGGAGGGCAATTCCGGGTATCCCCTCTTGGAACGTGGACAAGAATGTGGACAACGGGTCGGGAGATCGCCCTGAAACCACACGCTAAGTTATTGGTTTTATTGGTCGGGACGGGGGGATTCGAACCCCCGACCCCTTGAACCCCATTCAAGTGCGCTACCAGGCTGCGCCACGTCCCGACCGGGGTGC
The DNA here is from genome assembly GCA_004298115.1 of Acidobacteriota bacterium. Classification (GTDB taxonomy): domain Bacteria; phylum Acidobacteriota; class Thermoanaerobaculia; order Thermoanaerobaculales; family Thermoanaerobaculaceae; genus RBG-13-68-16. The sequence continues at coordinate 14,899 of SCRJ01000184.1, forward strand.
ATCAACTGATTGACGGTGCGGCAATACCCTACTTCGTCAGTGCAGCAGCGTGAGGATGGCTTCCAACTCCTTGCGGGTTGCCTTCAGAGCGCGCCGCACGCTTTCTACTTGGTTTCCCGCCCTGGTGTCAAGCTTCGCCGCCTTCGGCGCCCGCTCGGCGAGCTCCTCCGCGAGGCGCTTCTTGGCGCCCGCGACGGTGAAACGCTCCTCGTACAGAAGCTGCTTGATGCGCAGGATGAGCTGCACGTCCACCCGCGAGTAGGTGCGCTGCCCGCCGGCGCCCTTGGCCGGCGCCAGCTCGGGGAACTCGGTCTCCCAGTACCGGAGCACGAACGGCTTCACGCCGGCGATCTCGCAGACCTCGCCGATCTTGAACTCGTCCTTGTCCGGGATCACGACCTCAGTCGGCATGCGTCTCCTCCTCGGGGATCAGGGTCAGGCGGAACTGCAGGGTCAGCCGTTTGCCGCCGGTCCACACGGCCGGGACCGGGACCTCGAGCTCCAGCTCCCGCACCTCCCCGACCTGGGCCAGCAAGCGGGGGACGACGCGCTGCGCCAGCGCGTGCGCGGTGGCGTCGTCGACCCTGCCGGCGACGGCAGGCGCCTCCTCCCCGCGGGAGAGCGCGACGACGAATTCGGGTTCCGGCACGGCGGCCGTCTCGTCCGCCGCCGCGTCGGCCGGCCGCGTCTCCACCGCCCCGGCGTCCGCCGCGACGGCGACGGCCGGTCTCGGGATCTCGAACACGTCGTCGCCGGCGATCTCGTCCGCGGCCGGCTGCCCCTCGAACGGGTCAGGAAGCGGCGGCGGCGCGTCGTCGAGGAAGTCCGCGGGCAGCTGCAGGCCCTCGGGCACGACCCGGATCTTTCCGGTCAGCGCCGACAGCCCGGCATCGAACACCGGCTCGTTCGCTGTCGACGGCTCCGGCGGCGCGAACGACATCGGCAGGAACTCGGCCGCCGGTGGCGCCGGTTGCGCCGGGGCGAAGGGGACGACCCGTCCGTCGAAGCGCCCTTCGAGGGGAAGCGGCGCAGTCACGCCCGCGGGCTTGTCCGGAACCCCGAGGACCAAGCCGCTCGGCGGCGCCCCGAACGTCGGCACGGGCGGGATGAACACGGGCCTCGGGACCTCGGCCGTCGGCACGCCCTCGGGGGCCGGCGGCAGGAACGGCTCGACGAAATCGCCGGCCTCCTCGGAGAGCATCTTGAACCGGTCGCGCAGCGAGCGCGCCACCAGCTTGACCACGGCCTGAAGCGTCTCCTCGACGCCGATCCCCGTCGTGGAAACCGCCTCGAAGAACGGCGCGTTGAACTCGTTGAGCAGCTCGTCGAGGTCGTCCACGCTGAGGACGTCGGCGAGATCGCGCTTGTTGTACTGCAGGACGTGCGGCAGGTCGGCCAGCGTCAGCCCCTGCAGCGCGAGGTTCTCCTTGAGGTTCTCCCACGACTCGCGGTTGGCGCGCAGCAGCTCGCGCTGCGAGTCGGCCACGAAGACCACCGCGTCCACACCGCGCAGCACCACCTGCCGCGTCGCGTTGTAGTGCACCTGGCCCGGGACGGTGTAGAGCTGGACGCGCATCCGCATGCCGCGCAGCGTCCCGGCGTCGACCGGCAGGAAGTCGAAGAAGATCGTCCGGTCGCCGCCCGCCGGCACGACGACGAGCTCGCCGCGCGTGGCCGGCGGATAGCCGTCGTACAGCGTCCGCAAGTTCGTCGTCTTGCCGCCCAGCGGGGGGCCGTAGTAGACGATCTTGGTGATGATCTCACGCGTTCGCGGTCGAAATTGCACCATTAGCCGGTCCGGCCACTTTTCCCCTGTATCTTAAACCTGATTGGCACGCCCGCAAACGGGAACGCGCCCCGCACCGCGTTCTCCAGGTAGCGGATGTAGGAGAAGTGGAGCTTCCCCGTGCCGGATACGAAGAGCACGAAGCGCGGCGGGGCGCTGCCGGTCTGGGTGGCGTACAGGAGTCGGGGCGGCCGCCTTCCCCCCGGCGGGGGCTGCTTCTCCCAGGCGGCGCGCAGGACGCGGTTCAGCTCGCCGGTGCCGACGCGGAGGCGGAACGCCTGGCCGACCTCGAGCGCGGCCGGCAGGAGGTGCGGCACGCCGGCGCCGGTGAGCGCGGATATGAACTGCAGCGGGGTGTCCTTGAGGAACTTGAGGTGGTGCAGGACCTGGTCCTTGACCCTGTCCTGGCCGTGGCGGCCCTCGGCGGCGATGAGGTCGGCCTTGTTGACCGCCACCACCACCCCGCGCCCGGCCTCGTCGATGTACCCCGCGACGTGGGTGTCCTGCGCGGTCAGACCCTCGACGGCATCCACGAGGAGGAGGCACACCTCGGCGCGCTCGATCGCGCGGCGCGCCATCAGCACCGACAGCACCTCCGGGCCCTGGTCGGTCCGTCCCTTGCGCCGGATGCCGGCGGTGTCGATCAGGCGGATCTTGCTGGCGCCGCATGCGACGAGCGTGTCCACCGAGTCGCGGGTCGTGCCCGGGATCTCCGAGACGAGCACCCGTTCCTCGCCGAGCAGGCGGTTCAACAGGGACGACTTGCCGACGTTGGGCCGGCCCACGATCGCGACCGAAAGCTCGGCCTCGACCTCCTCGCCCTCCTCCTGCGGCGCGGGCAGGACGCGCTCGAGCTCGTCCCAGAGGTCGCCGATCCCGACGCCGTGCTCGGCCGAGATCGTCACCACCGGGAAGCCCAGGCCCGCGAACTCGGCCTGCGCGTGGGCGGCGTCGCGCCGGTCGTCCTTGTTCACCGCGACGACCACGGGCCTGCCCGTACGGTGGAGCTGGCCGGCGATCTCGGAATCGGCGGGTACCAGGCCCACCGACCCGTCCACCAGGAGGACCACGGCGTCGGCCTCGGACACCGCGGTCAGCGCCTGCTCGCGCACCATGGCCGGGATCAACGCCTCACTGTCGGGCTCGAAGCCGCCGGTGTCCACGAGCACCACGACGCCGCCCGCCGGTCTCGGGGCGTCGGCCGCGACCCGGTCGCGCGTCATCCCCGCGAGGTCGTGGGTGATCGCCCGCCGCGTCCGCGCGAGGCGGTTGAAGAGCGTGGACTTGCCGACGTTCGGCCGGCCGACGATGGCGAGGGTGGGAGGCATTACGACAGGGCTCCGGGGTCCGGGGTTCGGGTTCCGAACCGCAAAGGCCGGGGTCCGGGGTCCGGGGTTCGGGGTCCCGACGGCACGTCCCGGGTTCCGAATGCGGCAACACAGGCGGAGCGGAAGGCGCGGAAAACGGCGAGGTGCTCGGGCTGCGTGAGGTTCTCGGGGTGCCACTGGACGCCGAGGGCGAAGCGGTCGCCGCCGCGCAGCTCGACCGCCTCGATGACGCCGTCGGGCGCCACCGCGACCGGGTCGAGGGCCTCGCCGAGGTACTCGATCGCCTGGTGGTGGCGGGAGTTCACCCAGAATTCGTCCGGGCAGCCGGCGAGCCAGCGGCCGCCGCGGCGCTTCACGGTGTGGGCGAGGTGGTCTTTCGGCTCGGGCACCCGGTGCCCGCCGCGGCCGGCGCGGTCGAGGTCCTGCACGAGCGTGCCGCCGTGGAAGACGTTGAAGATCTGAACCCCGTAGCAGACCGCGAGCACCGGCCACCGTTGCCGTTCGGCGCGAGAGAGCAGCGCGAGGTCGAGCGTGTCGCGCGCCGGGTCGGTGTGCAGCTCGACGCCGGCCTCGGGCTCCGCGCCGTACCTGGCCGGCTCGACGTCGGGACCGCCGGTGAGCAGCAGGCCCGCGAACGCCGTCCCGGCGGGCACCTCCTCGGGCTTCGTCGAGGGCGCCACGAACACCAGCTCGGCAGGGTCGCCCCCGGCGCGCCGCCAGGCAGCGCCGAAACGATCCACCTCGAACGGACGGCGGTCGCTGCGAGTCACGAGGATCTTCACGGCGCCATTCTAGGCTACACGGCCGTCGGCTGCCCGCGCGGCCCAAATGTGGGACGACCGGCGGGGCGCTGTCGTCCGCTGCGGAAGGCAAGACACGTCTCTGTCTCGATGTGGGGCGTGACCGCCGGGCGCGCCGTCGTTCGCTGCGGAAGGCAAGAAGAAGCGCGCGCGGCGCGCGCGCCCCACACAAGATCGACACAACCCCGGTCCAATGTGGGGCGCGATCAGAGGGCGGGCGGCGCCCGCCCCGCAGGACCGCTCGTTTGGAGTGCGCCGGGCGGGGGTGTCAGCAGATCCGCGGCAGCTCGGCGCCGGCGAGGAGGTCGAGGGGGCGCTCGGTGTTGTACAGCGTCCGCAGCACCACCGGCGCGCGCCCCGCGCCGCGATCCTCGACCGTACCGACCCGCCCGGCGCCCCGGCCGAGCGGGTGGCCGCGCAGCGCCGCGACCGCGCGGTCGGCGTCGCCCGCCGCCACGAACGCGACGATGCGCCCTTCGCACGCGACGTACAGCGGGTCGAGCCCGAGCAGCTCGCACACCGCGCGCACCTCGGGCCGCACCGGGACCGCGGCCTGTTCGAGCGCGACGACGAGCCCGGCGCGGGCGGCGACCTCGTGGCAGGTGGTGGCGAGCCCGCCGCGGGTGGGATCGTGCATCGCGTGCACGCCGGCGCCGGAACCGAGGAGCGCCTCGGCCAGCCCCGCGAGCGGGGCGCAGTCGGAGCGCAGGCCTTCGCCTCCCACCTGGTGCCGGCACGCCATCACCGTGGCGCCGTGGTCGCCGAGGGGTCCGGAAACCAGCACGGCGTCGCCGACCGCGATGCGGTGGTCGCCGAGCTCCCGCCCGGTCGGCACGACCCCGAGCCCCGCGGTGGTGACGTACGCGCGGTCGCCCTTGCCGCGCGGCACGACCTTGGTGTCGCCGGCGACGATCGCCACGCCCGCCTCGGCCGCCGCGCGCGCCGCGCCGGCCACGAACGTGCGCAGCAGCGCGATCTCGAGCCCCTCCTCGAGCACCACGGCCCAGGTGAGGGCGACCGGCCTCGCGCCCGCGACCGCGAGGTCGTTGACCGTGCCGCACACCGACAGGTAGCCGAGGTCGCCGCCGGGGAAGACGGGCGGGTCGACGACGAACGCGTCGGTGGTGAGCGCCGGCCGTCCGGCGGGGAGCGCGGCCAGAACCGCGGAATCCGAGAGCGCGGCGAGCGCCGGGTTCGCGAACGCCGGGAGGAACACCTCCCGGATCAGCTCCTGCGTGAGCCTCCCACCGCCGCCGTGGGCGAGCAGGATCGTCCCGTCCCCGCTCACCGGGCGCCTCCGGCGGCGAACCGCTCGTGCCGGTGCCAGGCGGCGCACGCGCCCTCGCTCGAGACCATACAGGCGCCCACGGGCAGGTCAGGGGTGCAGACCCCGCCGAACAGAGGGCACTCCGGCGGGTCGATCGTGCCCTTGAGAACCTCGCCGCAACGGCACCCCGCGGGCTCGATCGGTTCCGGCACGTCGACCGCGATGCGCGCGGCGTCGCGGTGGGCGAACTCCTCGCGCAGCGCGAGCCCGGAGCCCGGGATGGCGCCGAGGCCGCGCCAGACCACGTCCGCGGCGGTGAAGAAGCGGTCCACGAGCGCCCGCGCCGTCACGTTCCCCTCCCGCGTCACCACCCGCGGGTAGAGGTTCACGATCTGGGGCCGGGCGGCCGCGAGCAGTTCGACCAACGCCTCGACGCCGCGCATCACGTCGGTGGGGGCGAAGCCGACGACGGCGGCGGGCATGGCGAACTCCTCGGCCACGAAGTCGAACGCCCGCGAGCCGGTGATCACCGAGACGTGGCCGGGGAGGAGGAACGCGTCGACCTGCACCTCGGGGTCGCGGGCGAGGGCGCGCATCGGCGGCGGCATGACCTTGTGCCCGGACAGGATCATGAAGTTGGGCACGGCGCGCGCCTGGGCCTCGGCGAGCGCCGCGGCCACGGTCGGCGTCGTGGTCTCGAAGCCGACCGCGAGGAACACGACCGTGCGGGCCGAGTTGTCGGCCGCGATCTGCAGCGCGTCGCGCGGCGAGTAGACGATCCGCACGTCGGCGCCTTGGGCGCGCACTCGTTCGAGCGAGCCGCGGCTCGAAGGCACCCGCAGCAGGTCGCCGAACGTCGTCACGATCGTCCCCGGCCTCCGCGCCAGCGCCTCGGCGCGGTCCACGTACTCGACCGGCGTGACGCACACCGGGCAACCTGGCCCGGCGATCAGGCGCACGCGCTCCGGCAGCAGGCGCCGCAGCCCGGCGGCGGCGATGGCGTGCGTGTGCGTGCCGCACACCTCCATCAGCGTGACCCGCCGGGGCAGCCGCTCGGCCGCCCGGGCGACGCGCGCGGCGAACGCCGCCACCGCCCGCGGGTCGCCGTAGGCGCCCGCGTCGGTCACGTCGTCCCCAGCGAGTCGGCCGCCTGGCGGAGCACCGCGAGCGTCGCGTTCGCCTCCGCCTCGTCCACCACGCCGATCGCGTACCCCGCGTGCACCAGGATGAAATCCCCGACCCCGGCGTCGGGCTGCAGCATCAGCGACACCTCGCGCCGAACGCCGTCGAGCTCGGCGACGCCGAGCGCCTCGCGGCGCTCGATCAGCCTCATCGGAACGGCAAGGCACATCACGCCTCTCCTTTCAACACCGGCGCGACGCCGCGCGCGGCGGCCAGGGCGCCGATCGCCGCCTGGCCGTACGAGAGCCCCCCGTCGCCGGGCGGCACCCGCACCGGCAGCAGCGGTTCGAACCCGGCGGCCGTCAGACCCGCCGCGAGGTCGCGGCGCAGGATCCTGTTCACCAGACAACCCCCGCCCAAGGCTATCACCCGCACCCCGGCGGGGACCGCCCGCACCGTCAGGTCGACGGCGAGACGGCAGAACGTCGCGTGGAACCCGGCCGCCACCAGCGCGAGATCCTCGCCCGCCGCCGCCCGCCGCGCCGCGGCGGCGAGCAGCGCCGGACTCGGCAGCGACGGCCGGTCCGGCAGGCGCACCTCCGCCCACGCGCCCACGTCACCGGCGCGCACCGCGAGCGCTTCGAGGCGCGCCGCCGCCTCGCCCTCGTAGCCGTTGACCGGGGCGAGGCCGAGCATCGCCCCCGCCGCCTCGAACACGCGCCCGGCGCCGGTGGCGCGCGGCCACGACGCCTGGCCGGCCATCGCCGCGACCGCCGCGAGCTTGTCCGGCGGCACCAGCGCGGCGAGCGGCAGCAGCGGCAGCAGGTCGGCCGCGCCGGCGATGGCGAGGCCGGCGGCGGCGACGCGCCACGGCTCGCGGACGGCCGCCTCGCCGCCCACCAGCGGCAAGGCCGCGAGGTGACCGAGGCGCTGCCACGCGAGCGCGCCGTCGAGGCCGATCCACTCCCCGCCCCACGCGGTCCCGTCCGGGCCCCACCCCGTCCCGTCGAGCGCGATCGCGGCCGCCGACTCGCCGATGCCGGGAAAGCGGCCGTGCTCGGCCAGCACCGCGGCGGCGTGCGCGAGGTGGTGCTGCACCGGCAGGAGCCGGGCGCCGCGCTCGCGGGCGAGCGTCTCGCCGAGCCACGTGCTCGGGTAGTCGGGATGCGGATCGACGACGATCAGCTCGCCGCGCGCGGCGAGGAACTCCTCGAGGCCGCCCACCGCCTCGGCGAGGAAGGCGCGGGCCGGCTCGCCGTCGAGGTCGCCCACGTGTTGGGAGCAGAACGCCCCATCGCCGATCGCGAGACACGCCGTCGCCTGCAGAAAGCCACCGAGCGCGAGGACCGGTGCGGCGGCGCGCACCGGCAGCGGCAGCGCCTCGGGAACGTACCCGCGGGCGCGGCGCACCAAAAACGCCCCGCCCGATTCCGCGCGCGCCACCGAGTCGTCCGCGCGGCGGACGACGTCGCGGTCGTGGAGCAGGAACAGGTCGGCGATCCCCGCCAGGCGCTCGAGCGCCTCGCGGTTGCCGCGGCAGATCGGCTCGTCGCCGGCGTTCCCTGAGGTCATCACCAACGCGTCGTACGCCGCCCCGCGGAACAACTCGACGTGCAGCGGCGTCGTCGGCAGCATCACGCCGAGGTCGGCGAGGCCGGGCGCCACGTCCGGGCTCACCGAGGCGCCCGGCCGCCGCGGCGCCAGCACCACCGGCGCGCGCGGCGACGAGAGCAGCGCGTCGTGCTCCGGTGCGAGGACGGCGAGGGCGCGGGCGACCGCGAGGTCGCGGGCCATCACCGCGAACGGCTTGGTGGGTCGGCGCTTGCACTCGCGCAGCTGCGCCACGGCCGCGCCGTCGTCGGCGCGGCAGGCGAGCTGGAAGCCGCCGAACCCCTTGACCGCGACGATCACCCCGCGCGCCAAACCCGCGCGCGCCAGCTCGAGGGCCTCGGCGCCTCGCCCCAGCACGCCCGACCCCGGGCCCTGCAGCCACAGCCGCGGCCCGCACGCCGGGCAGCACACCGGCTCGGCATGGAAGCGGCGGTCGGCCGGGTCGGCGTACTCGCGCGCGCACTCGGGGCAGAGCGGGAAACACGCCATCGAGGTGCGCTCGCGGTCGTACGGCAACGCCGTCGCGAGGGTGAAGCGCGGGCCGCAGTTCGTGCACGTCGTGAACGGGTAGCGGTGGCGGCGGTCGGCGGGGTCGTCCATCTCGGCGCGGCACGCCGGGCACAGCGCGGCGTCGGGCGGCACGAGCGCCTGGCGGCGCGCCCCGGCCTCCGAGCCGAGCACCACGAACCCGGCCTCGCCGGTCACCGGGACCGGCGCGGCATCCATCCCGTCGAGGCGGGCGAGCGGCGGCAGCGAGCGCGACAGCGCCGCGACGAAGGCGTGCACCGCCCCCTCCCCGCCCTCGACCTCGATGACGACGCCCTCGGGCCCGTTGCGGACGAAGCCGCCGAGCGCGAGCGCCGTGGCCAGGCGGTGCACCGCCGGGCGGAACCCGACCCCTTGCACGACGCCGCGGCAGACGATGCGGAGACGGCGAGGGGGGGCGGCGCTCATGTCTCGTCCGCAGAGGGCGGCTCGCGTGGTTCGGGCGGGCGACGGTGAAGAGGCCGGCCGCCCGGCGGGCGGCCGCTACGGGGGTCGGGGGCGCGACCGACGGACGTCACGTGCCGGCCTTGCGCTTGGCGGCCAGGCGCGCCTCGAGCAGCGCGCACCACTCGCCGATGCCCTCGCCGGTCTTCGCCGAGGTGACGAGCACCGCGCCGGAGGGCGCGAGCGTCGCCAGCTGTCCGCGCACCGCGGCGAGGTCGAACGACACGTGCGGCAGCAGGTCCGCCTTCGTGATCACGGTGACCGCCGCGCGCGAGAAGATCGCGGGGTACTTGAACGGTTTGTCGTCCCCCTCCGCCACCGACAGCAGCGCGACCTTGAAGTCCTCGCCGAGGTCGTACGAGGTCGGGCAAATCAGGTTGCCGACGTTCTCGATGAAGAGGACGTCGAAGGCGGGGAACGCGGCCTCGTCGATCGCCCGCCGCACCTGGCGCGCGTCGAGGTGGCACGCGCCGCCGGTGAGGATCTGCACCGCCGGGATCCCCATGGCGCGCAACCGGTCGGCGTCGCGCTCGGTGGCGACGTCGCCCTCGATCCCCGCAAGGCGCAGGCGGCCGGCGAGTGCCTTGACGGTCGCCTCGAGCAGCGTCGTCTTCCCCGACCCCGGCGAGGAGATCAGGTTGAGCACCAGCGCGCCGCCCGCCCGGAACGTCCCGCGCAGCCGGGCGGCGGCTTCCTCGTTGGCGGCCAGCACCTTCGCCCGGACATCCACGACCTCAGCCATGGGCGCCACCCCTTTCACCCGCCGCCTCGTCCGGCAGGAACGTCACCTGCAGCACGTCGAGCTCGTCGCCGCCGCTGACCGCCAGCGGCGCCCCGCACTGCGGGCAGAGGCGCAGCCATGAGCCCGGCGAACGCGGCCGGTCGGCGTCGCAGGCGGCGCAGAACTGGCGCGCCGGCCGCCACTCCACCTCGAGCGCGGCCGCCGCGTCGGGACCGCCCTGGGTGAGCGCCTGCCACGCGAAGACGAGCAGGTCGGGCTCGACGGCGCTCAGCTCCCCGACCGCGACCGTCACGCGCTCGAGACGGCCGGAGCCGTGCCCGGCGACGGCCGCGCGGCTGGCGCGGTAGATTTCCTGCGCGATCGAAAGCTCGTGCAACGCCCCCCCGGCCCTGGCCGTCGGCGTTGCAGCGCCTACCCCCAACGCCCGTCCGACGGCGAACGAATACCGAATGATACAGCGCTGCGGCCTGCGCGGGCCGCGGATCGTCAGGATTGTGATCGCCGCCACCGGAATAGCCGCCGGCCCCTGCAAGTTGCTGGGGCGTCAAGGTAAACTGTGGGTGAGGGCGGAACCATGACGACACCATCGATGACATCGCGACTCAGACGGACGGCCGGCGCGATCGCCGTGGCCGTCCTGGCCCTGGCGACCGCACGCGCGGTCCCGGCGGCGCTGATGCAGCTCCCGGACGACCCGCGACCGTGGACCGAGAAGGTCGCGTCCGATCTGATGGCGCGGGCTGCGGTCGCCACCGGCGACCTGGACGTGCTGATCTCGTTCCGCCAACCGGCCGCCGTCCAGGCGCATACCATCGCCGCGATGCGCGCGCCGGCGCGCCTGCAGTGGATCGCGGACACCGGCCGCGCGATCGACCGCGACTGGGCGCCCGGAGGCGTCAGGGTGCTCGAGCGCATGTCGCTCCTCCCGATCGTGCACGCCATCGTGCCGGTCAGCCTCCTCCCGGGGCTGGCCGAGGATCCACGGGTGGCGGCGATCGCCCTCAACCACAAGGTGCACGCGCTCGACGCCGCCGGCCGGGCGTACATGGCCGTGAACAGGATCCAGCCGCCCAACACCGGCGCCGGTGTGGGCATCGCGATCGTCGACACCGGCGTGGATTGGACCCACCCCGAGCTGGCGCCGCTCGGCACGAAGACCATCGCGCTCTATGACGCCTACCACACGGTCGGCGACGCCGCGTACGCCAAGGACGACGACGGCCACGGCACCGAGGTCGCCGGCATCGCCGCCGCCGTCGGCGTCGATCCCTCGGCGATCGGGGTCGCGCCCGCCGCGACGGTGGTCTCGGTCAAGGTCCTCGACAGCAGCGGCAACGGCAACGACACCCAGATCGGCCAGGGGATCAACGCGATCCTGACCAGCATCGCCGCCGGCAACCCGTACAACATCCGGGCGGCGAACTTCTCCATGGGCGGTTACGACTCCGGCACGGGGAGCGCCGGCGTCCCGCAGCAACCGTGCGACGACGAGCCCGGCATGCCGCTGGTGACGGCCTTCCAGCAGCTTCTCGACGCCGGCGTCGTCCCCGTGGTGGCGGGCGGCAACGGCGGCTGCACGGTCGGCGTCGCCTGGCCGGCGTGCATCTCGACCTCGCTCGCGGTCGGCTCGGTGTACGCCCAGGCGTACTCGTCCGCGTCGTACAGCGACGCGCTGCAGTGCAACACCTCCGGCACGACGGGCTGCACGGACTCGAACCCCGGCGCCGGGACGATCGCCTGCTACTCCGACTCCGGGCCCAAGCTCGACGTCTGGGCGCCGACCGGGGCGATCGCTCCGACCAAGGGCGGAGGCTACGACACCAACGGCTTCTTCGGCACCTCGGCGTCGGCCCCCTACGTCGCCGGCATGGTGGCGCTGCTGGCGCAGGCCTCGCCCTCGACCACGGCGGCCAACGCGCGCCTCGCTCTGCGCAACACCGGAATCGCGATCACCGACCCGCGCAACGGCATCACGCGCAACGCCGTGCAGGCGGACCTGGCCGTCGCCGGCCTGTCGTGCCCGCCGCCCGCCACCCCGGCCAACGTCGCCGCCAACAGCGCCTCGATCTGCCCGGGCGACAAGCTGGTCCTGAGCTGGTCCGCCGTGCCGGGCGCCTCCGGCTACACGGTGCAGACGAGCAGCGACGGCGCGTTCGCCAGCCCGACGTCGGTCACCACCACCGCGGCCAACTACACCTTCTCCTCGAACCAGGCGCTCTCCGGCACGTTCTTCTTCCGCGTCGCGGCCAACGTGAGCTGCGGCGCCTCCTCGCCGTGGTCCGCCACCGTCCAGGTCGCGTACTCCTCGCAGTGCCAGACCAGCTACGCCCACACGTACTACCTTTCGGGGATCGCCCACTTGCCGGGCGTCGCGCCCGCCTACTTCTACTCCGACGTGTCGGTCCTCAACCCGTCGAGCACCACCTCCGCCAGCCTGCGGCTGTCGTTCTACGGCGTCAGCACGTTTCCGGCTCCGGTCACGATCACCCTCGGGGCCCGCCAGCAGGACACCTGGCGCGACGTGCTCACCACGCTGTTCGCGATCGGCCAGGACAAGGGCATGATCGTGGTCGAGAGCACGCTTCCGGTGCAGGCGCTCTCGCGCACCTACTCGCAGGTCACGACCGGCACCGGCGTCGAGACGTTCGGCCAGTCGTACGTGGGCGCCGAGGCCGGCGGCGCGCTCGGCGTCGCCGGCGCCGGGTTCTTCGCCGCGCTGCGCAGCGACGGAGCGTTCCGCACCAACCTCGAGTTCGTCAACGCCAGCGCGACGCCCACCGACGTGAAGGTCAGCTTCTTCACCGAGGCCGGCTCGCCGATCTCATCCACGACGGCCACCGTGCCCGCGTACCGCTGGGTCCAGCTCGTGCGCGCGCTTCCGGCCGGTCAGAACGGCGCGTTCGCGGTGGTGCAGGTGCTCTCGGGCGGCGCGCAGATCCTCGGCTCGGCCTCGGTCATCGACGGCGCTTCGACCGACCCGACCACGATCCCGATGCTGGTGCAGTAGGGCGCCGCAGCTCCGTCAGACGAGGACGACCTCGAGCTCGAGCGTCGCCGTCACGTCCTCCTGCTGGACCACGCAGACGCGCTGCGGCTGCCCGTCCGGGCCGAGCGGCGCGAACGCGAACACGTCCTCCGGCGCGCGCAACTCGACGGTCACGGTTTGAACGGCGCCGGGCTTTGCCGCGGCCGGATCGATCACCAGCTCGAAGTAGCCGAGCTTCTGCGAGTAGCTGTGCTGGCCGAGCCGGAGGGACTGCGCCGGGTCGATGAGGTCGGCGAGGCTGACCGTCGCCACGCGCATCCGGCCGAGGAACTCGTCGATCACCACGCCGAACACCTTGCCGATCGCGAACTGCAGCCAGTCGCTGGTGACGTCCTGGTAGTGGTGGATGCGCACCCGGACCCGCTCGTCGAAGGCCTGCCGGAACAGCTGCCCCTTGAACACCAGCCCGTCGGGGAGCGCGGCATCCAGGTCCGCCGCCGCGACCTGGCCTTCCGCCGGCCCCACGGCGAACGAGGCCGCGGGGTTCTCGTCGTACCTCGCCGGGTGCATCAACTGGAGAACGAACCGGTTGACCGCCTTCGCCCGTCCCGGGCAGGCGTTCGCCCCGATCGCGAGCCCCGTGATCCGCAGCGCCAGGTGCCTGTCCGCCATCCCGCCCCTCCCGCTCCCGCCGGCCGCGCGCCGGTCCGCTGCCGGTCCGTCCCGGTCCCATCAGGTCGTCCGCACCACGTTTTCTTTGCCGTTGATTACGCCAGCCTACGCTGGCGATGTCAACCCCACCGCCCGCGCCGACCCGCCACGGCCCGCGCGCCCCCGTCATTCCCGCGCAGTTCCGTCGTTTCCGCGCCTCCCCGTCATTCCCGCGAACGCGGGAATCCAGGGCAGCGCCGGCGGCGACGACCTGGGTTCCTGCGTGCGCAGGAACGACGACGGAAGGCGTTGTGGGACAATGCCCGACGCTCGCGACCCGGCGATCGGCGCCCGGGCGCGGCAAGGACGGCGAGCCCCGCACCGCGTCATTCGGCCCGCCGGTTCCCTCCGGCGCGTGGCTCCTGGAGGTGCGCTTCGTGGTCATCGCATCGCGCTTCGGCGACATCACCCGCTTCGACCTCGCCCGCACGATCCTGGGCCGCGGCCGCTACTGGACCACCGCCTACCTGGTCGACGGGTTGATGGTGGACAGCGGTTGCCGGCACACGGCGCCCGAGCTGGCCCGCCTCCTCGGAGACGCGAAGGTCACGCACCTCGTCAACACCCACACCCACGAGGACCACATCGGCGGCAACGAGGCGGTTCTGCGGGCCAACCCCACGGCCGAGGCGACCGCCCACCCACTGGCCCTGCGCGTCCTGCGCGACCCGCGGCGCGAGCAGCCCCTGCACCCGTACCGGCACGTGATGTGGGGGATGCCGCGGCCGTCCGAGGCGCGCGCGGCGGCCGACGGCGAGACGATCCAAACCGCGCACCACCGCTTCCAGGTGGTCTTCACGCCGGGCCACTCCGACGACCACCTGTGCCTGATCGAGCCCGACGCCGGCTGGGCGTTCACCGGGGACTTGTTCGTCGGCGGCCGCGACCGCGCGCTGCGCGTCGGCGGAGACGCCTGGGCGATCGTGGCCTCGCTGCGCCGGATCGCGGCCCTGGGCCCGACCCTCCTGCTGCCGGGGGCCGCGAGAGTGCGGGCGGAGGCGGTCCCGGCCTTGCTCGAGAAGGCGGCGTACCTCGAGGAGCTGGGCGGGCGGATCGTCGCGATGCACCGCCAGGGCCGGTCGGAGGCGGAGATCGTCCGCGCCGCGTGCGGCGGCCCCATGTTGATCGAGCTGATCACCCTCGGGCACTTCTCCCGCCGCGGGTTGGTGCGTTCGTTCCTGCGCCGGGAACCGCGGCCGGACTCGAGGTAGCCGGCGACGTCGCGGGCCGGCCTGCAGGGGCGGGCCGCGGTCAGGCGGCCGTGCGCTTGATGACCACGACGGTGATGTCGTCCTCCTGCGGCGCGCCGGCGGCGTGGGCGCGCGTCGCGCCGATCACGGCCTCCACGATCTCCCGCGCCGGCCGCTCGCGGCAGGTCGCGGCGGCGCGCAGGGCCGCAACCGCGCCGTGCTGTTGCCCGGACGGCGACTCCGCTTCGATCGCTCCGTCGGTGAGGAGGATCAGAGTTTCCCCGGCCGCGAGCGCCACCTCCTCGCCGAGGCTGCAGTCGGCGTCGGCGAACAGGCCGAGCGGTTTGGACGTGCTCTCGAGCGCCAGCCTCACACCCCCGCTCGCGTCGAGCACGTACCCGGGCGGGTGGCCCATGTTGGCCCACTCCAGCCTCCCCGTTCGCGCGTCCAGCGCGGCGACCAGCATGGTGACGAAGTGGCGCTCGTCGAGATCGTCGAGGAGGAGCAGGTTGAGCTCCGCGACCAGGTCCCGCAGGGGGACGCCGGCGCGCGCCAGGGACCGGACGTACCCGCGGGTCGACACCGTGATCAGGGCCGGACCCATGCCGTGGCCGCAGACGTCCGCGACGGCGAAGACCAGTCGCGGGCCGGGCAACTCGATGAAGTCGAAGTAGTCGCCGCACGTCGCCACCGCCGGGCGAAACGCCCCGGCGATGTCCCAGCCCGGGATCGCGGGCGGCGTCCGGGGGAAGAGGCGCCGCTGCATCGACGCGGCGATCTGGAGGTCGCGTCCCTGCTCCTCGAACTTGAGCCGGTCCGTCAGGTCGCGCATCACCGCCACGAAATGGGTCAGCTCGCCGGTGCGGCTGTCCCGCATCGGCGTGATCGTCTGCTCGGCGAGGAAGTGCTCGCCGTCCTTCTTCCGGTTGATCACCGTCGCCTTGAACGTCGTGCCGCCCGAGATCGTCTCCCAGAGAGCGCGGTAGAACCCGGGGTCCTGCCGGCCGGACTTGAGCAGACGCGGCGTGGCGCCCACGGACTCGGCGCGGCCGTACCCGGTCGTGGCTTCGAACGCCGGGTTCACGTACTCGATGCGGCCGGTCCGGTCGGTGATGAACACGCTGTCGGCGGTTTGCTCGACGGCGTTGGAGAGACGCTGCGTCAGCTCCTCGGCGTGCTTCTTCTCGGTGATGTCGCGAAACACCGCGACCCCGCCGAGAAGATCCCCGCGGCTGTCCCGGATCGGCGCCGCCGTGACGCTGGCCCATGCCTCGGCGTCGTCGGGTCGCTGCGGGTTGCGCACCAGCACGTCGGTCTCGCCGACGTGCTCGCCGAGCAACGCCCGGGCCAACGGTAGCTGCTCCGGCGGGAAGAGGCGGTCGGTTTCCGGCTCGTAGAGGCCGTACGATCCCGACCACTCGGCGACCCGAAGGCCGTGACGGCGCCGGCTGCCCGTGAGGCGGCGGGCTGCCTCGTTGACGAAGAGGATGGTGCCGTCGGTATCGGCCACGACCACCCCCTCGGTGACGCTCTGGATCACCGACGCCATCAGCTCGTTGTGCCGCCGCAGCTCCTTCTCCCGCTTCCAGGCCTGGGTGAGGACGAGCAGGCCGACGACCATCTCGTAGAGGAGGAACACCTCGATGCCCAGCGTGACCGCGCGCTCCCGGCCGGTGAACGGCAGGTAGGCGAGCACGCTCGCCCGCTGGCTCGTCTGGTCCAGGAGGAACCCGGCCGCGCCGACAACCGGTCCGAGCAGGGCCAGCAGCCACGCCAGCCACGGCAACCGCAGACGGACCTGGAACGTCATTCGGATTGCCGACCCA
The DNA here is from genome assembly GCA_004298115.1 of Acidobacteriota bacterium. Lineage (GTDB taxonomy): Bacteria > Acidobacteriota > Thermoanaerobaculia > Thermoanaerobaculales > Thermoanaerobaculaceae > RBG-13-68-16. The sequence continues at coordinate 31,258 of SCRJ01000184.1, forward strand.
TGGTTGAGAAACCGCAGAGAATAGAGCCGAATTCCCTTGATCTCTCCTGCTCCCCGCCTCCGCGTGCCGGCGAACGCCTCCCCAAAACGAAAACGTAATTGTGGGGTACCAGGTACTCGATGTCCGTCAGCGCCGTAGTACACTCCGGCGCCGTCCGGGCGCGTCGGCCGCGCCGAGCGTGGCGCGACGCGGGAGGTGGTGGTTGAGGGTGTTGCTGGTCTTCGCCGCGGCGGTCTCCGGCGCGCTGTCGCTGATCATGGCTGCCTTCCTGCGGTCCCATCGCGGGCACGCCGGATTCGCCCAGTGGACCGCCGGCACCGCGCTGGTCTCGGCAAGCCTCGTGTTTTCCGCCCTGCGCGGCCTCGTCCCGGCGTTGATCTCGATCCTCGGCGTCAACGTCTCGTTCCTGGCGATGGCGCCGTTCTTCCTCGACGGCACGCGGCGCTTCCTCGGGTTGCGGCCGCTGCGGCGGCGGTGGTACGCGCTGGCGCTGGTCCCCTTCGGCGCGTGTCTCTACTTCTTCGTCGCGCACGACGACATCGCGGCGCGCACCGCGATCCTGATGGCGGCCGCGGCCGTCCCGCTCGCCGCGGCGGCCGGCCTCCTCGTGCGCCACCGGCCCACGGAACCCGCGCTCCTGCACGACGGGCTCGCCGCCCAGTTCGCCTTGACCGCCGTGTTGCTGCTGAGCCGCGCCGTGTGGGTGCTCGGCCGCGCCGGCTTCACGCTCTGGACCGAGTCGCCGATGCAGTATGCGTTCTTCACCGCCACCGCCGTGCTGCACCTCGGGATCACCGTGACCTTCGTCCTCCTGACGGCCGATCGGGCCGTGGCGGGGCTGTCACGCGCGCGCGCCGAGCTGGTGGCGCGTGTCGACCAGCTGCAGCTGGCGCTCGGCGAGGTGAGGACGCTCGAAGGGCTGCTGCCGATCTGCGCCGCCTGCAAGCGGATCCGCGATGAGAACGGCGACTGGATCCAGATGGAGGTGTTCGTCCGCGATCGGACGCGGGCGGACTTCAGCCACGGCCTCTGCCCGAGCTGCCTGCCGAAGTACTTCCCGCCGTCCGGCCCGTAAGCGGACGCCGAATCGAGCGCCCGCCGGGCGGCGACCGGGCGGTCGGTGCGCCGTGGCATGTGAGAAGATGCTCACCGGTGTGCGCTGCAACATGATCTTGTCGCTGCCCCTCGCCCTCGCTTCCGTCGCGACCGACGCCGGTGCCCGGCGCACCGGTCCGGCCTGCCGACGGCCGAGCGACCCGGACGGCTCGCTGATCCGGACGAGCCGCCTCGCCGCCGGCGAGCGGGGCGCGGAAGGCGCCGCGGCGTGAGGGTGAGCATGGCGTTCGGCCGCCGCTGCGTCGTCGCCCTGCTCGCCACCCTCGCGGCCGCGCCTCCCGCCGCCCTCGCGGCCGGACCCCGGCCCCGCATCGGCCTGGTGCTCTCCGGCGGCGGCGCGCTCGGGATCGCCCACGTCGGCGTGCTGCAGGCGCTCGAGGAGATGCACGTGCCGGTGGACGTGGTCGCCGGCACCAGCATGGGCGCCATCGTCGGCGGCTTGTACGCGGCCGGGTACTCGCCGGCCGAGCTCGAGCAGGTCGTCGCGACGCTGGATTGGCGGGAGCTCCTCCGCGACCGCCCCGATCGCCGCCGGCTGCCGTTCCGCCGCAAGGTCGACGACCTCACCTACCTGACCCGGTACGAGCTGGGCATCTCCGACGGCAAGCTGCGCATGCCCGGCGGCTTCATCTCCGGCCACCGTCTCGGGGTCGCGCTGCGGGTCCTGTCGCTGCGCGCGGCGGGCGTGACCGACTTCGACCGCTTGCCGCTCCCGTTCCGGGCCGTCGCCACCGACCTCGACACCGGCGAGATGGTGGTCCTGGCGCAGGGGGACCTCGCGACCGCACTGCGCGCCAGCATGGCCGTGCCCGGCATCTTCGCGCCGGTCGAGGTCGGCGGCCGCCTCCTCGCCGACGGCGGCATGGTGCGCAACTTGCCCGTGGACGTGGCGCGCGCGATGGGCGCCGACATCGTCATCGCCGTGGACGTCGGCGAGCCGCTGGCCGCGAAGGCGCGTCCCGACTCGATCACCACCGTGATCGAAAAGACGGTGGGGATGCTGACGCGCCTCAACGTCGAGAGCTCGCTGCGCGACGCCGACATCGTCATCCGGCCGGACGTCGCCCGCTTCGGGCTGCTCGACTTCCAGCAGTGGCGCGCGATCCTCCCGCGGGGCGGCGACGCGGCCCGCGCCGAAGCCGGCCTGCTCGCCGCCTTCGCCCTGCCGCCCGACGAGTGGAACGCCCACGTCGCCTGCCAGCGCCGCGAGACGGCGCCGCTGCGCATCTCCCAGCTGAGCGTGGACCCCGGTCCCGGCCAGCCTCCGGAGCTGGTGGCCAGGCTCGTGCGCACGCGGCCGGGCCGGACGCTGGACGCCGGCGTGCTGCAGGCGGACGTCGAGCGGCTCTACGAGCTGGGGGAGTTCGAGACGGTGGACTTCCACATCGACCCGGACGGCAGCGATTGGGCGCTCGCGATCTCCGCGCGGCCCAAGGGGTGGGGCCCCAACTTCCTGCGCTTCGGCGTGGCCCTCTCCGCCGACCTCGAGGGCAGCAGCGAGTTCAACGCGCTCGCCTCGCTGACGATGACCCGCCTCAACCGGCTCGGCGGTGAGCTGAAGGCGTGGACCCAGCTCGGCAGCGCGCCCCTGATGGGAGCCCAGTTCGACCAGCCCCTGGAGACCAGCCGGACGCTGTTCGCGACCGTGGCCGCGCAGGGATCCCAGGTCAAGCAACAGGTGCCGATCGGCGCCGAGTCCGTGCAGTACCGCATCAGCGTCCGGCGCGCCGTCGCGGGGCTCGGCCTCGAGCTCGGCCGCTACGGCGAGATTCGCGCCGTCATCAGGCGCGACGAGACCGACGCCCTGCCCACCAGCCACCACGGCGGCGACGCGCCGCGGGTCGAGCACACCGACTCCGGCCTCGCCCTCGCCGCCAGCTTCGACCAGATGGACAACGTCAGCTTCCCGAAACACGGCGTCCTCGCCTTCGCCGAGCTCTACGACGCCCGCGCCGCCTTGGGGTCCGACGACGTCTACCGCCGGCTCGACGTCAGCGCCTACGGCGCCGTCACCGCCGGCCGCAGCACGCTCCTCGGCCTCGCCAAGTACACCAGCGCCCTGGGCGGGACGCTGCCGATCGCCCAGCAGGCGCGGCTCGGCGGCCTCTTCAACCTCTCGGGCCTGCCACCCGGCGAGCTGGCCGGCAGCTACGGCGGCATGGCCGGACTCATCTACCTCTACCGCATCGGCCGCCTGCCCAGCTTCGGCGAGGGGATCTACGCCGGTTGCTCGATCGAGGCGGGAAACCTGTGGACCTCCGGCCGCGACGTCACGCTCTCCGACCTGCGCCGCTCGTACAGCGTGGTCGTCGGCGCCGACACCGCCCTCGGCCCGGTCTACTTCGCGCAGGGCTTCACCTCCGGCGGCAAGGACTCCTACTACCTCCTCATCGGCCGCACCTTCTAACCGGTTTCTGTAACAACTCGGTACCAGTAACAACTCGGTACCAGGTACCTCGATTACGAATTCGAATCGAGAGGGGCCGTCCCCGCCGTCGGCGAAGGCCCCCCCGGTCCGACAAAGGGGGCCTACAATGGCCGCATAGCATGCGCACTCTCGGCATCGACCTCGCCTCCGATCCCGACCGGACCGGCCTCTGCACCCTGGAGTGGGGCTCGGGGCGCGCTGAGGTCGTCGCCCTTCGCGTCGGCGCGGACGACGACGCGTTGATCGAGGAGCACGGCCGCGCCGCCGCGACCGGCATCGACTGCCCCTTCGCCTGGCCCGCGGGTTTCCTGGCGTTTCTGTGCGGCACGACGCGATTGCCGACCGGACCGCCGCCGGAGTGGTCGGGCGCGTACCGCGATTCCCTGCGCTACCGCAGCACGGACGTGAAAGTCCACGAGCTCACGAGACACTGGCCGCTGTCGGTGTCGTCCGACCTCGTCGCCGTGGCCGCGATGCGGTGCCAGGGCCTGCTGGTGCGCATGGGCGTGCGCGACCGCTCGGGCGACGGGCGGGTGTTCGAGGTCTACCCGGCGGCGGCGCTCAAGCGCTGGGGGCTTCCCTCCCGGAAGTACAAGGGCCAAAGCGGGCAGGCCGTCCGCGAGGACCTGGTCGCACAGTTGGTCGCCCGCGCGCCCTGGCTGGAACTCGACGCCGGACACCTCGACCTCCTCAAGACCAGCGACGACGCGCTCGACGCGCTCGTCGCGTCCCTCAACGCCCGCGCCGCAGCGCTCGGGCTGACCCTGCGCCCCGACGACGACGAGCGCCGCGAAGCGGCGCGCGAGGGATGGATCGCGATACCCCTCGAGCGAGACTCCCTCGACCGCCTCGCCGCGAAGGGTTGAGACCGCTCGCACGGCCGACGCCGGCTACTTGCCGAGCAGGTGCAGGACGCCGACCGAAATCGCCGGCACGTAGGTGACGAGCAGCACGGCGGCGCCGAGGATGAGCAGCGGCGTGACGACGTGGCGGTACAGCCGCGTGATCGGCACGCCGAAGCGGGACGACGACAGGAACAGGTTGAGGCCCACCGGCGGCAGCAGGAACCCCAGTTCGAGGTTGACCAGGACGATGATGCCGAGGTGGACGGGGTCGATGCCGTAGGCGAGTCCGAGCGGTACGATGAGCGGCGTCAGGATCACGATCGCCTCGCCTGCCGCCGCGGCGCTCCCCGGAGCCACCACCTGATCGGACCCAACGCAGATCCTCAGCCATTCAGTCGAGACATACCCTTGGGGTAGGGCGAGAACATACCAAAGTCGAGGGCCCGGGGAGGGGCAACCTCCCCGGCCTACCCGGCACCTATGAGCTACTTGCGTGCCTAGCACCCATTAACCCGCGCCCAAGAAGGTGGGATGGTGATACCCGGTACCGCTTGCGTTGCGGTACCGCTTGAGTAGCTGACCGTGCCGTTGCCGTTGGTCCCCTTCTCGGGAAGTCAATTCGGCTACTTGCGTACCTGGTGCCTCCTACTTGCCAGACACAGCCATCGATTGCCGGTGTCCCCTCGGGGACCTTCAGAAGGTCACAACTAGAAGGGCCAACAGTGACACGACGTTCACGACGTGAAGAACCGACAAGAGGACGTCGGCCCTGCCGAGCGCCTTCATGCCCCCTTGGCGCACCGCACGCAAAGGGTACACGAGGACTTCGCCATGGTATCCAAGTAGGACCTTGGGCCACACCATTTCGGCGCGGTGCCTCGCTATCGCAACGGACGCCAACGAGTTGGTCAGGAAGAAGAGGGCGCTCAGGGCGACAATTGCTGCAAACATTGGGTCAAGGCCCCCTTTTCTCGGTCGTGGGTTCCGACTCGGTCTGCCGAGCCAGTTTTGCGTTGAGACGTTCGAGAAGCTCGACGATTGACCAGTTGAGTTGATAATCGAAGAAATTCGTGAGGTAGTGGTTGAGGTTAGGCACCGTCACCCGGGCACCGAAGATAGAGCCCGCACCAGCCTCAAACTTGTTATTCTTGCCAACGCTCGATAGGTCGAGGCTGAACAAACCCTTCACGTCGAGATTGAAGCCGACAGCTTGAACGAAAAGCTCCGTGTTCTTTACACCGGCACCCGTGCTTGCCCATGTGCCGCTTGCCCCGACCCCATTCACATCCAGTGCGAAGGTGACTCTGGATTCCTTCATCTCGGTCATATCTATGGAGATCCAGTCTAGCCCTTTGAAACCGTATCCCTTGGAGCCCACCAGCCATCCCGGCTTTGCCACGGGGCCTATCCCCTTCCAGCTAGCGCCCTGGGCCGCTTCGGACAAGGCCAGGACCCCTGCCATCAGCTGTTGTGGGTCGAAAAGCAGGGGAAAGGGATTGTTGCCTCCTGGGTCCGCATACTTGATCGGGTTGCCCGTTGTGTAGCCGTACCTATTCCAGCTTCCCGGCGCGTCTGGCTTCCCGTTGCCCTGATCGACCGCGAGAAACCTCCCGATCGTGGGGTTGTAGTACCTGGCGTGCATGTAGTCGAGGGCGCCGGCAGAGCCGAGGTTGTCCCGCTCGTGTCCGGTGAACTTCATCCGCTCCGTGCCGACCGCCGTGTCGATCTCCTGCCCGTACCCCCAGTACGCGTGGTACTCGACCACGTTCCGACCGGCGTCGGTGATCAGCCGCGGACTCCCGAGATGATCGAGCGTCATGTGCTTCGTGCCGGTCGCGTCGATCGCCGCCAGGAGCTGGCCGTTGCGGTACACGTAGTCCTTCCCCCAGCTCCAGGCGGCCCCGGTCAGCACGTACTCACGAAGCACCTTGCCGTCCAGGCCGCGCAGGCTCAACGTCGTCACCGGCGTCGTCGGGTTGTTCACGTCCCTGACCGCCCCACGCTCCCCCTCGGCGTCGTACAGGTGCTGCCGCTTGATCCCCGTCCCCTGCAGCGTCGCCATCGCGTTGAGCGGGTCGTAGTCGTAGGTGTAGCCGCCCCACGTCGTCATGTTGCCCGAAGCGTCAAAGCCCGCGGCGTTCAACCGGTTGGTGCTGGTGGAGGTGGCCAGGTCTTGGTAGGTCACTCCGTTGAGGTCGATCCTCTTGAGGTTGCCGAAGGCATCGTAGGTGTACTGCTGGCGGGTCGGGGCGGGGCGCGCCACAGGCTCCAGCATCCCCCGAAGGGCCTTGATGTTACCCGCGCCGTCGTACTCGAAGCTGCCGGAGTCCCAGTTCGAAAGGGCGCCCGCGCTCTGGATCCGGTACGGCCGGCCCATGTCGTTGGGGTCCTTGCCGTAGGTGTCCGTGACCCCGTTGCCGTGCCCCACCTGCTTGACCATGCCGTTGGGATGGTAGCTCAAGGAGACCAGCGAGGTACCTCCCGGACAGCTCCCCGCACCGGCGTCCGTGACGCCGACCAGGAAGCCGTTGGCGTAGGAGGAGCAGATGGTGCGGGCCCGGCCGACGCCGGCTACTTGCCGAGCAGGTGCAGGACGCCGACCGAGATCGCCGGCACGTAGGTGACGAGCAGCACGGCGGCGCCGAGGATGAGCAAGGGCGTGACGACGTGGCGGTACAGCCGCGTGATCGGCACCCCGAAGCGGGACGACGACAGGAACAGGTTGAGTCCCACCGGCGGCAGCAGGAACCCCAGTTCGAGGTTGACCAGGACGATGATGCCGAGGTGGACCGGGTCGACGCCGTAGGCGAGCCCGAGCGGCACGATGAGCGGCGTCAGGATCACGATCGCCGAGTAGATCTCCAGCACCGACCCGAGGACGAGCAGGAGCAGGTTCAGGATGAGCAGGAACGCCACCTGCGAGTGGACGTGCGCCTGCACGCCGGCGAGCACCCGGTCGGGGATCTGCGCGTCCACCAGGTACGACGTCAGGCCCATCGCCGAGGCGAGCAGCGTCAGCACCCCGCCGACCAGGATCCCGCCCTTGACCAGCACGCGCGGCAGGTCGCGCACGGCGTTGAGGTCGCGGGTAATGAAGCACTCCACGACGATGGCGTACAGCGCGGCGGCCGCCGAGGCCTCGACGAGCGAGGCGAACCCCGACGCGAACAGGCCGACCACCAGCACCGGCACCGACAGCTCCCACTTGGCTTCCCACAGCGCCGCCGCCAGCTCGCGGCCGGAGAACGGGCGGCGCGGGCGGCCGCTCCTGATCCCGACCGTGATCCCCCAGGCGGCCACCACCATGACCATGAGCAGGCCCGGGACGAGCCCGGCGATGTAGAGCTGGTCGGCCGGCACGCTCGCCACCACCGCGTAGAGGATCACCGGCAGCGACGGCGGGAACACCAGCCCGAGCGAGCCCGCCGCCGTCACCAGGCCGAGCGAGAACCCCTCCGGATACCCCTCCTCGCGCAGGATCGGGTAGACGAGGCCGCCGAGGGCGATGATCGTGATCCCCGACCCGCCGGTGAACGTGGTGAACAGGGCGCACACCCCGGCGACGAGCACCGCGATGCCGCCCGGCATGAAGCCGAACGCGGCGCGGAACACGCGCACCAGCCGGTGCGCCGCGCGCGACTCGGCGAGCACGAACCCGCACGCGGTCAGCAGCGGGATCGCCGGCAGCGTCGGCGAGCCGATCAGGCGGTAGATCTCGGCGGGCACCGCCGACACCGGGGTCGATTCGGCGAAGAACAGCACCAGCGCGACGCCGGCCATGGCGACGAAGACCGGAGCGCCGAGGAGCACCGCGGCTACGACGACGGCGACGAGCAGCCAGACCGCGGCGCCGTGCGGGCGCGGCGCGAGGCCGAGGGCGAACGCGGCCGCCACCGCCGCCGCGGCCACCGCCCGCCCCCGCCAGCGCGGCGACGCCGACCAGGCGAAGCGCACCGCCATCAGCGCGAGCGCCACCGGCATCACCAGCTCCGACACCCACACCGGCAGGCCGAGCGGCAGCAGCGTGCCCTGCAGCCGGTCCGCCATCACGACGTCGAAGGCGCCGTACGCCAGCACCGCGGTCACCGCCGCCGCCACCGCCGCGACGAGCACGGCGACGATCCGCCGCGCCCGGCTCCCCTCGCGGAACAGCGCCGCCGTCGAGAGCGTCAGGTGGCCGTGCTCGCGCACCGCGATCAGCCCGCCGATGAACGCGAGCCAGAGCGTCAGCTGCTGCACGATCGTCGCGTTGCCCGGGATGTGGAAGCCGCCGAGCGGGCGGCCCACCGTGTCCACGAGCGGCGTCACGATGGCGAGCAGGAAGGCGGCGACGAGCAGCCGCTCCTCGCCGCGCCGGCCGAACGCCGCGAGCGTCACTTGGCCTTTCCGGCCGCGGCGCGCACCTCGGCGCGCGCCTTCATCGCCGCGTCGAACGCCCACGCCGGCATGAAGGTGGCGCGCACGCTCGGGTACGTGGACTCAGCCGCCGCGCGCCAGAGCGCGATCGTCGCCGCGTCGGGCTCGTACACGACGAGCCCCCGGTCGGTCATCGCCTTGATGTCGTGCACCGACGCCGCGCGGGTCTGGGCGCACAGCGTCCGCCCCGCGTCCTCGGCCGCCTTGCGGATCGCCGGCTGGACGTCGGCGGGGATGCGGTCCCACGCCGCCTGGTTGACGACGATGGCGCCGAGCAACACCGCCCATTTCACGGCGTTCATGTACTTGGCCTGGTTGTACCACTGCAGCAGCACCGCGGCCTGGGGCGTGGTCGGCAGGACGTTGATCATGCCGGTCTGCAGCGCGGTCGAGATCTCGGTCGAGGGCAGCACGACCGGGTTGAAGCCCGCCGATTTCCACATCTCCGTCGCCGCCGTGTCCCCCGCCCAGCTGAACAGCTTCATCCGCTTCATGTCGTCCGGGGTGCGCATCGGCTCCTTGGAGAAGAAGTGGACCCACCCGGCGTCGGCCCACGCCAGGACGACGAAGCCCTTCTCGGCGAACACCCGGTCGAGCTGCGGCGTGATCTTCGCCATGACCGCGTCGAGCTCGTCGTAGCCGGTGTAGGCCATCGGGATCGCCAGGGCGAAGACCGAGCGGTCGATGTCGGCGAGCCCGGCCACGGCGAGCAGGCCCGCGTCGAGCGTGCCGAGGCGCATCTTGCGCACGACGTCGTTGTCGTCGCCCGCGACCCCGCCGGGGTAGAGTCGCAGCGTCACCTTGCCGCCCGACGCCTTCTGCCACGCCGCGCCCATCTCGAGCAGCGTCGAGTGCCACGCCGAGCCCTGCGGCACCAGCGACGCCATCTTGATCATGGTCTGGGCGGACGCCCCCGCCGCAACCGTCGCCGCCGCCAGTACCATCCACGCGATCCGCACCGTTCTCGTCGTCATCGTCGCCGCCTCTCGGGGAGCTTCACTCGATGAACAGCTCGTCGGCGCGCGAGAGCAGCCAGCGCGCCCGCTTCTGCGCGATCAGGTTGGCCAGCCGCAGCTCGGGCACGGCGTCGGCGTCGATCGCCAGCGCCTGGCCGAGCAGCTGTTTGAACTCGGCGCGGTTCTGCTCGGCCACCGCCACCGACTCGGCCAGCGACACGTACGGCGCCGCGCGGCGCCCGTGCGAGTAGGCCAGCGCCGAGTCGAAGTCGCGGCGCGCCGCCGCCGCCGAGCCGCCGGCCGCCGCCGGCCGTCCGCCGTCCCAGGCGATCAGCAGGTCGTAGAGCGCGCCATCGGCGTAGCCGGGGTCGAGCGCGACCGCGCGGTGGATCAGCGCCCCCACCGCCGGGAGGTCGGCCGAGAGCTCGGCGTTGAGCTTGTCGAGGCCGATCGCCCCGCCCCACGCCGCCGCCGTCCAGTACATCAGCGGCACCTGGCGCTTCTCGCCCAACGCCGCGACCGCGCCCTCGGGGTCGAGCTTGAGCCGCGCCGCGATCCCGGGTCGCGCCAGCTCCAGCCCGCGCAGGCCGTAGCCGAGCGCGCGGCGGTACATCCGCTCCGCCCGCGCGCGCATCGCCTGCGCCCGCGCCAGATCGGTCGCCTCCACGACGTCCGCCTCGTTCTGGATGAACGCGTACGCGTACTGCGTGAACCCGGAGCACGCCGCCAGCAACAGGTCGGGGTTCCGGGGCGAGGCGGCGAGCAGCGATTCGATCGTCTTGAGCGCGAACGGCGAGGCGTCGCGGATCAGCTCCGGGTCGTCGTCCGAGGCCCAGGTCGAGCCCCCTCCGGCGAGCGCCTTGCCGGCCTTGTCGACCACGTACGTCCTGACCGAGCAGCCCGCCAGCGCCGCCGCCGCGAGCGCCGCGCCGCCGACCCACACCCAGGACCTCCGCCAGCATCCGCGCACCTTGCTGCCCTCCCGAGTCGCAAAGTCTACGCCGTTTCGCGACCCAGGTTCAACGCGACCCGCCGGCGCGCGGCGCACCGTCACCGGCAACCCGGGCGCGTTGGCCCTCTCCCGCGGGGCGAACGGAGGCCGGCGCGAGCACCAAGCCGGTACGGCCAACACCAGCCCGCGCCGGGCGTCGGTGCGGCGGCACGGTCGGTTGACACCACCTGGGGGCCATGCTGTACTTGAGACAGCATAGCCAAGCTGGGGAGAGTCGTTTGCCCGTTCGAGCACGGTGTCGGTTCCTCGATCGCGGTCGGCGTGGGGAATCCCGCCAGGGCGAGCCGTTGCCCGCATGCGGCCGCCCACAGCGCTCGTGCGCTCCCGTCCCGACCGGGCACGCGGCCTCTCCCGTGACGCAAGGAGGAGCGCAATGAGGCACGCTCGACGGTTCGGGTTGGCTCTTCTCGTGACGCTGGCCTTCGGCGGCCGCGCGCTGGCGGCGGTCACGGCCGCGCCGGCGTCGGTGACGGTGGCCCCCGGCCAGACCAGCCTCCCGATCACGGTCACCCTGACGTTGATCGGCGTGCTCGGCCCCGGAACCGCGTCGCTGCAGTTCGCGGGGTTGCCGGCGGGGGTCACGACGGTCCCATCGCCCGTTTCCTACTCCTTCGCGGTCGGCACCACGGGCGTGATCCCGGTGACGTTTCAATTCGCCACGACCGTCAACACGCCCGCCGGCACGTACCCGATCGTCGTGACCGACCCGACGATCTCGTCGCCGGCGGCGGTGATCAAGCCGAGCGCGGGCTCCACCGTCGTGACGCTCATCGTCCAGGCCCCGACGATCGACGCCGCGGTGACCCCCAACCCGCTGACGCTCGAGCTCTTCGGCCCGGGGCAGAACGTCACCGTCACGACGACGGCCGGCCCCGGGTTCCCGAGCTCGGTGAGCTACGCGTTCACGGGCTTGCCGGCGTTCATCTCCACCGGCGGGACCCGGACCGCGACGGCGCCGTCGTTCCCCCCGGTCACGTTCCCGTTCGCGCTCGGGGCGGGCGCGGCGCCGGGCACCTACACCGGCCTGCTCGTCGGCTCCAACGCCTTGGGCCAACCGGTCGTGCGCGTTCCGTTCTCGGTCATCGTCACCTCGCCGCCCGCGCCCGTCGCGATCGCCCTGACGCCGGCGACCATCCAGCAGGGCACGTCGAGCCAGTTCACCCTCACCGGCCAGAACTTCCTCCCCGGCGCGACGATCGCGATCAGCGGCGGCGACGTGTCGGTGGATTCGACCACGGTGGTCGGCGCCACCCAGATCCAGTTCGGGGCGACCGCCTCCGAAACAGCGCCGGTCGGGGCTCGAACGGTCGTCGTGACGAACCCGGACGGCCAGCGCTCGGGGCCGGTCTCGCTGCAGGTGATCCGGCGGTCCCCGCCCGTGGCGATCGCCCTGACGCCGGCGACCATCCAGCAGGGCACGTCGGGCCAGTTCACCCTCACCGGCCAGAACTTCCTCCCCGGCGCGACGATCGCGATCAGCGGCGGCGACGTGTCGGTGGATTCGACCACGGTGGTCGGCGCCACTCAGATCCAGTTCGCGGCGACGGCATCCGACACCGCGCCGCCCGGGGCCCGGAGCGTCGTCGTCACCAACCCGGACGGGCAGCAGTCCGGGCCGGTCTCGCTGCAGGTGATCCGCAGGCCGCCGCCGGTGATCGCGGCGGTCTCGCCGAGCACCTACGTGCAGGGCGGCGCCGCCCAGCTCGTGACCCTGACCGGCGCCAACTACCTCCCCGGGGCGACGGTGAGCGTCACTCCGAGCACCGGCATTGGCGTCGGCCCGACGACGGTGGTCTCGCCGAGTCAGATCCAGTTCGTCCTCACGATCGAACCCGACGCCCCGGCCGGGCCTCGCACCGTGGTCGTCACCAACCGCGACGGCCAGAGCTCCAACGCCGGCATGTTCCAGGTCCTGCCGCGGCCGCCCGCCGTCACCTCGGTGACGCCGTCGGCGCTGGTCCTCGGCGCCCTGCACCAGGTCCTGAACGTGGCCGGCGAGAACTTCAGGCCAGGGGTGACCGCGGTCGCGCGCTCCGCCGCCGTCACGGTGGAAGGGACCACGCGCATCAGCCCGACGCTGGCCAAGGTGCGGGTCTCCGTCCCCAGGGAGACGGGCCTGATCGGGCCCGTCGTGATCGAGATGCGCAACCCCGACGGCGGCGTCTCGGTACCGGCGGGGACGGTCCTCATCTACCCGGCGGAGTCGTTGGGCGCGCCGCTGTCGGTCACCGCCGTCGCGATCACGTTCCCGCTCCCGGGCACGTTCGTCGGCCCCGACGATGAGGTGTACCCGCGCGGGGTGCTGGCCATCGCCGGCACGGGCACGGTGGTCGGAACCTGGCAGCTCGACGGGGTCGCGTTCGATCACTTCGTCATCCCCGCGGCCGGCGGGCTGCCGGTCGAGGTCCGCGCCCGGCTCCCGGTCCCCTTCTCCTACACGGGGAGCCACACCCTGGCGCTCGCGATCGACAACCCGGCCACCGACCTCAGGGCCGAGGTCACGGTGATCCGCAGCGAGCGGAAGGCCTCGGGCTTGCGCCTGTACGCCCCTCCCGACGGCACGATCGTGGGCGCCGAACCGCCCCTGTTCCGGTGGTCGCTCGTCCCGGGCGCGTTCGGCTACGAGGTCGAGGTCGAGCGCGGGCTTCCCGAGCTGCCGCTGTTCTTCACCCTCGCCGACGCCGAATGGCGCCCGACGGCGCCCCAGATCGCCCAGATCGGCGCCGGCGTCCGGCGCTGGCGGGTGCGCGCCGTGTTCGTGGGCGGGGTGCGCGGCGAGCCCACCGAGTGGTGGCGCCTCGCGGTGCTCCCCGCGTCGGTGCACCTCACGCTGCTGCCTCCGGACCAGGGCGGACCGGAGCACCGCTTCCGTTTCCGCTGGAGCGGCGGCTCCCCCGGCGTGTTGTACAAGATCGAGCTCTTCCCGGCCGGCGGCCCGGCGGCGCCGGCCTTCTCGGCGCTCACCGCCCGGGAGGAGTACGTCCTGCCGAACCAGCTGATCGGCGGCTTCGCCTTCCGAGTACGGGTCACGGCCTACGGCCCGAACGGCCGGGTCCTCGGCCGGTCGGAGACCGGCGCCGGGCCGGACTCCGGGTCCGCCGGCAGCATGTTCCCGGGCGGGCTCATGCTGGCGGCCGCGCCGCCGCAGATCCAGGGCGTGACGCCGGCGGACGGCGCCACGGTGACCGGCTCGCAGCCGAGGATCGCGGCGCAGTGGAGCGGCGGCGTCAAGGCGAGCGAGGTGCTGCTGCTGGTGGACGGGACCGACGTCACGCCCGTGAGCACGATCACGGCGGGCTCGGTCACGTACGGCTGCCTGCTGCCCCTGGACTCGGGGAGCCACACCGTGCGGCTCACCGTGTCGGGGCAAACCACGAGCTGGAGCTTCACCGTTGCGCTCCCGGCGCAGACTCAGGCGCCGCCGGCGTCCGGGACGACGCCCGCGGCGCCCGGCGAGGGTGAGGCGTCCACCGCGGCGGCGGCGGTGCAACCCGCCGCGTCCCCGGTGCGGGGCGACTGGCAGCTCGGCCTCCAGGGAGGCATCACCTTCGTCAAGGAGGACCCCAAGACCCAACCCGACAGCGCCCTGGCGCAGTTCTCCGGGCAAGCCGACCTCGCGAACGGCGCGCTCTCGGCGAAGGGAGCCGGGGACATGGCCGTCAGCCACGACCTCCAGGCGCCCAACCGCACCGTCCAGCAGAGCCGCAACTGGCTCACCAACTTCGGCGCCCAGGAGGGCGACTACCAGCAACGGCTCGCCGTCGGCTACGCGGCCCCCAAGTTCGTCGAGGGCTCGGAGCTGATGACCACGGGCGTGGCGCGCGGCGGCGCCGAGGCGGACTTCGCCACGCCCGGCCCGGTGGCCTCCGTCTACTACTCTCCGAGCAACCAACCCGTCGGGGTGTCGGCCGGGAGCTTCGGGCCGAAGCAGGAGATCACCGCGGTGTCCCTCGCGACCCCCGCCTCCCTGCAGTCGGTCCAGATCCGGGCCGTCGGGCTGAAGACGGTGGACGAACCGGGCTTCAACTCGGCGGGCGGCGAGGGCAAGCTGTTCGGCGTCTTCGGCCGCATCGGGGCGTCGCCCGCGTTCGGCCTCCTGTTCGAGGCGGCCAGGGGCAAGTTCACCCCGAACGCCGGCAGCACGGAGACCGAGCGCGAGGGCAATGCGTACCGGCTCGGTCTCACCGGCACCCAAGGCACGTTCAGCTATGCGTTCAACCTGCGACGGACGGAGGCGAACTTCGTCAACCCCGCCAACCGCGGCTTCACCGTCGGCGGCGTCGCGGACCGCGAGGGCGCGGACCTCACGCTGACCAAGGCGTTCGGGGTGACGACGCTGTCCGTCCAGCTCCAGCACATCCGGGGCGGCGACACCTCGGGCTCGGTCAGCTCCTCGGCGCGGCAGAGCGGCGCCGTCGTCCAGCTCAACACCGCGTTCAGCCAGAAGGTGATGTTCCAGCTCGGCGGCAACGTCACCACGACCACCGGCGACGCGGACACGGTCCACCAGCTCCCGAAGACCGACAACCGGATGTGGGGCGCCAACGCCTCCCTCTCCGAAACCCTCGGGGCGCTCAGCCTGTCGCAGGCCCTCACCTACCAGAACGTCAGCAACGCGGTGATGCCCGATGCCGACATGACCACCAAGGGCGCGACGCTCACGGCGGGCGGCCAGATCGTGCCGCCGTTCAGCTTGTTCGGGACGGCCGCGTTCACGCGCACCGAGGGGAGCGCGACCGTCGGACGCAACGACCAGACGCTCCTCTCGATCCAGCCGAACTGGACGATCCTCGCCTTGAAGCTCTCGGTCCAGCCGCAGGTGGCGTACAACAAGAGCCAGAGCAGCCTCACCGCGACGGCCAGCACGACGTGGCAGTACCAGGTCGCGGTCAACTGGACGCCACCCGCCGTCGGCTCGTACGCCTCGCTGCAGTTCACGGGCGGGTGGAACCGGACGCAGATCACGGGCCAGCCGACGCCCGGCTTTCAGCGGCGCCTCGGCCTGGTCGTGAACATCCAGTGGGGCGGCGGGTCGGCGGGCAGCGGCGCCGGCGCCACGAGCCAACCGGCGCCGGACCCGATGGCGCCGCCGCCCGGCGCGCCGGTGGGCACCCCCTCCGCGATGAACCTGCTGCCCCGCATGGTTGGGAGGTAGGACGTGACCGCCACCGATCGGCCCGCCAAGCTGCGCCATCATGTCGGATCGAGCGCTCGCCTCGCGCTCGGCGCTGTCGTGGCGGCGCTGGCCGCCGGCGCGGGCGCGCAGCAGATCGCGGCACCCCCGCCACCGGCGCTTTCGGTCGCTCCGCAGCAGGTGACGGTCCTCGTCGGGCACGACAGCGCCCCGGTCACCGTCAAGCTCAGGCTCGCGCCGCAGGCCGCCTCCGGCGCCGGGACGCTCGTCTTCCGGACCCTGCCGGACGGCGTCACGACCACCCCGAGCCCGGTCACCTACCACTACCAGGGGTCGCCGGCGGGGTTGGTCGTCGCGCCGACGGCCGTGGAGGTCACCTTCAGGTTCACGGCGAGTGCGGCAGCCACCCCCGGCCGCTACGACATCACGATCGCCGACGGGACGTTCGCCGTCGGCAGCGCGAGGATCGCGCTCACGGTCGTCGGCGGCGGAGACATCGGCGTGGCGTTCCGGAAGGCGCCGCTCGCCCTGTGCGGCAGCGCCGCCGTCGAGGACGCGGTCGTCTTCACGCCGCTGGCGGGCTACCAGGGACGGCCCTCGGCACGCTGGAGCACCGTGCCGGAAGGGATCACGGTGTCGCCGCGGGAGTTCAGCGTGGCGGCCCTGCCGCCGGCGCGGACCGTGGCGTTTTCCGTTCAAGCGACCGGGGCGAGGCCCGGCCGGTACGTCTTGACCCTCACCGTCGCCGACCGAGCGGCCGGGATCAGCAAGACGGCCGACCTCGAGGTCCGGGTCGGCGGGTGTGGCGACGTGGGGATCGCCTTCAGGAGACCCTCGATCTCGCTGTGCGCCGGCGAGACCGCGGACGACGCGGTGACGCTCTCCCCGATCGGCGGGTACCAGGGCCAGCCGCGGCTGCGGTGGGAAGGGGTGCCGAAGGGGATCACCGTCGCCCCGGGGGAGTTGACGCCGGGGTCGCTCCCGCCGGCGCAAACGCTGCCGTTCTCGGTTCGAGCGGATGCGGCGCCGGCCGGGACGTACACCTTGACGCTGAAGGCATCCGACCCCGCGGCCGGGGTCGAGTCGAGCGCTGCCGTCCTGGTCCAGGTCGGGGGACCCGACTTCACGCCCTCCGTGGCGCCGGCCGCGCTGACCGTCCAGGCGATGGGCGGCGCCCGCACCTTGACGGCGAGCTTCACGGCCAATTCGTGCTTCGCGGCCCGCACGATGAGGATCAGCGTGTCCGGGGCGCCCGCGGGCGTGAGCGTGACGCCGGCGAGCGTGGACGTCGCGGCCCCCGCGTACGCTCCCGCGACGTTCGCGATCGACGTCGGCCGCCAGGCGCCGGCGGCAACGACGTTCACGCTCACGTTCACGTTCCAGCCGAGCCCCGGGACGGCCAAGACCGTGCCGGTCACGCTCTCGGTGGCGGCTAGATCGGAAGAGC
>SCRJ01000185.1 GCA_004298115.1 Acidobacteriota bacterium
GAACGTAGAAGAAGACCGAGACGAAGCTCGCCAGGACGCCGACGACGGCGAGCCAGGCGAGGCCTTGGTTGACGGCCGCCCGGAAGACCAGGAACTTGGCAACGAACCCGACGGTCGGAGGGATTCCGGCAAGGGAGAACATGGCCAGCGCGAGGGTGAAGGAGAGGAACGGGCGCCGCCACCCCTGGCCGGCGAGGTCCGTGATCAGATGGGGCTCGTCCTCGCTTTCGGAGAACGCCGACACGACGGCGAACGCCGCGATGTTCATCACGGTGTACGCCGCCAGGTAGACGAGGACGCCGACGAGGCCGTCGAAGCCGAACGCGACCACTCCGACCAGGGCGTACCCCATGTGCGCGATTCCCGAGTAGGCGAGCATCCGCTTGACGTCGCGCTGCGCGATCGCAACCAGGTTTCCGAGTACCTGCGATGCGACCGCGATGGTCGCCAGGAGCGGCAGCCACCGCGGCGTCAGCGCCTGCGGGGCGATCGCCGCCGCCACGCGCGCGAGCGTGACCAGCATGGCGCCCTTGGGGACGACCGAGAGGAACGCGGTCACGGGCGTCGGCGAGCCCTGGTAGACGTCGGGCGCCCACGCGTGGAACGGAACGAGCGCCAGCTTGAAGCCGAAGCCGGCGAGCGCGAGGGCGAGTCCGGCGAGGATCAGAGGGTTGCCGGCAAGCGGGCGCTCGGCCATGACGCGGGCCGTCGCCGCCAACGAGAACGTACCCGTCGCTCCGTACAGCAGCGCGATGCCGAAGAGCAGCAGCGCCGACGCGAACGCGCCGACCACCAGGTATTTCCACCCCGCTTCGAGCGACACGCCGCTGTCGCGGTGGAACGCGTTGAGCACGTACAGGGAAATCGACAGCAGCTCGAGGCCGATGAAGACGACGATCAAGCTGTCGGCTTTGGCGAGGACCATGGCGCCCACGGCCGAGAAGAGCAGCAGGCCGTAGAACTCGCCGTAGCTGGCCCTGGTTCGGGCCAGGTAAGGGCCGGCGATGACGGCCACGAGCACGACCGCGACCAGGATGTAGGAGTCCACGAACCGCGCCAGAGGGTCCACGACCAGCGCGCCCGACCAGACGGCGCCGGGGAGCGGCCCCGTCCAGCGCAGGATCGCAGCGGCGACGGCCGACGCGCCCGCGACCGCGCCGAAGCGGGGTCGCAGCGCCGGCACGAAGGCGTCGGCGAGCACGAGCACCGCGCCCATGACGACCAGCAGGAGCTCGGGGGCAACCGCGGCGAGATCGCTCGGGTTCACGCTCAACCTCCGATGAGCCGGCGCACGGCCGCCTCGGACAGCGACAGGAACGTCCCCGGGTGGACCCCGATCCACACCATGAAGAACGCGAGCGGCGCGAACGCCAGCACCTCCCGCCAGGTGAGATCCGGCAGGGATCGGTTCGCCTCGATGGCGAGCGGGTTCCAGAACACGCGCCGGACGAGCGAGAGCATGTAGACGGCGCCCAGCACGACCCCGGTCGCGGCCACCGCGACGACAGCCGGGTGGCGCGGGAAGGCCCCGGTCAGGATCAGGAACTCGCCGACGAAGCCGTTGAGGCCCGGCAGCCCGATCGAGCTCAGCGTGGCGATCAGGAACGCCCCGGTGTACAGCGGCATTACCGCGGCGAGGCCGCCGAAGTCCTCGATCATGCGGGTGTGACGGCGGTCGTAGACCACGCCCACGAGGAGGAAGAGGGCGCCGGTGGAGAGCCCGTGGTTCACCATCTGCAGCAGCGCGCCCTGGGTCGAGGTCAGCGTGCCGGCGAACAGCCCGAGCACGATGAAGCCCATGTGCGTCACCGAGGAGTACGCCACCAGCTTCTTCATGTCCTTCTGCGCCCACGCCACCAGGGCGCCGTAGACGATCCCGATCACGGCGAGGGTGAGGAACAGCGGCGTCGCGCGTTGCCACGCCTCGGGGAACAACGGCCGGTTGAAGCGCAGCAGGCCGTACGTCCCCAGCTTGAGCAGAACGCCGGCCAGGATGATCGAGCCGCCGGTCGGCGCCTCGGTGTGCGCGTCGGGGAGCCATGTGTGCAGCGGGAAGATCGGGACCTTGATCGCGAACGCGAGGGCGAACGCCGCGAACAGGAGCATCTGCGGCGAGTGCCAGAACCCCTGGCCCATCGGGACCGAGGCCCGCAGCATGTCCTCGTAGGCGAACGACCACGTGCCGGTCTGCGAGTGGAAGACGAAGCTCAGGTAGATGATCGCGACGAGCATCAGCAAGGAGCCGGCCAGGGTGAACAGCACGAACTTGACCGCCGCGTAGATGCGCCGTTCGCCGCCCCAGACGCCGATGATGAAGTACATCGGCACGAGCATCAGCTCCCAGAACACGTAGAAGAGGAACATGTCGGTGGCGAGGAACGCACCCAGTACCCCGGTTTCGAGGAGCAGCATCGCGACGACGTACCCTTTGACCTTGTCGTGGATCGAGCGCCACGAGGAGATGAACACGATCGGCTGCAGCAGCGCCGTGAGCAGCACGAGGACCAGTGAAATGCCGTCCATTCCGAGGCGGTAGCCGATGCCCAGGCTCGGGAGCCAGGTCCTCGCTTCGACGAACTGGAACGAGGCGTTCGCCGGGTCGATGCGCGACCAAGCCACGGCGGCGAAGACGAGCGTCGCAACGGAGGCGAGCAGGCTCACCCAACGCTGCAGCCGCACCGCCTCGCGCGGCGTGGCGAGGAGGAGGAGTCCGACGACGCCGGGGGTGAGGACGATGGCGGAGAGCAGGAAGTCGGTCGGCATCATCACCCCCTAGAGCAGCAGCCACGCGGCCGCGGCGAGCGCGCCGCAGAGCACGAACAGGGCGTAGTTGCGCACGTTGCCGGTCTGCAGGAAGCGCAGCAGGTCGCCGGCGATCTCGGTGAAGAACGCCGAAGCGTTGAGGGTGCCGTCGATCGCGATCGTGTCGATCCCCTTCCAAGAGAAGCGGGCGAGCTTCCCGAGCGGCCGCACGACGGCACGGTCGTACGCCTCGTCGACGTAGTACTTGTTCGCCACCGCGGCGTACACCGCCGGGGCGCGCTCGGCCATGCGCTGCGGTGCGGCGAACGCCTCGGCGCCGGAGTAGAAGCGCCGCGCCAGCAGGATGCCGGCGAGGGCGACCGCGACCGAGAGGAGGATCAGCACCCACTCGGTCGCGAGCGCCGGGGCGTGCTCGACCTCGACCGTGGGCGCGACGCGGTGGAGAAAGCTTTCGAACCAGTTGAGGTCCGTGCCGAAGGTGATCGCCGTGCCGACCCCGAGCAGGCCGACGAGGGCGCTCCCCGCCGCGAGGATCTTCAGCGGCCAGGTCATCGTGCCCGGGCTCTCGTGCACGTGGTGCCATTGCTCCGGCGTGCCGCGGAACTCGCCGTGAAAGGTCATGTACACGGCGCGGAACATGTAGAACGCCGTCAGGAAGGCCGCGGCGAGGCCGAGCGCCCAGAGCACGAGGTAGCTGGCGCCGAAGCCGTTCAAGTTGCCGGCGCCGGCCGCGAACACGCGTCCGAGGATCTCGTCCTTGGAGAAGAAGCCCGCGAAGGGCGGGATGCCGCACAGCGCCAGCGTCGCCACCATGAACGTCCAGTAGGTGACCGGGATCTTCTTCGCGAGTCCGCCCATCCTGCGCATGTCCTGCTCGCCGGAGCAGGCGTGGATCACCGAGCCCGCGCCGAGGAAGAGGCAGGCCTTGAAGAACGCGTGCGTGAAGACGTGGAAGATGCCGCCGGCGAACGCGCCGGCGCCGGCCGCGAGGAACATGTAGCCGAGCTGGGAGACGGTCGAGTACGCCAGCACCTTCTTGATGTCGTTCTGGGCGAGGCCGATGGTCGCGGCGAAAATGGCCGTGACGCCGCCCACCGCGGCGACCACGAGCATCGCGGTGGGGGAGAGCCGGTAGATGAAGTTGCAGCGCACGACCATGTAGACGCCGGCGGTGACCATCGTCGCCGCGTGGATCAGGGCGGAGACCGGGGTCGGGCCGGCCATCGCGTCCGGGAGCCAGACGTAGAGCGGGAGCTGGGCGGACTTCCCGATCGCCCCCACGAACAGCAGCAGCGCGATCGGCGTCACCGCCGCCGCGTAGCGGCCCGGGTCGGCCGCCAACGCCGTCGCCATCCCGGCGAAGTCGACGGTGCCGAACACCTTGAACGCCCAGAAGATGGCGAGCAAGAAACCAAAGTCGCCGATGCGGTTGACCACGAACGCCTTGATCCCGGCGGCGGCGCAGTACTCCTTGTCGAAGTAGAAGCCGATGAGGAGGTACGAGCAGAGCCCGACACCCTCCCAGCCGATGAACATCACCACGAGGTTGGCGCCCAGCACCAGGGTGAGCATGGCGAACATGAACAGGTTCAGGTAGGCGAAGAAGCGGGCGTAGGCGCGGTCCCCCTCGGTGTGCATGTAGCCGATCGAATAGACGTGGATCACGAAGCCGACGAGCGTCACGAACGACAGCATCACGGCCGAGAGCGGGTCGAGGCGGAGCGCGAAGTCGACGGTGACGTCCCCGGCGGAGATCCAGTTGAAGACGTGGCGGGCGACGGTCTCGCCGTGCATGCCGGCGTACTGCACCAGAATGGCCGCCACCGCCGCCAGCGTGAGGCCGGCCGAGCCGACGCCGATCGCGGTCGTGGTGCGCTTGCCGAAGCGCAGCGCGCCGGCGAGCAGCGCGAGGGCGCCGGCGAGCGGCAGTGCGGGGACGAGCCAGAGCAGGTCGAGCATCGCCCCTCCTACCACCGCATCACGTTGAGGCGGTCGACGTCGATGGACCGTTGCTTGCGGAAGATCGCGACCAGAAGCGCCAGGCCGACCGCGACCTCGGCGGCGGCCACCGCCATCACGAAGAACACGAACACCTGCGCGTCGAGCTGTCCGTGCTGGCGCCCGAACGCGACCAGCGCCAGGTTCGCCGCGTTGAGCATCAGCTCGATGCCCAGCAGGATCGAGATGCCGCTCCGGCGCAGGAGCACCCCCGCCGCCCCGATCGCGAACAGCACCGCGGCGAAGGTCACGAAGTGAGAGATTGGTACCGTCATGTCAGTGCTTCCTTTTCACGAGCATGAGCGCTCCCACCATGGCGGCGAGCAGCAGCACCGAGATGAACTCGAAGGCGAACAGGTAGGGGCCGGTGAGGAGCCGCCCGAGGGCGTCCGCGGTGCCCTGTGCGGCGCCCGCGGGGCCCGCCGCGCGGATGCCGGCCAGCACCGCGACGCCGCCGGCGGCGGTGATCCCGGCGAGAGCCAGGCCGGCGGCACGCTGGAACGGGCGCCGCTCGCCGGCCGGCGGCTCTTCCGGCGCGCCGAGCAGCATTACGACGAACAGGAAGAGGACGAGGATCGCGCCGGCGTAGACGAGGATCTGCGCCGCCGCGAGGAACTCGGCGCCGAGGAGCGCATAGCTGACCGCGATGCAGAACAGGGTCACCACGAGGGACAAGACGTTGACGACCGGGTTCTTGTGCGACACCGCCGCGATCGCCGACACGACGCCGACCACGGCCACGAGGTAGAACACCGCCGTCCCCATCATCGCCCCCCCGCCGCCGGGGCGCAGGTTTCCGGCTTCCTGCGCGAAGCCGCGGAGAACGTCTTCCGTGAGCCGTTCCGGTTCCCTGTGCCCGGTGCCCTGTGCCCTGTCTTCATCGGATCCACCCCATCGCCATCGCCACGCCGACCCACACCAGGTTGAGGGTCGCGAGCGGGAGCAGCCCTTTCCAGCCGAGGCGCATGAGCTGGTCGTAGCGGAAGCGCGGGAGCGACCAGCGCACCCAGACGAAGAGCCAGAGGAAGAACGCGAGCTTGATCCCGAACGCGACCAGCGAGAGCGCCAGCAGCGGCCAGCCCGAGAAGCGGCTCATGCCGGGGAACGTCCAGCCGCCGAAGAACAGCGTCACGATCAGGGCCGACGCCGTCACCATGTTCATGTACTCGCTCATGAGGAACGCCGCGAACTTCATCGACGAGTACTCAACGTGATAGCCGGCGACGAGCTCGGTTTCCGCCTCGGCGAGGTCGAACGGCAGGCGGTTGGTTTCGGCGAAGACCGCGACGACGA
Organism: Acidobacteriota bacterium; assembly: GCA_004298115.1. Classification (GTDB taxonomy): domain Bacteria; phylum Acidobacteriota; class Thermoanaerobaculia; order Thermoanaerobaculales; family Thermoanaerobaculaceae; genus RBG-13-68-16. The sequence goes on from SCRJ01000185.1 coordinate 6,055, forward strand.
ACACGATGCAGCCGACGATCTGGGGCACCACGTTCCATTGCGGAACGACGCCGAACCAGAACTGCCCGCCCTGGCGCGCGACGACGTCGTCCAGCCGCAAGGAGCCGGTGGCCAGGAGCACGCCGAGCACCGCGAGCGTCATCGAGAGCTCGTAGGAGATGAGCTGCGCGGAGGAGCGCAAGCCCCCGAGCAGCGAGTACTTGTTGTTCGACGACCAGCCCGCGAGCACGATCCCGTAGACGCCGAGCGAGCCGATCGCCAGGAGGAAGAGCACGCCGACGCCGAGGTCGGGGGCGACTTCGACGCCGCCCAGCGGCACGCCGAAGACGGTGACGTCCTTGCCGGCGCCGAACGGGATCACGATGAACGTCAGCAGGGCGACGGACACCGAGATCATCGGCGCCAGCAGGTACAGACCCCGGCTCACGTTGGCGGGGGTCAGGTCCTCTTTGAAGAGCAGCTTGACGGCGTCCACGATCGGCTGGAAGAGGCCGAAGGGCCCGACCCGGTTGGGGCCGAGGCGGTCCTGAATGAACGCGGCACCCCGGCGCTCGACCCACTCCATGACGGCAACGAGAGTCAGAACGGTCCCGGCGATGACCGCAACCTTTGCGGCGCTGACGGTGATCTCAGCCCACATGCTGGCGCTCCCGGAACGACTCGTGCGGCTGCCGCCCGCCGAGCGTTTCCCAGGTCAGGCCCGCGAACGCCTTGTCCTTGCGGACCATGGCGGCGAACACGTCGGCAGGGGAGGCCAGGTCGAGGGCGGCGACGCCCAGCGCGCGGGCCAGCGCGGTGAGCACGACCCAGAGCGGCCGCGCCTCCCCCGGCGGTCCCCACGGCGAGGCGATGGTCGGGCAAGTCGGCGACATGGCGCCGGTCGCGGTGCGGTGCACCGAACCGGGCGCGGCGAACGCCTCGGCGAACCGCTGGACGGCGCCGGTGGACGAGGTGAACGTCCCCTCGTTGCCGGCGAGCGACGGCGTCGGCAGGAGCCAGGTGGCGGCGTGCGCCGCCGGGTGTTCGCGGCGAGCCCACACGATGGTGGTCCCGACCCGCAAGAGTTGCAGCGCCTCGGGGCTCGCGAGGAACGGGTGCGCCCCGGCGTCGAGGATGAGGGTGAGACCGGCGCCGCCGTAGAGAAAGCGCGACAGACCCTCGCCGTCCACGACCGCGAGGCCGAGGCGGCGGGCCCCGGTCGAGTTGGGGTGCGGATCCGTCGCGTGCAGCCACTCGCCCCGGCCGTTGCGCATCTTCCGCGGCTCGCCCGGCGCCACCGGCACCGCGATCTCGCCCTTGAAGTGACGTCCGAACAGCTCGCGGGCGAGGAAGAGCTCCTCGTTGGAGAGGTTCGCCGACGCGACCACCCGCAACGCTCCGGCACTCCTGATCTCGGCGGCGATCCCGGCCAGCGCCTCGCCCCAGCCGACGCGGACGGCCAGGCCGCCGCTCCGGTGCTGGGGGTCGAGGTACGCCTGCTCGTTGAGCGACTCCGCGAGGAAGCGGCCGTGGTCGCACAGCCAGGTGGCGTTGATCGCGGGGTTCTCGCGCGGCGTGAAGCGGTAGACGACGCGCTCGTGGTGGTCGATGAAGACGTTGCAGCCGATCGAGCACCCCGGGCACACCGACGGCGTGGAGCGCAGCTTCCACGCGCGCTTGCGGAAACGAACCTCGCGCACGGTCAGCGCGCCGACCGGGCAGACGTCGGCCGCGCACGCGGACATCGGGTCGTCGAACGCGGAGCCGTCGAAGGTGTCGATGAACGTCGAGTTGCCGCGCGACTTGTAGGTGAGGGCGGCGGTCCCGGAGATCTCGCGCGTGAAGCGGATGCAGCGCGAGCAGTGGATGCACCGGTTCTGGTTCTGCACCACGTGAGGGCCGATCAGGCGGCGCTCGTAGCCGGGGAAGGTGCGCCGCGTCTCGAGCATGTGCGTGGCGAACGTGGCGGCCTGCTCGCGCATCGAGTGGTCCTGCAGCAGGCACTCGCCCGCCTGGTCGCACACCGGGCAGTCGAGGGGGTGGTTGGCGAGCAGGAACTCCATCACCGCTTCACGGGCCTCGCGGGCGCGCTCCGAGCTCTCGACCTTGACCACCATGCCGTCGGCGGCGGGTGTGGCGCAGCCCAGGGCGAGGCGGGGCTGGCCGGCGATCTCGACCATGCAGATGCGGCACTGGCCGACCACCGTCAGGTACGGGTGGTAGCAGAAGTAGGGGATGGCGACGCCGGCGGCGCGCGCGGCCTCGATCAGGTTGGTCCCCGCGGCGACCTCGACCTCGTGCCCGTCGATCGTGAGTTTCGGCATGACCCGCATCCCTCCTAGATCCCGAAGCCGGGACGGGGCCCGGCCCACGGCAGCACCGGCTGCTTCTTCTGCGGGAGGGGCGTGGCCGACGCGATGCGGTGCTCGAACTCGGCCCGGTACTTGTTCACGATGCTGGAGATCGGCAGGGCGAAGGCGTCGCCGAGCGGGCAGATCGTCATCCCCGCCGAGGAGAACCGGCAGATGCGCAGGAGCGTGTCCGGGTCGGCGGCCTGGCCGTGTCCGGCCACGAGGCGGTCGAGGATGTCCATGCACCAGTCCGAACCCTCGCGGCACGGCGTGCACTGCCCGCACGACTCGTGGGCGTAGAAGTGCGCGACGTTGTCCGCGACCTCCACCATGTCCACGGTGTCGTCGAAGACGATGACGCCGCCCGAGCCGAGCATGGTGCCGGCCGCGGCGCAGGCGTCGAAGTCGGCCCCCGTGTCCACCTCGTCGGCCGTCAGGACCGGGGCCGACGAGCCCCCGGGGAAGAACGCCTTGAGCTTGCGCCCGCCGCGGATCCCGCCCGCGTGCTCCTCGATGATCTCGCGGAACGTCACGCCGAGCGGCAGCTCGTACACCCCGGGACGGTTGACGTGACCGGAGACGCAGAACAGCTTCGGGCCCGTGTTCTTGGGGCGGCCGATCGCAGCAAACCAGGCGGCGCCGCGGACGATGATGTGCGGCACGCACGCGAGCGTCTCGACGTTGTTGATGACCGTCGGCTGGCCGAACACGCCGACCACCGCGGGGAACGGCGGTTTGAGGCGCGGGAAGCCGCGCTTGCCTTCGATCGACTCGAGCAGCGCCGTCTCCTCGCCGCAGATGTAGGCCCCGGCGCCGCGGTGCACCCAGATGTCGAGGTCGAAGCCGCTGCCCATGACGTTCTTGCCGAGGAAGCCCCGCTGCCGCGCCTCGGCGATCGCGTCCTCGAGGATCCTCGCCCAGCGCACGAACTCGCCGCGGATGTAGATGTAGGCGGTGTTCGCCTTGATCGCGAACGCGGCGATGGCCACGCCCTCGACGACCTGGTGGGGATCGTACTCGATGATCTCGCGGTCCTTGAACGTCCCGGGCTCGGACTCGTCGGCGTTGCAGACGAGGTAGCGCGGGCCGGGATGGTCCTTGGGGACGAAGCTCCACTTGCGGCCGGTGGGGAAGCCGGCGCCGCCGCGGCCGCGCAGTTCGGAGTCGAGGACTTCCTTGGTCACCGCGTCGGGACCCATCCCGAGGGCCTTCTTCCAGCCCTCGTACCCGCCCGCCGCCAGGTAGGCGGCGAGCGATCGCGAGTCGGCAACGCCGCGGGCGCGCAGCAGTACCGGTTCCATTCAGCTCCTCCCCGCGAGCTCGTCGAGGATCGCGTCGAGCTTGGCCACGTCGAGGTTCTCGTAGTAGTCGTCGTTGATCTGGACCACCGGTGCCGTGCCGCACGCGCCCAGGCACTGCACCCCGACGAGCTGGAACATGCCGTCCGGCGTCTTCTCGCCGAAGGAGATCCCGAGCCTCTCCTTGAGGTGGGCGACCAGCTCGCGGCCGCCGCACCAGGCGCAGGAGAGCGTGGTGCAGACCTGGAGCACGTACCGGGCCGGCGGGGCGGTCTGGTACATGGTGTAGAAGCTCACCACGCCCTCGACGAACGCCGGGCTCTCGCCGAGCCTCGCGGCGACCGCGCGGACGACCCCCGGCGAGATCCAGCCGAACCTCTCCTGGCAAAGCCAGAGCACCGGGAGCACGGCGGCACGCCGGGTCGGGTAGCGCGGCAGCAGCTCGGCGATGCTCGCCTCCATCGCGGCGTCGAATGTCACGATCCGGAGGGCTTCGGGCGGCACCGCCACGATCGGGCGGGTGCTCACGATTCGTTCCCGCGGCGCGACCAGTCGAAGGCGCCCTCGCGCCAGAGGTAGGCGTAGCCGACGGCGAGCAGGACGAGGAACACCAACCCGTCGAGCAGCACCGTGGAGTTCCCCTCGGCGAGCAGGCCGCGGGCCGAGACCGCCCACGGGAACAGGAACGCGACCTCGACGTCGAATACGATGAACACCATCGCCACCACGAAGAACCTGACCGACACCCGTTTGCGTGAGGAGTCGAGCAGAGGCATGCCGCTCTCGAAGGTGTCCCGGGTGCGCGACCGGCCGAGGCGGCCGCGTCCGAGGAACGCCGTCAGGCCCACCATCGCGACCGCAACCAGAGCCGCGAACGCAAAAGCAAGAACCACCGGGATGTATTGGGCGATCATCATCCCCCCTCGTGCCCAAATTCACATGATCCTAGCGTTTTTTCCAAGACCAGGTCAAGCGCCGTCCGGGCCGCTTTGCTTCCCGAATTCGAGCGGGTAGACTGCCCCCGCGTGGCCGCGGCCACGCGGGGAGGCCGCAATGGCGACGATCGCCCTCGATGCCAGTGACCGGAAGGAGCTGCTCGCGCGGTTCCTGCGCTACGTGCAGGTCGACACCCAGTCGGACGAGAACTCGACCGCCAGCCCTTCGACCGCGAAGCAGAAGGCCCTCGCGGCGATCCTCCGCGACGAGCTCGCGGCCCTCGGCTGCGCGGACGCCGCGATGGACGAGTGGGGGTACGTGTTCGCGACGGTGCCGGGCAACGTGCCGCCGTCGCGGCCCGCCGCCGCCAAGGTTCCGACGATCGGCCTGATCGCCCACATGGACACCTACCACGGAACGCTGGGCGCGGGCGTGAGGCCGCAGGTCATCGAGCGCTACGAAGGCGGCGACATCTCGCTTCCCGGCGCCCCGCGCGAGGCGATCCGCTTCGCCGACAACCCCAACCTCGCCCGGTGCGTCGGACACACGCTGATCACGTCCGACGGCACCACGCTTCTGGGCGCGGACGACAAGGCGGGCATCGCGGAGATCATGACCGTCGTGGCGTGGCTTTTCAGGCACCCAGAGTTCGTTCATCCGCCGCTCCGGGTCGCATTCACGACCGACGAAGAGGTCGGCCGTGGGACGGAGCACTTCGACGTCGCGGCGTTCGGCGCCCGATACGCCTATACCCTCGACGGGTCGGACATCGCGGAGATCGAGGACGAGACGTTCTGTGCGGACTCGGCGCTCGTGGTCGTCGAGGGGCACGACGTCCATCCCGGGTACGCCAAGGGCAAGCTCGTCAACGCCGTGCGCGTGGCGGCCGCGATCGTGGAGCGGCTGCCGCGGGAGTTCCTTCCCGAGACCACCGAGCTGCGCCAGCCCTACCTGCACCCGTACGACCTCCGCGGCGACGTCACCAGGGTCGAGGTCAAGTTCCTCGTCCGCGCCTTCACCGAGGAGGAGCTGATGGCGCGCGAGAACGCGCTCCGGGCGATCGCCCGGGAGGTGGGCGAGGCCTACCCCGGCGCCCGGATCTCGGTCGAGGTCAAGGAGTCGTACCGCAACATGGCGTACAAGATCGCCGAGGACCCGCAGGTCCTCGAGGTCGCCTTCGAAGCCGTGCGGAGGATGGGCATGGAGCCGGTCCGCCGGGCGATCCGCGGCGGCACCGACGGCGCCAGGCTCTCGTTCATGGGCCTGTTGACGCCGAACATCTGGGCGGGCGGGCAGAACTTCCACTCGGTTCAGGAGTGGGTGTCGCTCGAGTGGATGGCGAAGGCGTCGGAGGTGTCGCTGCACCTGCTGCAGGTCTGGACCGAGCGCGCGGCGACCTGACCGCGCGGGGTCGCGGCGCGGGCCGGCGGTGCGAACCGAAACCCCGCCGGTGCGGTCAGGTGCGGGCGGTCGGGTCGGAGGTCCGCAGGTTGGCGACGAACGCCTGGAACCCCGGGTGCTGCACCGGGTCCCACGCCTCGCGCGCGAGGCGGGCGGCCACGAACCCGCCGAGGAGCTGGCAGACCCACAGGCGCGCCAGCTCCGACGGGGGCGCCGCGGCGACCAGCTGACCGAGCGCGTGCAACTGCCGGAAGTACTCGGTCATCCGCTCGCCGTAGCTCTGCAGAAAATCGAAGCCCGTGGCCTGGAGCTCTTCCTCGCGACCGCCGACTGCGGAGAGGAGCAGCTCCACCAGCAGCCCGTTTCTGAGCAGGAACCTCTTGATGTGGCGCTCGAGCTGGGGCTGGATGGCGTGGCCGTGCCCGACCGCGTCGGGCATGAGTTCCAGCATCATCGTCGCGAATAGCCGGTTGCCCAGATGGCGCAGCGTTGCCGCGATGATCGCCCCCTTGCTGGGAAAGTAGCGGTAGAGCGCCGCCTCGGTGAACTCGAGGTGGCGCGCCAGGGCCGCGGTCGTCACCCCGGCGACGCCGCGGTTTTCCGCGAGGTCGAGCGCCGTGGCGATGATCGCCTCTTCACGGGCGGCGTGATCGCTCATTACCGAAAATATACGGTATGGTGATCAAAAACGCAATACGTCACTGAAACGTAATGCCGGCTAACCGATGGTTGCGGTCGCGCACCCGCGCCGGGGTTCAGGCCCGCGGCGCATCCCGCCCGCTCTCGAGGTCGGCGAGGGCCGTCACCTGGGCCCTCCCGAAGAGGGTGTCGAAGGGCCCGACGAGCGCATCGGGGAGCGTGAGGAACACGAGGTCGGGCTCGCCCTCCAGCTGCGCGGACAAGAACATCTCGCGCACGCCCTTGACCTGGGCGCGGGCCAGATCCCGCTGCGTGAAGGCGAGCGCCAGGTAGACGCGGGCGAAGGCGCGCGCCTCCGCGGCCGGGAGGGTGACCTCCACGACCCCGGTGGGGGGCCGGGCCGGGGAGAAGCGTTCCGGCTGCAGCTCGTGGGGCCTCGTCTGCACGGCCGGCCACAGCCGCCGATAGAGGCGGATGCCGGCCCCGGAAACCTTGGTCCGGAACGCCGGCACGTAGAACCGCTGCGCCCCCGGCGGGCGGTCGCCGATCTGATCGAACGTGCCGTCGATACCGTCGGTGAGGTGCGGCAAGTCCGTGATCAGCTCCCCTCGGGACGTCCGCAGCCGCAACGGGAACCGCCAGAACGGCAGGGAGCGCGCCCCCTCCGCCGGGTCCTCGTGCAGGTACGGGACCGCCCGCCACCGCGGCCCCTGCGTCTCGACGAGGCGGAAGCACGAGCGGCACAGGCACGCCACGGCGTCGGGCGCGAACGGCAGGTCGGCGCCGCAATCGGGGCAGCGGCTCGGCGTCAGGACGGGGGGCGCGCCGGACGGGGCGGCGAGGGGGGCCGTCGCGAACTCCCCTGCGCCAGGGGGGCCTTCGACCCTGCCCGCGCCGCCGTCCACCAGCAGCGCCAGCGTCTCTCCGTCCAGCTCCACCTCGACGACGTGCCAGGGCCGGTAGATCAGGGCCACGACCTCGGGAACGAACGTCGCGTGCATCGCAATCGGGGTCAGGGACAACTCGGTGGAACGTTGCGAGAGCCGTTGCACCCGGCGGTCGATCTCGTCGGGGCCCCACTGCACCGGGAGGGCCGGGATCGCGGCCTCGGGCGCACCCAGGAGCGGGCGCAGCGCACGCAGGTAGGAGAGCTTGCCCATCTCGGGAAGCGCCGCGGCGTTGGCGCGCACGGAGCCCTCGACGGTCGTCACGGCGAACTCCATGCGCTTGGCGCCGCCGTCGTCGCGCCCGAACGCGGATCGATACAGGGTGCCGAAGCGGTGCCAGTTCGGGGCGAGGAACCGCTTCCAGGTCAGCACCCTGACTCGGGGAGCGAGGCGGGTCGCCCAGGCGTCCGCGGCGCGCGCGACCTCGCGCTCGACCGCATCGACGAGGGCCGAGCCGGCCGGGGGCTGGAGCTGCCCGGACTCGCCATCCCCGGTGCCGCCGGCGAAGGTGGCGTCCCCGACCAGCGGCCGCACCCGTTGTCGATACAGTTCCAGGTATCGCCGGTAGCGGAGGTGCTCGACCACCGACCCCTTGAGCGCCGCCTCGGTGGTGAGGGTGTCCGGGATGACGGCCGTCAGGGTCTCGTCGCCGCGAACCACCACCTGCGCGCCGGCGCAGAACTCGCAGCGGACCATCCGGTGGTAGACCGGCACCGCCAGGGCCGCGCCGCACGTCGGGCAGCGCAGCTCGAGCGCGAACCCCCCGGCGCGGGCGTCGGCGCCGGGCAGGTCGTGCGGCGGCCGTCGCGGCGGTGGCGGCGCAGGCGGGAGCCCTGCCGCCTGGGCCGGAGCCCGCACCGTGTACAGGCCGAGCCCGGCGCCCCACGCCGCGCCGAGCAGTCCGAACGCGACGAACACCCCGGCGTCGCGCATGACGAACGCCCCGGCCCAGACGAGCACGCCGAGCAGCCAGGCGACGACCTGCTCGGGGAACGGGCGCCCCCGCCGGCCGAGCAGGCCCGCGGCGGCGAAAAACCCGAGCGCGGCGTGGGCGGGGAGCGATGGTTCCGCGCCGCCTCGTCCCGCGAGCCGGCGGCCGACCGCCCACATCGCCGTCGGCAGCAGCACGGCGGCGAGCCAGGCGGTCATCGCGGTGGGAGCAGATCCGCGATGTCGACCTCGCCGCGGCCCGCGGCCTTCAGGAGTCGCATGACTTGCTGCGCGTCGGCGATGGTGGTGGCGGCGTCGGCCATCGCTCCTTCGAGGAGCCGGCGCGCGGCCTCGCGACCCGCGTCCGTGTCCGGCGCGGCGGCCATGACCTCGCGGCAGAGCTCGAAGTCCTCGCCGCGCGGCGCCGGGCCGCGCTGCAGCCGCGCGAGAACCCCGCGCCAGCGCTCCAACTCGTCCGAACCGGCCACCGAGCGAGTGTATCATCGCGGCCGGTGTACGCCCGGATCGCCTTTCCCACCGCGCTTCCCGACGTCCTCTCGTACCGCATACCGGAGGCGTTCGCGGCGATTGCGGTTCCTGGCGTCAGGGCCCGCGTGCGCCTGCGTGGGCAGGCGCGGGTCGGGGTGGTGGTCGAGGTCACGAGCGACCCGGGTTGCCCGCCCGAGAAGGTGCTCCCGCTCGACGAGGTGCTCGACCCGGAACCGATCCTCCCGGCGCACGTCCTCGAGCTGATCCGCTTCGCCGCCGGGTACTACGCGGCGCCCCTCGGAACGGTGGTACGCGCTGCGGTGCCGGGCGCGCTCCTGCGCCTGCCGCCGCCGGTCGTGCACGTCGGGCCGCGGGCGGGGGAGATCGCCGCGACCGCGGGGGAGCGCGAGAAGCGCCTGCTGGAGCGGCTCCTGACGGCCGGGCGGATCTCGGTGGCGCGGCTGCGCGCCGAGGGGTGGCCCGCAAGCGAGCTCGCCGAGATCCTGCCGGCGCTTGCCCGCCGCCACGCGCTCCGGGTCGTCGAACGTGGCCCCGGCGCCGCGCCGGGCGCCTCCGCGTCCGCGCTCGCGCTCGCCGACCTGACGGCGGAGGAGCGGATCCGGCGGTTGGGGCGAGCGCCGGCCCAGGCGCGAGTGGCCGCCTGGCTCGCGGAACTGGGCCGGCCGGCACTCGAGTCGGAGCTGGTGAGCGCGTGCGGCTGCTCCCCGGGCGTCATCGCCGAACTCGTGCGCAAGGGCGTCGCGCACCGCTTCCGCCAGGCGAGCGCGCGCCCGGCCCGGCGCTGGGAGCTCGCGCCGCCGCCGCCGCCTACCGAGTTGACGGCGCACCAGGAGCGGGCGCTCGCGGCGTTGACCGGTGCGCTCGGGCAACGGTCGTTCCGGGCGTTCCTGCTGCAGGGGGTCACGGGCTCGGGGAAGACCGAGGTCTACCTGCGGCTGGCCGCGGCGGCGGCGGCGCGCGGCCTGCAGACCCTCGTCCTGGTGCCGGAGATCGTGCTGACGCCTGCGCTCGCAGGGCAGCTCGCACGCGGTTTCGGCGAGCGCGTGGCGGTGCTGCACTCCTCGATGGCGGAGGGGGAGCGCACGGCCGCGTGGGAACGCGCCCGCCGCGGCGAGGTGGACGTGGTCGCCGGACCGCGCTCGGCGCTGTGGGCGCCGCTGTCGCGCCTGGGGGCGGTCGTGGTGGACGAGGAGCAGGACGCCTCGTACAAGCAGGAGGAGGAGCCCCGCTACCACGCTCGCGACCTGGCCCTCGCGCTCGGCCAGCGTCTCGAAATCCCGGTCGTGCTCGCGTCCGCGACGCCCTCCCTCGAAACCCTGGCCCTGGCGGCACAGGGGAGGATCGAGGTGCTCGAGCTCCCGGAGCGCGTGGCCGGCGGCCGCCTGCCCGACGTCGAGATCGTGGACCTCAAGGACGAGCCGCCCGAACCCGGGGAGCACGGCCAGCGGTTCCTCTCCCGGCGGCTGCGCGCGCTGCTGCAGCAGGCGCTCGCGCGCGGCGAGCAGGCGATCTTGCTGGTGAACCGGCGGGGGTGGGCGCCGGTGCTGCTCTGCCGCGAGTGCGGGCACATGGCGGCGTGCCGCGACTGCTCGATCCCGTTGACCGTCCACCGCCGGGGGAGCGCGCTCGTCTGCCACTACTGCGGCTTCCGCCAGGAGATCCCGCCCACGTGCCCGCGCTGCGGCGGCGAGCTGCTCGACCACGTCGGGGCGGGGACCGAGAAGATCGCAGCGCTGGTGCGGGGGGCGCATCCCGGCGCCGTGATCGACATCCTCGACCGCGACACCGCCCGGTCGCCGGCACAGCTGCTCGCGACGCTCGAGCGATTCGCCGCCGGGGCGAGCCAGGTTCTCGTCGGGACCCAGATGGTTTCGAAGGGTCATCACTTTCCGGCGGTGACGCTGACCGGCGTCATCAACGCCGACAACCTCCTCGGCTTCCCCGACTTTCGCGGCGCCGAGCGGACGTTTCAGATGCTGACCCAGGTCGCGGGACGCGCCGGGCGCGGCGAGCGGGCGGGCACCGTCGTGATCCAGACGTACCACCCCGACCACCACGCCGTACGGGCGGTTCTCGCCCACGACCTCGCCGGCTTCGCGCGGGAGGAGCTGCGCTACCGCAAGGCGTTTCGCTACCCGCCGGCCGCCCGCCTCGCGCTCGTCCGCTTCGAGGCGGCGAGCGAGAGCGCGGCCGTCGCAGCGGCGCAGGCCGCGGCTCGGGCGTTGGATCCGGCGCCGCCGTCGCTGCGCGTCATCGGGCCCGCCCCGGCGCCGCTGGCGCGCCTGCGCGGGCGGTGGCGGGTGCAGATGCTCCTGCTCGCGCCGGCGCGGCCGCCGCTGCGCGCCGCGCTGGCGGCGATCACGGCGATCGAGCTGCCGGGTGGGGTTCACCGCGTCGTCGACGTGGACCCGCAGAGCACGGTGTAGGGGGCGCGGGGTGAGGTGCACGGCCGGCGACGTCGGGGATCGGGCGGTCGGGACGCGTGTCGCCGGCCGAGGACGGATCGTCGTCGCAGCGCGGCGACGGCCGGCTCGAACCAACGCGCGACGTGGGCCGATGCCGGCATGTCGATTGCTTGCATCGCAATCAATGGGGGTGATCGGATGAACGTGAAGGGATGCCTCGCGCTCGCCCTGGTCGCGGCGGCCGGCGCGGCGGCCGCGCAGGACAGGCCGGCGCCACCCGTCTTCGTCAGCGACGTGACGGTCAACAACGTGAGCGTGGACGTGAAGGTAGTGGACCCCGCCGGGGTGCCGGTCGCGGGACTGGGTGCACCGGACTTTCGCCTGTTCGAGGACGGCAAGGAGCAACGCCTCACCAACTTCCTCGCCGTCGCCGGGGGCCGGGTCGTCGCTTCGCCGGACGCCACGTTGGTGGGACGGCAGGAACCGCGTCAGGTCGTGCTCTTCTTCGATCTCTTCCAGCTCATCGAGCCGGACAAGCGCGCGGTCGTCCGGTCGCTCGAGGACGCGATCAGCGGCGGGCTGCCGCCGGCGCAGACGATGGCCGTGGTGAGCTTCGACGGCACGCTGCGGGTCCACACGCCGCCCACCGCAAGCCGCGACAGGCTTCTCGAAGCGCTCGAGGCGGTGCGGAAAACCCCCGCGACCGGCCTGCAGCGCCAGATCAGACTTTCGACGTTCAGGGTCGATGAGGGCGCCGCCGGGGGCGGCTACGGCGGATACGAGTACCGCCGCACCCAGAACGAGGAGTATTGGAACGAGATGCGGCGGATCGTCGGGACCGTGCAGAGCGCGTTCGCGGCGGCGCTCGACCGCTTCGCGGTGGCGCCGGGCGCGCGCAAGGTCGTGGTGCTGATCTCGCCCGGGTTCCCGCGTGCGGAGAACGTCCCGATCTACAGGCTCTACGACTTCTTCCGCGAGGGCTCGCCTGCCGACTACCGCAACGTCGGGCTGATCGAGCACGCGGCGCAGCTGGCGAGCGAGCTCGAGTACACGATGTACACGCTCGACCCCTCGGGGAGCAGCGCGAACGACGTGGACGCGAGCCACGGCCGGCCGCCGCGGCTCGCCGGCGTCGCCGACGTGCGCTTCTGGCGCGAGGCCGACCGCAAGGACAACCTGATCCGGGCGGCGCAGCTCACCGGCGGCGAGGCGATCTTCACCGCCGACGCCGGCGCGGCGCTCGCCGACCTCGAGCGCCTCACCTCCAGCTACTACTCGCTGGCGTTCCAGCCCGACCACGCCGGCGACGGCAAGGAGCACGCCCTCCGCGTCGAGGTGGCCGGCCGGCCCGAGCTGCGTCTGGCGTACCGCACCAGCTACGTTGACCGGCCCGCGGAGCAGCGCGAGGCCGAGCGGGCGCGCGCGGCGCTTCTGACCGGCGAAACCGCGAACCCGCTCGGCGTCGAGCTCGTCCTCGCGAAACCCACGAGCAGGTTCAGCTTCAAGGCGCAGGGGATGCGGCTGTACCGGATGGCCGCCCAGCTGCGCATCCCCTACGCGCACCTGACGATGCTGCCGCGCGGCGAGGCCGCCTGGGGACAGGTCCAGGTCGTGGTCGTGGCGACCGACGGGCGGGGCAACCTCTCCGACCTGGCTCGCGTGCGCATCCCGATCGAGATCCCGGCCGCCAGGCTCGAGGAGGCCAGGAGGCAGGGCTATTTCGCGTACCGGTTCACCCTCGAGGTGGAAGGCGGCAAGCGCTCGGTGCGGGTCGGCGTGGACGACGTGCTGGCGCACACGACGTCGGCCGTCATCGCCGACCTCGATCTTTGAGTTCCTCCCCGGGCCGGACGGCCGGGGCGGCGCGTGTTTGCTAGACTCGCAGAGTTGGAGGATCGCTTGCACACCAAAGTGAAGTCCCTGCTGAACGTTCCGTTTCTGTTGCTGGCCGTGGCCGCGCTCGCCCAGGTCGCACCGCCGGTGGAGCCGGCGGCGGAAAAGCCGCCCGCGGCCAAGGCCCCGGCCCGCCAGATCGGAGGGCTCCGTTTCCTCGACGTCTCGGAGCTCACGGTCGTGAACGTGGACGTTTCGGTGGTGGACAAGAAGGGCCCGGTGCTCGGGCTCAAAGCCAGCGACTTCGAGGTTTACCAGGACGGCAAGCCGCAGCCGCTGACGAACTTCGCCGCCTTCACGCGGGAAGCGGAGGTCAAGCGGGCCGCGGCCGCGACGCCGGCTCCCGCGGCGCCCCCGGCGGCCCCGACGGCGGCGCCCGCGGCGACGCCGGTCGCGCCGCGCGAGCCCCGTTTCATCGCTTTCTACGTCGACAACGAGAACCTGATGCCCTTCAACCGCAACCGTGTCATCACCAAGATGGCCGACTGGGTGCGGGACAACCTGACCCCGCCCGATCAAGCGATGGTGGTCTCGTACCAGCGCAGCGTGAAGATCTTGCAGCCGTTCACTTCGGATCCGGACGAGATCGCAGCGGCGCTGGGGTCGGTGAAGAGGTACGTCGGCGGCCGCTCCGACCTGATCAACAGCCGCCGGAGGGTCGAGGACTACATCGCCCAGAACTCGGGCCAGAACTCGGGCGGCGCGAACGCGAACGCGTACTACGAGGCCATGGACGAGGCGCGCGGCTTCGCCCGCGAGCAGCGGAACAACCTGACGTTCACGGTCCGGGCGCTGCAGGATCTGGTCGGCATGATGGGCGGGCTGCCGGGCAAGAAGTCGATCATCTACCTGTCGGACGGTCTCCCGATGACGCCGGGCGCGGAGCTCTTCTACTCGATCCAGGATGCGTTTCGGACCCCGAACGCGATCTCCGAGTCGCGCGAGTTCGACTCGACCGATCTGTTCGACAGCCTCGTCCGGACGGCGACGTCGAGCGGCGTGACGCTGTACACAATCGACGCCAGGGGGCTCGAGTCCGACCTCGGGATCGAGGCCGAGAACCGCGAAGCCCGATCCTCCCTCGCCGCCGCGATCGCGACGAGCAACTACCAGGATTCGCTGGTGTACATGGCGGACCGGACCGGGGGGATCGCCATCCTGAACGCCAACGACCCGACGCCCGGCCTCGAGAAGATCGCCAACGACATCGAGACGTACTACTCGCTCGGCTACCGCCTCATCCCGTCCGGCGAGGACCGCCTGCACCGGATCCAGGTCAAGCTGAAGACCCACCCCGAGTACAAGCTCGTCTACAAGCGCACGTTCATCGAGAAGTCGCTGCCGACCCGCATCGGCGATCGGGTGATGAGCGGCCTGGCGTTCGACCTCAACGACAACCCGCTCGGAATCGAGCTCAAGGTCGGGACCCCGGCGCCGGCGGACAACGGGCGCTGGACGCTCCCGGTCGAGGTGGACGTGCCGTTCGACAAGGTGGCGCTCATCCCGGACGGCGAGGATCTCATCGGCTACGTGATGGTCTACTACGCCGCCCGCGACGACGACGGCAAGCAGTCGGACCTGGAACACACCGAGCACGCGATCCGCATCCCGGCGGCGGAGTATGAGAAATCGCACCGTCAGCAGATGACGATCTCGACGTCGCTCCTGGTCAACCCCGGGAGGTACCGGATTTCGGTCGGGGTGCGGGACGAGCTCACGAACCAGGCCGGGTACGCGCTCGCGAGGGCGTCCGTCCACCCCGAGGACCAGCAATGATGGGCGGGGCCCGCCGGCGGGGCGGCGTTCGCGCCGTCGCAGGGTGCGCCGCGTTGGGCGTCGCACTCGCCGCGGTCGGAGTTCGCGCCGCGGAGCGCGCCACCCCGACGCCGGCGCCGGGTCCCGCCGCGCGCGTCGGAGGCGCGATCGACCACGCTTGGGAACAGGTCACGGACAGCGTCGGCGAGGCCCTCCTGGTGACGCGAATCCGCGTCGCCCTGCTCGATCGGATCAAAGAGGACGGACTGCGCGTGTCGATCGTGGCGCACGGCGGGGCGGTCGAGCTGTCCGGCGCCGTGAAGCGCCGCTCCAGCGTCGAGCTGGCGCCGCGGGCGGCGGCGGCGGTCAAGGGCGTGAGCTCCGTCCGCAGCCTGGTGACCCTGGCCGACGGCTCGCAGGGTCCGGAGCCGCCGGTCGCCCGCGTCGTCGGGAGCGTCGAGCGTACGGTCGCCGACGCGCTCCTCGATGCCAGGGTCAAGGCGCGCCTGCTCGAACAGCTCGGCAAGGTGGCGTTCAGGATCGACGTGGACGCCGCCGAGGGTGTCGTCACGATCTCCGGTACGGTGCCGGACGCCGCCCGCAGGCGGCTCGCCGTGCGCGTCGTCACCGGCACGACGGGTGTGACGGCGGTCCGCGACCTGCTGACGGTCAAGGAATAGGGAGAAGGGGAAGGGCCGGAGTTCGAACGTGCGACGGCGCACGGCGGACGGAGGGCAGGGGCGCCTGCCGGCTGCCGGTCCCCGGTCTCCCGCGCCTCCATCCTGTGCCCCTTCGACCGCTTCCCTCCGCGTTCCCCTTGTTGCCGTCCTCGTTCGCCTTTAACTGTCTCTCGGCGCGGCGTAGAATGGGACGAGGCGCAAGCAGCGGAAGACCAGGGAGGATCCCCCCATGGACGTCAACCTCGAGCCAGATTTCCTGCGGGTCACGGAGAAGGCCGCCATCGCGGCGGCGCGCACCATGGGGTACGGCGACCGCAAGCACTCCGACAGGATCGCGGTGGAAGCGATGCGCCACGAGATGGACACGCTTGCCATCAACGGGAAGATCGTGATCGGGGAGGGCGAGCGCGACAAAGCGCCGATGCTCTACGTCGGCGAGCGGGTCGGGGCAGACAAGGACGGCGCCCTCGGCTACCCGGAGATCGACATCGCGGTGGATCCCCTCGAGGGGACCAACCTGTGCGCCACCGGCTCGAACAACGCGATCGCGGTGCTCGCGGCGGCGAGCAAGGGCGGGTTGCTGTACGCCCCCGACATCTACATGCAGAAGATCGTGGTCGGTCCCACGGCCCGCGGCTGCATCGACATCGACGCCCCGGTGAAGGACAACCTGACGCGCATCGCCAAGGCGTTCGACCGCGACGTCGAGGACCTCACGGTGGTCGTGCTCGACCGCACGCGTCACGAGCAGCTGATCTCCGAGATCCGCGCCGCCGGTGCGCGCGTCAAGCTGATCTCGGACGGCGACCTCTCCGGCGGCACGTCCACGGCGATCCGCGGCACCGGCATTCACGCGCTGATGGGCATCGGCGGCGCCCCGGAAGGCGTCATCACCGCCGCCGCCATCCGCTGCCTGCACGGCGAGATGCAGGGCCGCCTCGTGGTGCTCGAAGATTGGCACCGGCGCCGCCTCGACGAGATCGGGATCACCGACCACCACCACGTCTACACCGAGAAGGAGCTGGCGTCCGCGGACGACGCGCTGTTCGTGGCGTCGGGCGTGACCAAGGGCGACCTGCTCGAAGGCGTACGCCTGTTCGGCGGCGGCGTGCGCGTGTCCTCGGTGATCATGTCGCTCGCCACCCGCACCGTCCGCTTCATCGACTCGGTGTACATGGAGGAGGACGGGATCCTCGAGGTCATGAGGTGACGCCGGAGCCCCGGCCGCGGTGAGGCCGCCGTTCGCGCGTTGGGCGCGAGGCCGGGGGTAGAATGCCGTGTCGCCGGGCAGGAACGCCGGCGGCGACCCGAAAGGAGAGGTGCCACGTGTCGAGTCCTCTGGATAAACTTGAGCCACGCCTGGTCTGGACGCACTTCGATGCCATCCGCCAGGTGCCGCGCCCGTCGAAGCACGAGGAGAAGATCGCCGAGCACGTCGCCGGTTGGGGAACGTCGCGCGGGTTCGTGACCGAGCGCGACGCCGTCGGCAACGTCCTCGTCAAGGTGCCGGCGACGCCGGGGCACGAGAAGGCCCAGACGGTCGTCCTGCAGGGGCACCTGGACATGGTCCCCGAGAAGAACTCCGACGTGGCGTTCGACTTCGAGAGGGACGCGATCCAGGTGCGAGTGGTGGGGGACTACGTCTACGCGACCGGTACGACGCTCGGCGCCGACAACGGCGTCGGGGTGGCCACGGCGATGGCGGTCGCCGAGGATCCGAAGGTGGTGCACGGGCCCCTCGAGCTGTTGTTCACGATCGACGAAGAGACCGGGCTCACCGGCGCGATGCAGCTCGACCCCAAGCTCTTGACCGGCCGCACGATGATCAACCTCGACACCGAGGAGGACGCGGCCCTCTACATCGGCTGCGCCGGTGGCGCGGACACGCACGCGACGTTCTCCGTGACCCGCGAAGAGGCGCTGCCGCAGACCCTGCCGATGCGCCTCTCGGTGCGCGGCCTCCGCGGCGGTCACTCGGGCGTCGATATCCACGAGAACCGCGGCAACGCCGTCAAGTTCCTGCTGCGGACCCTGGCCGCACTGCGCAACGCCGGGATCGAGTTCGGGATCGTGTCGCTCGCGGGCGGGAGCAAGCACAACGCGATCCCGCGTGAGGCGGACGCCGTGGTGCGGATCGCCGTCTCCAGCGAGAGCGCGGTGCAGGCCGTGGTGAGCGACTATGCCCGCGTGCTCCGCGAGGAGTACGGCGAGATCGACCCCTCTCAGCGGCTGGAGTGCGTCGCGCTCGAGGACCTGCCGGACAACCGCAGGGTTTTCATCCGCTTCGACAACGACCGCGTCATCGACGCGCTGCTCGCGTGCCCTCACGGCGTGTTGGCGATGAGCCGGGCGGTGCCGGGCCTGGTCGAGACGTCGAACAACCTCGCGGTCGTGACGACGGAGGGCAACACGGTCAACGTCGTGACCTCGAGCCGGTCGTCGGTGATGCCGTCGCTCAAGGCGACCACCGAGCAAGTCGGGGCCGCGTTCAGGCTCGGCGGCGCTGCGGTCGAGCACCTCGACGGCTACCCCGGGTGGAAACCGAACCCGGACTCGCCGGTTCTCAACTGTGCGCTCAAGGTGTTCGAACGCGACTTCGGGAAAAAGCCGGCGGTGAAGGCGATCCACGCGGGCCTCGAGTGCGGCCTGATCGGGGAGAAGTACCCGGGCATGGACATGGTCTCGATGGGGCCGCAGATCGAGTCGCCACACTCCCCCGATGAGCGCGTCCAGATCTCGACGGTGGACAAGTTCTACCGCCTCCTCACCGCAACGCTGAAGGAATTGGCGTAACCCTCTCGCGCGTGCGGCCCCGGGGGCCGTTGCCTCGTGCCCGGTCTCAGACGGCGAGCTCGCCGCGCAGAACGGTGACGGCGCGGCCGCCGAGGAATACGCGGTCGCCGGCGAGCAGGACCCGCATCGCGCCGCCGCGCGCCGACGCCTGGTACGCCGACAACTCGGTCTTCCCGAGCCGGGCCGCCCAGAACGGGCCGAGGCAGCAGTGGGCGGAGCCGGTGACCGGGTCCTCGTCCACCCCGACCGCGGGAGCGAAGAAACGCGAAACGAAGTCGTACCCCGGAGTGCTCGCCGGCGCGGTGACGATCACGCCGCGGACGTCGACCCGGCGGAGCAGGGCGAAATCCGGCGTCACGGCGCGCACGGCGTCCTCGCTCTCGAGGAGGAGGAGGTAGTCGAAGGCGTTCCTCCCGAGGTAGGTCGGGTTCGCGCCGACCGCCTCGAGGAGGTGGGCGGGCGGCGCGGCCGCCGTCTCCGGCTTGACGGGGAAGTCGAGCTCGATGAGCTCGCCTCGGCGCGCCGCGCGGAGCTCGCCGCTTTTCGTCGCGAAGCAGGCGACCTCCCCGGGCGCGAGGATCCCTGCCTCCCACAGCACGTGAGCGGCAGCGAGCGTCGCGTGCCCGCACAACGCCACCTCGACCGCCGGGGTGAACCAGCGCAGCCTGAAGCCGGCGCCCTCTCGCACCAGGAAGGCGGTCTCCGAAAGGTTCATCTCGCGGGCAACGGCCTGCATCCAGCGCTCCGGACGGGGTTCGGGAAGCAGGCACACGCCGGCCGGGTTGCCGGCGAACGGCTCGGCGGTGAACGAGTCGACTTTGAACGCCCTGATGCCCATCGTCACTCCCTTGCGGGTTCGCGCTCCCCGAGCTCCTCGGCGGCGACCCGCGCGACGAAACCGACCAGCCTCCGGCACACCTCGGTGTTCACCCGGTCGAGCTCGGCCTGCGGGTTTTCGCCGTTGAGGTCGAGCCCCGTGAGCCGCCGGCACTCGGTGGCGCCGAACGCCGCCGCGAACCGGCGCACGATCGCCGCCGCGACCCGGTAGGCGCGCTCTTTCGCCGCCTGGTCGTCGGGGGACGTGCGCCCGAGGCGCCACCCCACGGCGACGGCGGCGCCGGTGAGGCAGCCGCAGGTGAGGCCGGCGCGAGCGATCCCGCCTCCGAGCGCGGCGGCCGTCCGCTGGGCATCGCCCGGCCGCTCACCGTCCGGCGCCAGCGCCAGCACCATCGCCTCGGCGCAGCTGAACCCGCGGTCGAACTGCGCGACCGCCGCGTCCGCCACCATCGAAAACGTCGAACCGTCCGCCGCCATGCGCTTCTAGTCCACGATGAAGAGCGCGGCGCCGGTCGCGGTGCGGGAGCGGTGCGGTGCGGCCCCGTCGGCCACCTGGTAACTCTGGCCCGGCTTCAGCACGTGGACCTCGCCGTTGGCGAGCTCGGTCACCAGCTCCCCCTCGAGGACGAGCAGGACGTGGCCGCGCTCGCACCAGTGGTCGGCGAGGTAGCCGGGCGAGTACTCCACCATCCGCACGCGGACGTCGCCGGCCGCGATGGTGCGCCAGCGCGCGACTCCGGTCGCGCCGGGGTGATCGGTCGCCGGCACGGCGCTCCAGTCAGTGGTGTGGAACCCGAACCCCTCGAGCTTCATGCGCACCTCCCCACCGGTCCCGTCGTACCTGGGCCGGACCTGCCGTCTTGCGCCGTGAGGTGCGGCGCCGACCCAAGGACCCGCACGGGCCGCCGGGGCGAGGGAGCCCCGCGACCCCACCGCGCCGCGGCTGCCGGCCGGTCACACGCCGCCGTCCGTTCGACCTTCGCCATCGTCCCTGCGATCCGTCAACCCGCCACCGCTGCGCTGCAGCGGCGCGGCGAGCCGTGCTCGGCGCGCCCGAGGAACTCCCGCAGCACGGCCCCGAGGCGCCGCACGCCCTCCTCGATGCGGGCGGGCGGCATGCTGGAGAAGTTGAGCCGCATCGTGTTCTCGTGGCCGCGGTTGGGGAAGAACGGGCCGCCCGGGACGAACGCGACGTTGCGCTCGATGCAGGCGAGCAAGAGCTCGCGGGCGTCCACGCTCTCGGGCAGCTCGACCCAGAGGAAGAGGCCGCCTGCGGGCCTGGTGAAGCGCACGCCGTCGGGCATCTCGCGCTCCAGCGCCCGGATCATCGTGGCGCGACGGGCGCCGTAGAGTGCGCGTGCCCGCTCGATGTTGGCCGCGAGGTCGTAGTCCTGGAGGTAGCGCGCCACCTGCATCTGCGCCAGGGTGGCCGTCTGCAGGTCGGCGCCCTGCTTGGCCAGCACGTACTTCTCGAGCAGCGGGCGCGCGGCGGCGACCCAGCCGATGCGCATGCCCGGGCAGAAGATCTTCGAGAACGTGCCGAGGAAGACGACGAGCCCGTCCTCGTCGAGCGACTTGATCGCGGGCAAGCTCACGCCCTCGAACCGCACCTCCGCGTACGGGCAGTCCTCGACGACGGGAACCTGCCGGCGCCGCGCGGTCTCGATGAGCGCGTGCCTGCGGGCGAGCGACCAGGTTCGCCCCGTGGGGTTCTGGAAATCGGGGATGACGTAGATGACCTTGGCCCGCGGCTCGTGGTCCAGGATCGCGTCGAGCTCCCCGGGGATCATGCCGTCGTCGTCGGTCGGCACCTCGACGAAGCGCGGCCGGTACGCGCGCAGGGCGTTGATCGCGCCGAGGTAGGTCGGGCTCTCGCACAGCACCACGTCGCCGTCGTCGAGGAGGACCTTCCCCGTGAGGTCAAGGCCCTGCTGCGAACCGCTGGTGATCAGGATGTCGTCGGCGGCCGTCGCGGTGCCCAGGGTGGCGTTCATGTGGGCCGCGATCCACCGCCGCAACGGGGGGTACCCCTCGGTGGTGGAGTACTGCAGCGCGTGCGCGCCCGACTCCGCAAGCACACGGGCCGTGACCGCGGCCAGCTCCTCGGTCGGGAACGTCTCCGGGGCGGGCAGCCCGCCCGCGAACGAGATCACCTCCGGGCGCTGCGTGAGCTTGAGGATCTCCCTGATCTCCGAAGCCTTCATCTCGTTCATCCGCTGCGCGAACCGAACTGCCATGCAAGCCTCCTTGCCGCGCCGCCGCCGACGGCGGCGGCGGTCGGTGACGTCATACGATCGGGAGCGTGGCCTCCCCGACGTGAATGCCGGAGCCCGGCCGGCGGGCGACCGCCCGCAGCGCGCCCATCAGGCGGGCGATGCCGGGGCGGATCTCCTCCGCCGGCGGGAACGTGAAGTTGAGCCGGAGATAGTTCGCCCCCGGCTCGTCCGCGAAACAGGCGTCGCCGGGCAGGTACGACACGCGCTGCTCGGCGGCCCGCGCGAGCAGCTGCGACTGGCGGATCGGGTCGGGGAAACGGCACCAGAAGTAGAAACCGCCCTGGGGCCTCGTCCAGTCGACGCCGGGGGGCGCCTCCTCGGTGAGCGCTTCGTGCATGAGGTCGCGCCGGCGCGCGTACTCGCCCCGGACGCGCTCGAGATGGCGCGCGTAGTGGCCGCCGCGGATCAGTCGGTCGACGAGGAACTGCCCGGCGGTGGTGGAGTGCAGGTCCATCGACTGCTTCGCCAGGGCGAGCTGGCGCGCCGCCGGCCGCGGCGCCGCCAGCCAGCCGACGCGAAGGCCGGGGAAGAGCACCTTCGAGAACGACGACAGGTAGATCACGTAGCCGTGTTCGTCGAGCGCGGCGAGGGGCGGGATCGGCTCGCCCTCGTAGCGCAGCTCGTAGTAGGGATCGTCCTCCAGCACCGGGACCTGGAAGCGGTACGCCAACTCGAGCAGTCGCCGCCGCCGTTCGAGGCTCATCACCGCTCCCGAGGGGTTCTGGAAGGTGGGGAGCGTGTAGATCAGCTTCGGGCGCTGGCGGGCGAGCAACGCCTCGAGCACGTCGGTGCGCATCCCGTCGCGGTCGGTGGGGACGCCGAGCAGGCGCGCCTGGGCGCGCCGGAAGACCTGGAGCGCGCCGAAGAACGACGGCTCCTCGACGACGACCGCGTCTCCCGGGGCGAGGAACACGCGCGCGGCGAGGTCGAGGCCCTGCTGCGATCCCGACGTGACCAGGACCTCGGCCGGCGAGTAGCGGATGCCACGGGCGATCATGAGGTGGCAGAGGGCCTCGCGAAAGTGGGTCAGGCCCTCCGTCGGGCTGTGCAGCAGCATCTGCGGGCCGACGTCGGCTGCAAGCCCGTCGAGCACGGCGCGCAGGGAGTCGAGGTGGAGGAGCTCGGCCGCCGGCAGGCCCACCGAAAACGTGGTCACGTCCTTGCGTTCGGCGAGCGCCAGGAGGTCGCGCAGGAGGGGATCCTGCATCGCGAGGGCCCCCTCGCGCACGAACTGGCGCCACGGCAAGGGCGGCACCACACCCTGCGCCGCGGCGGGCCTGGTGCGGGGCAACACCGAGGTTCCGCGCCCGACGTGCGAGTCCACCAGCGCGTCGGCCTTGAGCTCGCGGTAGGCGGAGAGCACCGTGCTGCGGTTGACGCCGAGCGCTTCGGCGAGTCGCCGCTCGGGGGGGAGACGGAAACCCTCGGGGAGCTTGCCGGACAGGATCAGCTCCCTGATCCCGGTGCTGATCTGAAGGTAGATCGGAACCGCGGACTCCCTGTCGATCCGGATGTCCACCGCCGCGCCCCTCTCGCCCGCAGGCCCCCCGGTCCAAGGATTGGACCGGACCTATAAGGAGTCTAGGCCGAAAATGCGGGGTTTCAACCACCAATCGTAACCAGCCATGGCCAGCCAATTCCCTGTTTCGCTTCAGACGAGCGCCGCCCGGGGCGTCCGCGCGAGAAC
>SCRJ01000186.1 GCA_004298115.1 Acidobacteriota bacterium
TCCGAGAAGTTGTACAGGCGCGCCGCGCCGCGGCGGATCTGGAGGTAGTCGCAGATGCGGTCGGTCAGCTCCGGGTGCGCCCGGCCGGACAGTACGACCAAAGCTCTGTGCTCGTGCATGCGGTCCTCGCAACGCGGTTTGGCTGGGGCGGCAGGACTCGAACCTGCACATGCGGGATCCAAAGTCCCGTGGCTTATCCATTTGCCGACGCCCCAGCAATCGGCGTGAAGTCTAGTGCGCGCGTCCCCGCGTGTCCAGGGCGGTCACTCTTCGTCGCCCTCCTCATCGGTCCAGAACTTCTCCCCCAGCAGGCGTCCCGAGATCTGCTGCGCGCGGGTGGCGCCCGCCCCGTCACCACCCGGCCCGCGTTCCGCGATCACCCGCTCGAACTCGGCGAGAATCGCCTCGTCGAGGCGCTTGCGGGTGTCGCCGTTGAGGGGGTGGGCGATGTCGCGGAACGATCCGTTGCGCAGCCGTCGCGACGGCATCGCGACGTACACCGTCCCCTCCTTGCCCTCGAGCACCCGGATGTCCCCGACCAGGAAACAACCGTCGAACACCACCTGCGCAAACGCCTTGACCTTGCCGCCCTTGTTCAGGTTGATGCGGACTTCGGTGATCTCCATCGTTCAATCCTCCTGGGCCGACGCCCGCAGGCGGGACGCCTCCCGCCCGAGCACCGGCGCCGCGACGGGTCCGGCCGTGGCCAGCGCCACCGCGGCTCGCCGCGCGTCGGTCTCGCCGCGGTAGAGCCCGAACACGGTCCCTCCGCTACCCGAGAGCATGGCCAGCATCGGTTCCGTGGCCCGCACCCGCGCCAGGCGCTCCGCAACCTCCGGCCAACGCGCTGCGACCGCCGGCTGCAAGTCGTTGCGGCAGCGGCCGACCGGAAACTCGCCGCCACCCGCCACCCACTCCAATATCTCACAATCCGAGTCCCCGTCCAGTCCGCGCTCGTCCAGCGCCCGGTACGCCTCGGCGGTGGAGATCGGCGACGGCCCCGGCACCAGGACCACCCACCAGGGCGGCAAATCCGGCAGCGGCGTGACCTCCGAGCCGCGCCCGACGCCCCACCCCGCGCCCCCCACGAGGAAGAACGGCACGTCGGCCCCGAGAGCGGCCGCGAGTTCGGCCAGGTCTCGCGGGGTCGCGTCGGCGCCCCACAGACGGGCGGCCCCGACCAGTGCCGCGGCGGCGTCCGCCGAACCGCCGCCGAGTCCGCCCCCCAACGGGATCGCCTTGCGCAGCGTCATGCGGGCACCGCGGTTCATGCCGGCGGCGGCCGCGAGGGCGCGGGCGGCCCTCACCACCAGGTTTTCGGGGCCTTCCGGCGCGGCACCGGCCGGCACGACGCTCAGCTCGAAAACCCCGGCCGGCGCTTCCTCGAGCGCCAACTCGTCCCAGACGCCGACCGCCGCGAACAGCGTGCGCAGCTCGTGGTAGCCGTCGGGGCGCCGCCCCAACACCTCGAGGTGCAGGTTCACCTTGGCCGGACACGCAACGACAATGGTCACGGCCGTGCCCCGCAGACCGGCGCCGTCAACCAATCCGGCGGCGCCGGCGGCGCGTTCGGGCGCCATGCCTGGAGCTCGAGGCTCGCCTCGACCGATCCGGCCGTGAGGACGAGGTGATGGGGCACGGTGCCGCCCTCGTCGGTGCGCACCGCGGTCATGGTCGGGGCGCCGTCGCCCACCCGCGTCAGCTGCACGCGGGTCCAGTGCGGCTCGGGGCCCGCCACCTGCGCCCGCCACGCGAGGCCGCCGGCGGTCGCCTCCACCCAGCCCGACATCCCGGGCAGCTCGCGCGCGGCGGCGGGCAGCAGCCCGGAGAGAAGCAGCGCGGCGAGCGTGGGGTCGATCGGCAGCGAGGCGTCCGCGGAGACGGGCAGCACGCCGGGCGGCAGGGCCTCCCGACAACCCTCCTTCACCCGCTCGACGAAGCCGCCGCCGGGTTCGACCCATGCGGCCAGCGCCGTCCCACCGGGCGGAACCGCCACCGCGAGAGACAGCCGCTCGCCGTCACCCCGCACGGTCAGCACGAGCCCCCGATGCCCGCAGCATGCGAGGCGGTACAGGGCGGCGAATGGGCGCGGCGCCGCGGCGAGCACCCGCCATCCCGCGGGGAGCGGGGTCGGAGGCGGGACCGCGTGCCGGCAGCCCACGGCCACGGCCAGCACCGCGAGCAGGGCCGCGTTACGGCGTCTTGGCACCCGCGACCTCGGCGAGCTTCTTCTCGATCCTGTCCTTCTGGCCCGCCTCCTCGGGGTGGTTCGCGAGCGCCTGCCGGTACGCCTCGGCCGCCCGGGTCATGTCGCCGCGGGCGCGCAGCAGGTCGCCGACGTGTTCCTTGACGGAAGCGTCGAACGGGTCGAGCCGGCCCGCCTCGGTGAGGTATTTCTCCGCCCGGTCGAGGTCCCCGAGCCTGAAGTACACCCAGCCGAGCGAGTCCTGGAACGCCCCCGACGAGGGATCGAGCTGCACGGCCTTGATCAGCATGCCGCGCGCCTCGTCGAGGTGGACGCCCTTGTCGGCGAACATGTACCCGAGGTAGTTGAGCGCCGCCGCGTTGTCGGGCTGCTTGGCGAGCAGCTTCTTGAACTCCGCGACCGCGTCGTCCCACGCGCCCGAACGCTCGAGGGCGGCGGCGTACGCGAACTGCACCTCGGGCGCGTCCCCGAGGCGCGCCATCGCGACGCGTGCCTTCGCGGCGGCGTCGGCAAATCGTTTCGCACGGTCGAGGACGCCGAGCGCGGCCACCACGTCGTCCGCGTCCCCGGCCAGCAGCTTGTCGAGGACCGGCGCCGCCGCGGACGCGTCGCCGGCGGCCAGCGAGAACTCGGCGAAGATCGCGCTCTTCAGGCGCACCGCATCGGGACCGTCCTCGACCTTGGCGCCGCGCAGGAACGCCAGGCCGTCGCTCCACGCCTCCCGCAGGCGGTAGTACTCCCCCCAGAGGGCGAGGGTGCGCCGCGCCAGCGGGCCCGGGCCGCACTTCTCGAGCCACGGCAGCGCCGCGTCGGGCCGGTGGTCGAGCAGCTCGAGGGCCGCCCGCTCCTGCGCCACCTCGACCGTCGCGTCCGGGTTGTCGATCTTCTTCTCCTCGATCTGCTGCCACACGGAGTTGAGGAGGGTCCTGGCCTCGGGGAGCCGGCGCATGTCGACGAGCAGTCGCGCCAGTCCCATCGCCGCGTCGGGGTCGTCCGGGTGGGCGGCGTGCGCCCGCCGGTAGAGCCCCTCGGCGACGTCGAGATGGCCGTCGCCGGCCTCCAGGATCGCCTTCAGGAGGATGGCGTCCCGCTGGTTGGGGTCGCCCGCCAGCACCTTGTCCAGAACTTCGCGCGCGTGGGCGCGGTCGCCGGCGCGCGCCAGCAACGTCGCCCAGCGCGTCATCCCCGCCAGCGTGCCGCCGTCCTTCTTCAGCAGATTGCCGAGGAGCTCGGCGGCTTCCTTGTACTTGCGGGCGCTGGCGAGGGTATCCACGAGCTGCAGGGTCGCCTGCTGGTTGAGGTCCGGGACGGCGGCGGCGCGCTCGAGGTACCCGGCGGCCTCGTCGAACTTGCCGGTCAACCGCAGCGTCTCACCCGCCATCAGCCAGATGCGCGGGTCGTCGGGGCGGTCGTCGAGGAGCACCTTCACCTGCTCCCACGCCTCGGGACCCTTCCCGAGCCGGAGCAACGACTGGGCGAGCACCAGACGAGCCTGCCCCCCGTTCGGCACCGCACCCACTCCGCGCTCGAGGTGCGGCAGCGCCGCTTCGAGTTCCTGCGGGGTTTGTGCCGCCTGTGCCAGGAGCATGCCGAGCGTGGCCTCGCCGGTCGGGGTGAGCTCGCCGGCCCTGTCGAGCTGTTTGACCGCCTCGTCGTTGATCCCCGCGTCCGCGAGCGCCTGGCCGAACTCCTCGGCGAGCGCGTGGCTGTCGGGGTCGAGCGCCACCGCGCGACGGAAGAGCTTGAGCCCCTCGGCGATCGCCCCGACCGCGAGGCGCATCTGTCCCTGGGCGACGAGCGCCAAGGCCTCGGCGCTCGGGTCCGCCTTCTCGGCCGCCCGGTCGTCGGCCCGCGCCGGCGACGCCAGGGCCACGACGACCGCACTCATCAGGATGACTGCCAAGCCTCGCCTCACCGGCACCTCCGGATCAATGATTGTAATCGCGTTCGGCCCTCCGGCGTTCCCACGGCGTCATGGCGCCGTCGCGTCGCTCCACGCCGGGACCAGCGACAGCGGCTTCGCCGGTTCCACGGCCAGATCGGTCGCGCCCGCCACCGCCGCCATCCGGAGCACGTGGCGACCGTTGGCCGCGAGCACGACGAGGTTGGCGCCGGCAAGCGCGACGATCTCGCCCCCGGCGGTTCCGACCGCGGTCACGGGGGCCGCCAGGGCGGTCCGGAACTCGATGCGGAACGGGTGCGCCGAGCCGGGTTCCACGCGCACGCCGACCAGCTCCCCGCCGGTCAGGCCGGCCAGTCCCACCAGAACGCCGCGGCCGTCGGCGCTCACACCCAGGGCGCGAACCGTCGCACCGAGGGGAAGGACGCCGCGGACGCCGCCATCGGCGCCGGGGGCGATCAGCGCGAGCGACCGCCCATCGGAGACCGCGACCGCGAACCCCCCGTCCGGGCCGATGGCGACGAGACTCGGTTCGCCGCCGAGCGCGATGGGGATCGCCGCGCCGCGCTCGAGCGCAGGCACCAGCAGCAGCGTCCGGCCGGCGCCGCCCTCCGGGACGACCGCCACGAGCCGGCCGTCGGCGGAACAGGCGGCGCGGCGCGCGCCGGTCAGACCGGGGAGCGAGGTCCGCGTGATCGGGACGCGCTCCGGGTAGGAGAGCGTGGCGAGCACACCCGGCAGCACGACGTACATGCGATCGGGCTCGCGGAAGAACAGCGGAAACACGCGGCCCGGCCAGCGCACGACGGCGCCCGATCCCGCCACGACCGCCGTTCCCTCGTCCCGCGCGAGCGGGACGACGATTCGTCCGTCCGGCGCAGCGAACGCGGCGAGCCCCTCGCCCGGCAATCCCACCCGGCGCACGATCGCCGCGCTGGTGGCGTCGACGAAAACCACTTCGCGTGGGGTGAGCACCGCGACGACCGCGGCGGCGAGCAGGAAGCTCCCCGGCACGCCTGCAGTGTACCGCCTCCGGTAGACTGGCGCCGTGAGCGGCGACCTCGCGGCCGAAATCAAACGCTTCGCGCTCGACGACCTCGGGCTCTCGCTCGTCGGCATCGCCGGCGCCGAGCCGCTCCCGGGTGCGGCGTGGCTCTCCGCCTGGTTGCAGCGCGGCGATCACGGCGCGATGGCGTACATGGCGGACACCGCCGCGGTGCGGGGTGACCCGGGGCGCTTCCTTCCCGGTGCCCGGAGCGTCATCTGCGTCGCCATGAGCTATCACGACGCCCCCGACCCTCCGGGCACCGCCGCCTCCCCCGGGCGGGCCGCCGTCGCCCGCTACGCCCGCCGTTCCGACTACCATCGCGTCATCCGCGCCAGGCTCGTCCGCCTCGGGCGCTTCCTCGCCGCGCGCGAGCCGGGGGCGTCGTGGCGCCCGGCCGTCGACACCGCCCCCCTGCTCGAGAAGGAGCTCGCCCAGCGCGCCGGCCTCGGGTGGATCGGCAAGCACACCTGTCTCGTCAACCGCGCGCTCGGCAGCGAAATCCTCCTCGGCGAGCTCGTCACGGACGTGCCGCTTCCCCCTGACCGGCCCGAGACCGACCACTGCGGGACGTGCTCGGCGTGCCTGACGGCGTGCCCGCCGCAGGCGTTCGCGGGCGCCCACCGCCTCGACGCCCGCCGCTGCCTGGCTTACGCCACGATCGAGCACCGTGGGGCCTTCCCCGCCGGTTTGCTCCCCACGCTGGGCAACCGCCTGTTCGGGTGTGACGCCTGTCAGGACGTCTGCCCATGGAACCGGCGGGAACGCCCGACCTGCGCCGGGGCGCTCGCTCCGCGCGAGCATCTCGGCGCGCTCGACCGCTCGCGCCTCGATCGCATCGACCGGGAGGGGTGGGCCGCCATCGCCGCCGGCACGCCCCTGCGCCGGCTGGACTTCCCCAGGCTCGCGCGCAACCTCGAGGCGATCGCCCGCGGCGAGCGACTCCGGGACGGCGGATGACCGCCGCGCCCGAGGGCCTGCGGTTCCTCGCCGCCGTGGCCGAAATTCCCCTCGGCGGGCTGGCGTTCACCTATCAGTGGGGACCGTTCCCCGCGGGCGGGGTTCTCGTGCGCACCGCAGCCGGCGTACGGGCGTGGCGCAACGTCTGTCGCCACCTGGCCGTGCCGCTCGACCGCACCGACCCTGGGCGACTTGCCACCCCGGACGGTCGCCATCTGGCGTGCGGCGAGCACGGCGCCCTCTACCGGCCCGACGACGGCGTGTGTGTCGCCGGCCCGTGTCTCGGCGCGCGGCTGCGGCCGCTGCCGGTCGTCGTCCGCGATGGGAGGGCCTACCTTGACGAAACGGCGCTCCCCGACCCGCTCGCGGGGTGGGGTGGACCGTGACTTTCTTGACTTTTCGCCCCGAGGGGACTATAAACCCCGCCTCAGAGGGACCGTGACGGTTCCTCGCGGAGGTGCAAGCCCGCCGCACAAACCAAGAGGAGTGAAGCAGACGGGCTCCCACCGCGCACGGGCAGCCGGTGATCTCCCGTTTGTGTTACGTTGCACGCCACTGTTTACGAGAGTACGCTATGAACAGGCATCCGGAAGATGCCACCCTCTACCAGGAGGAAAGGAGAGCTGAGATGCGTAAGAATCAGGTGTTCGTTGGTGCGTTGCTGTTGGTTGTGGCCGTCCTGGCCGTCGGCTGCGCCAAGCCGCCGCAGCAGGAGATCGATGGTGCCAAGGCTGCGCTGGCCGCGGCCGAGCAGGCCGAGGCGCCGAAGTACGCCGCTGACGCTTGGGACAAGGCCCAGCAGGCGATGAACGCGGTCAACGCCGAGCTCGAGGCGCAGCAGGCCAAGTTCGCCCTGTTCCGCTCCTACACCAAGGGCAAGCAGCTGATCGCCGATGCGACCAACGCCGCCAACGCCGCCAAGGACGCCGCGGTCGCCGGCAAGGAAAAGGCGAAGACTGAGGCCCAGGCCGCCATCGACGCCGCCAAGGCTTCTCTCGCCAGCGCCAACACGCTGCTCGCCGACATCGAGAAGTGCGGCCGCGCGAAGCGCGCCAAGGAAGTGAAGAAGGACCTCGAGACCGTCAAGGGCAACCTCGAGTCCTACAAGGCCACCGTGGCCGACCTCGACAGCAAGTTCACCAAGGAAGACTTCTTCGGCGCGAAGGCCGCGGCCGAGACCCTCAAGGGCCAGATCGACCCGATCGCCAGCGACCTCACGGGCATCAAGACCAAGTTCAAGTGCAAGTAAGTCGTTTCGATCCTGATACCAGCGGAACGGCGGCGGGCAACCGCCGCCGTTTTGCTGTCCGTACGGTCGCACTGGCCGCGGCGCTCGTCACGCTCGCCGCCTGCGCCCGCCGTCCGGCGCCGGAGGTCGACGCCGCCCGGCGCACCGCGCGCCGGGCCGTCACGATCGTCCGTACGGAGGCGCCAGCCCAGGCGAGGCTGATCGAGCGCCTGGTCGCGTTCGCGGAGGTCGCCACCGCCGCGGAGGCGAACGCCCCGTGGTGGGAGGGATCGGTCGGGCGCACCGAGGCGGCGTGGCTGCGGGTGGCGCGCGCCGCCCACGACGCCGTCATCACCGTACGCGCGGCCGACGAGCAGGCCGAAAAGCGCTACGCCGGTCTGCACCCCAACGCCCGCAGCGAGGTCGCACGCGCCCTGGCGGAGATCAACGAGGCGGGGATGGGGCGGCGCGAGGCGGCCGCGATGCAGCGCGCCCTGGTGAGCATCTCGCTCGGCGAGAAGCTGGCGACCGCCGGGCGGCGCCAGGAAGCCGCGGACGAGCTCGCGAAGGCGCACGCGAGCGCGGCGATCGTGCACCGCAAGTGGATCGCGCTGCACGCCCGCTTCTCCGATCCCGCCAACCTGAGACTTTGGCGCACGTGGGCGGAGCAGACGATCGGGGAGTCGCGGCGCACGGGCGAGACCGTGATCCTCATCGACAAGCTGCGCCGCCGGGTGATCCTGTACCGTGGCGGCCGGGTGATCGCGAGCTACCCGGCGGAGTTGGGCGCCAACGGCCTGGTGCGCAAGGAGCATTCCGGCGACCGCGCCACCCCCGAAGGCAGGTACCACGTCGTGCTGGCCAAGCGGGCGCCGCAGACGAAGTTCAACAAAGCGCTCCTGATCAATTACCCCAACGACGAGGATCGGATGCGTTTCGCCCTGGGGCGCAAGCGCGGTACCATCTCCCGGGGGGCCGGGATCGGGAACCTGATCGAGATCCACGGCGACGGGGGCGAGGGACGGGATTGGACGGATGGTTGCGTGGCGTTGACCAACGAGGACATGGACAGGCTATTCGCCCACGTCCGCGTCGGGACGCCGGTGACCATCGTGGGGAGCTATGAACGCTGAAGCGATCGCTGGGTTGCATGACGAGGCCGCGGCGCCGCGCCGCTCGCGCTGGCCGCTGGCTCTCGCCCTGTTCGTCGTCGCGCTGCTCCTCGTCACGGGGGGCGCCACGGCGGTGCTCGCGCGGCTCGGGCGGCCGTTCATCGCGTCCCCGTTCAACGCGACGCCATCCGTCGGGGTCGACTCGGACAACCCGGTCGGCCTCGGCAAGCTGGCCGGCCAGGCCGCCCGGGAGATCGCGAAGGTCCAGCCCAAGGGTACCTACATCGTCGTGGACACCTACCGCAACCAGCTGCACCTGATCGACAACGGCGCGGTCATCCGCACGGCGATCTGCTCGACCGGGACGGGGCGGGTGCTCAAGGACCCGCGCAACGGCAAGGAGTGGGTCTTCGACACCCCGATGGGGGAACGCATCATCCAGCGGAAGGTCACGCACCCGGTCTGGGCGAAGCCCGATTGGGCGTTCATCGAGGACGGGTACCTGCCGCCCAAGGACTCGAGCGAACGCTTCGACAACGAGTCGCTGGGCAACTACGCGATGTACATCGGCGACGGCTACATCATCCATGGGACCTTGTTCCAGAGCCTGCTCGGCCGCAGCATCACCCACGGCTGCGTCAGGCTCGGCGACGCAGATCTGGAGTTCGTCTACCACCATGCGCCACTCGGCACTCGCGTGTATCTGTATTAGCCTGGCTGCGGGCACGGTGCGGGCGGGCGACGTCACCCCCAGCCCGTCCAGCGTCGCCGCGCTGCAACTGGAGGCCGGCCTGGCCAAGAAGCCGGACGTGTACCTGCTGCTCGACCCCGAGCGGCGGGTGCTCGAGATCAAGGCGCGCGGCACCGTCCTCGACACCGTGCGCCTGACTGGCATCGAGGTCGTCAGCCAGCAACCGATCCTCGGCAGGAGCCTGCCCTCGCACCCCCCGATCCCCGCGATCTGGACCGTGGAGGACAGCTCGTTCGACGCCAGCCGGGAGGTCGAGGCGCCCACCGACCTCAAGCCGGCGCCCAAGAACGACAAGGACGACGACGAGGATGCGACGCCGGACGCCGGTCCGACCGCGACGCCGACGCCGGCGCCGGAGGCGCCGACCTCGTACCGCAGCCGGCTGGACAACGGCTGGGATCTCTGGATCACCGACCAGCTCCCGCCGCAGAGCCGCTGGCAGACGTTTCTCGCCGCGGTCAAGGACGGCTGGCGCAGGCTGCGCGGGCGCGGCCAGAACCACATCCCCGCCATCACCCTGGCGATGGCCGACTCCGACGCGCAGCGCGTCCACCACCTCCTGCGCACCGGCATGCCGATCCTCGTCGCCGACGAGATGTAGCGTCGGCGCCCGCCCGATTCTCACGCCGGCTTCCCCTCGCCCGTGAAGGCATCGCGGTCATCGCGATTGCGTCGTGCCGCAGGCGGGATGACGCGGCGAGCCGGCCTCCTGGCGAGCGCCCGCGTCCGACGCGGCGGCACGGGTCCGGCGCGGCGCTGCGCCCTTCGAAGACGGGAGGAACCGGGGCGCGTCGCCCCGCTCGGAGTTTCCCGGCGTGCCTCTCCTCGCGCGACGGCGGGCAAGCCGGCGTCAGTTGCTGCGCAGCTTGGAGATGCGAGCCACGACGTCGCGGAAGGACGGGTTGATCGCGAGCACCTCGCCGAAACACGCGAGGGCGGCCGTGGTGTTCCCCGCCAGCTCGTGCGCGCGGCCGAGTTCGTACCGCAGGCCCACCTCGGCCTCCGCGGGCAGGGTGGGCGCCGTCAAGGCGCGCTGATACCACTCGGCACCCTGCTCGGGCAGGCCCTTCTCGATGTAGCACGCGCCGATCATGCTCGCGCTCTCCATCAGGTAGTCCGGGGACTTGGCCGAGAGTTGGAACTCCCCGATCGCCTCGTCCAGGAGCCCCATCTCGCGGTACGCCAGACCGAGGTTGAAGTGAGTATCGAAGTCTTCCTCCTCGACCTGCTCGGCGACCCCGCGCTGGAACTCCTTGAACAGGTCCTCGATGGAGACGTCGTTCCCCTTCCCCGAGCCGGTGGCCTCGGCGACCATCTCTTCGTCGGCCAGTTCCTTCTCGAGTTCGGCGGCGAGGTCGAAGAAGTGTTCCTCCTCGCTGAAGAGCTCGGCCGCAGTCGCCGTGGCGGTTCCCCGCCGCTCCTCGTCCCAGCCGCGGGCCTTGAGCATCGCCTGGCGCGCGAGCACGTCCGGGTGATCGGCGAACACGTCGTGAAGCTTCTGCAGGAGCTTGGCGGCGTCGTCGAGGAGACCCTGCTGAATCAGGAAATCGAGCTCGCGCAGCTGGTCCGCCCCGGGCCCGGCGAGCGCACTGGCGACCTCGACGAGTTCCATCACCTCCTCGGCGACCTCGACCGGTTCCGCGTCGCCCGGCGCCGCGGCCGGAGTCGGGGCCGCGGCGGCGGACGCTCCGGCCGGCCCGGCGGAGACCTCGACCCCAGCGGTCGCGGCCGCGGCCGGCGGGTGACGCAAGCCCAGCAACGCCTCGAGGTCGTCGAGGCGCACGCTCCGTGCGCCCGACCGCGCGCTCTCGGCGCGCAGCGTGGCGATCGGGGGGGCCTCCAGGAGAGCATCGAACGAGGGCAGCGGCGTCCCCGCGTTGGCCGCGGGCGACGGGGGGCTGGCTGGGGCCGGAGCGCCGAGCTCACCGAGATCGAGGCGGGGGACCGGCGGCGCCAGCTCCAGCGCGGCGTCTGGATTCGCCGGGGCCGCATCCTCCGGTGCCGGCGCCGGCGGCAACGAGATCGGCTGCGAAAACGCCGCGAACGCGGCGCGGGCGCCTTCGGGCACGCCCGCGGCGGCAGCGGGCGGCGCGGTCGGCGGGGGCGGCGTTTCGGGTTGTTGCGGTTCGACCTGTGCCGGCTCCCCCCCGAGCGACGCCAACAGCTCGCGCCCGCGGCCGTGGGCCGGATCCATCGCCAGCAGCCGCTGCAGGTGGGCGACCGCCTTGTCCGTCAGCCCGTACTTGGCGAACACCACGGCTTCGGTGAAGAGCTCCTCCAGGTTGGCCGGACCGAGCGAAGGCTCCGTGAGCCCACCGGCCGGAGGCGGTTGCGGCCGGGGCGCCGCCGCCTCGGGGGCCGGGCCCGGCCCCGCCGCGGCCGAACCGATGTCGACCTCCACGAACTCGAGGTCGTCGTCGCCCTGCCCCGGCGCCGGCGGTCGCGCGTCTTTCGACGCAGGAACGGTCGACGGGGTTTCGCCCAGCTCCGCCAGACGCCTGGCGAAGACCGGGTCGGACGGTGCTTGGGTCGCAAGCCGGCGGTAGAGAGACACCGCCTCGGAGCGCCGGCCGGCCACGAAGTACGCGTCGGCCAGGGCCGTTTCGACGCCGACCACCGCCCCGGTGTCGTCGAGCTGTCCGAACACCCTGAGCGCGCGCTCCAGCACCCCGATGTCGCCGGGCGCGCCCGCCATCAGCTTCTTGACCAGGGTGGCCGCCCGCGCGACGTCGCGGGCCTGCAGGAGCCGGTCGATCAGTGGCAGCGGCCGGCCCTTGAGGTCCCCGGTGATCCCGGTCCGGATCATCACGTCGGCGAGGAGCTGGGCCACGTCGGTTCGTTCCGGGGCCTTGTCGAAGAGATCCTCGAGGAGGACGACGGCCTCGTCGGTCTCCCCGGCGTCGACCAGGACGCGCGCCGCCGCCCGCCGCAGTTCGATCCCGCCCGTGCCCGTGGCGAGCGCTTTCTTGGCCAGCTCCACCCCCTGGGCCTGGCGGCCGGCGGCCACGAGCGCGTCGATGCACGGCGCGACGAGATCCGCCTGCTCGGGACCGAGGTCGAGGATCCGGAAGTAGAGCTTCACCGCCTCGTCGAGCATGCCGCGGGAGAGCAGGGAGCGCCCGAGGGCGTCGATCTCGGGGCCCACGTTCGCGACGTCGCCCGTCTGCACCGCCAGATCGACGAGCTTCGCCCTGGCCTGCAGGTTGGAGGGCTCGTGCTCGATCAGGCGGCGGAAGACCCGCATCGCGTCCTTGGGTTGCTTCGAGCGCAGGAACCAGTCGGCGAGCGTCAGCAACTGCTGCCGTCCCTCGATCGCGAGGCCCTGCTTGAAGTAGAGGTCCGCAAGCCGCTCGTACGTCTCCGTGCGGCGCGGGTCGAGGCGGTTGACCTTCTTGTAGATCGCAATCGACTTGAGGAAGAAGCCGTCGGTGGCGAAGTGCTCGGCGATGCGCTGGTAGACCTCGATCGCCTCCGGGATGCGCTCCACCCTCACCAGGAGATCACCGAGGCGGTTGAGCGTGTTGGTGTCGCTCGGGACCTGATCGACGGCGCGCATGTACTGCTTGATGGCGGCATCGAGCTTGCCGCGCGCGGCGAGCTTCTCCGCCTCCTGGATGATCTGATCCCTCTTCGACGAAGCCATAAGGAGGTTAACGCCCCGAAAATTATGCTAGCACACGGACCGGTGCGTACGTCGTCCGGTGCAGCGCACAGGCGCCCTGGCGCCGGAGCGCTTCGAGGTGCGCCCGCGTCGGATACCCCTTGTTCGACTCCCACCCGTACCCCGGGTGTTCGCGGGCGAGCGCGGTCATCGCACCGTCGCGCACGACCTTGGCGAGGATCGAAGCGGCGGCGACGCACAGGTAGCGGCCGTCCGCGCGCGGCTCCGCGAGGACGGGCACGGCGACGCCGGGGAGGGACACCGCATCGCTGACGACGAGGCCGAAGCCGCCTCCGAGCGTGAGGATCGCCTCCACCATCGCCGCGCGCGTGGCCTCGAGGATGTTGATGCGGTCGATCTCGGCAGGGCTGCGGTGGACGACCGTCCAGGCGACCGCCTTGCCGCGGACCTCGTCGGCCAGCCGTGCGCGGACGCTGGGGGACAGCCGCTTGGAGTCGTCGAGACCGGCGATCGGACGGTCGGGGTGCAAGATCACGGCGGCGACCGTGACGGGCCCGGCGATCGCGCCCCTCCCCACCTCGTCCACACCCGCGATCAGCCCGTAGCGGGCCGCGAGCGTCCGGTCAAGCGAGCCGTCGGGCGGCGCGCCGCTCACCGACGGTCGTATTCTTCCTCGAGGCGGGCCGCCTTGCCCTTGAGGTTGCGGAGGAAGTAGAGCTTGGCGCGGCGGACGCGGCCGTGGCGCACCACCTCGATGCGGTCGATGCTCGGCGAGTGCACGGGAAAGACCCGCTCGACTCCGATACTGTAGGAGACCTTGCGGACGGTGAAGCTCTCGCGGACGCTGCCGCCCTTGCGGCCGATCACCACGCCTTCGAACACCTGGATGCGTTCCTTCTCGCCCTCGCGCACCTTGACGTGGACCCGCACCGTGTCACCGGGGCCGAACGCCGGGATATTGTCGCGCAACTGCTCTTTCTCGAGCTCGCGTAGCAGATCCATGATCAA
The DNA here is from genome assembly GCA_004298115.1 of Acidobacteriota bacterium. Taxonomy (GTDB): domain Bacteria; phylum Acidobacteriota; class Thermoanaerobaculia; order Thermoanaerobaculales; family Thermoanaerobaculaceae; genus RBG-13-68-16. The sequence continues at coordinate 13,833 of SCRJ01000186.1, forward strand.
CCTCCCGCCCTGACCACGCTCGACACAAGGACGTGGCGCGGAACGGGGATTATACACACAATCCGGCTCAGCGCCTAGTTCGGACCTCGCGCCGGCCGTCCGGCCCGCCGCCGGACGGCGGCCAGGGCAAGCCCTCCTCACCCGCCAGCAGCGCCGCGAGCGTCCGCACCTCCTCCGGGAGGCCGGCCCACCCCCGCGCCAGCAGGTCGGGCCGCCGCCGCAGCGTATCCAGCACCGCCCGACGGAGGCGCCAGCGGCGCACGGCCTCATGGTCCCCCGAGGCCAGGACCTCGGGCACGCCCAGGCCCTCGAACTCGCGCGGCCGGGTGTACACCGGATGGTCGAGGAGCATCGAGGTGAACGAGTCGGCGGCCACCGAGGCGGGGTCGCCGACCACGCCGGGAAGGTGGCGGGCGGCGGCGTCCAGCATCGCGAGGGCCGCCAGCTCGCCGCCCGACAGCACGAAGTCGCCGAGGGAGATCTCGTCGGCGCGCAGCGTTTCGTGAACCCGCTCGTCGCAACCTTCGTAGCGACCGCACACGAATACGATCCGGTCGAGCGAGGCCAACTCGCGCGCCACCGCGTCGTCGAAACGGCGGCCGCGCGGGTCGGGGAGGACGATGTGCGGCGCCTCGGGCGCCATCGCGGCGACCGCGCGCACCGCCGGCACCACGGCGGAAACCATCAGCACCATCCCGGGACCGCCGCCGTACGGCTCGTCGTCCACCTGGCCGTAGCGGTTGACCGCCCACCTCCTGAGGTCGTGGACACGCACGTCGAGGGCGCCGGCCGCGATGCCGCGACCGAGCACGCCGACGGCCAGGTACGGTTCGACCGCAGCCGGAAACAGCGTCAGGATGTCACAGCGCATCGTCATCGAACAGCCCGCGCGGGGGATTCAGCTCGATGACTCGGGCATCGATGTCGACGTGGGCCACGATCGGCGAGCGGAACGGCACCAGCACCTCGCCCGTCGGCGCCGCGACCACGAGGAGGCCGCCGCCGGGCCCGTCCTGCAGCGCCGTCACCGCGCCGAGCGCCGCGCCGGCGCTGGACACGCACCGGCAACCGGTCAGTTCGTGCTCGTAGTAGTAGTTCTCGGGTAACCGGGAGCGCTCCTGGGCGGGCAGGAACACCCACAAACCGCGCCACGCGTCGATTTCCTCGCGCGTGAAGACATCGGTGAAGCTGAGCAGCCATTCGCCCTTGTGCAGGCGCACCTGGTGGACGGTCGCGCGCAACCGGGGGGCGTCCTCGCCGAGCCCGATCTCGGTCCCCGCTACGAGGCGCTCCGGGAAGTCCGTCACGATCTCGACGGTGGCCTCGCCGTGGATCCCGTGGGGCCGGCGCACGCGCCCCACCGCCAACCAGCCGGCTGCCGGGTCCTCGACCACGGCCCTACTCGAGGATCTCGAGCACGAAGCGCTTGCGCACCTTCATGCCGGCCGCGGCGAGGAGGGTGCGGACCGCCCGGGCGGTCTTCCCCTGCTTGCCGATCACCCGGCCGAGGTCTTCGGTGGCGACTCGCAACTCGAGCACCGTGGTCTGCTCGCCGACCACCTCGCGCACCTGGACCTTGTCGGGCTGATCGACGAGCGCCTTCGCGATCTGTTCCACGAGCTCCTTCATGCGCGCCTCCGATGGAGCGGTGTGCAGCGGGCGTTCAGCTCTTGGACTTTTCGAACAGGCTCTTCACGGTCGGGGACAGCTTGGCGCCGCGTCCGATCCAGTACTCCACGCGCTCGCGGTCGACGCGGACCTCCGCCGGCACGGTGCGCGGGTTGTAGAAGCCGACTTCCTCCAGCACCGCGGCGGTCGGCGTCTGACGGCGATCAGACACCACCACACGGTACACAGGGCGCTTGTTGGAGCCCATTCGCCGCAGTCGAATCATCAGCATCGAACACTCTCCTTACCTTGTCCGCCGCGGATCCACCGCGACCGGGTATTGTACCAAATCTCCGCCCGTTCCTTCACAACCCCATGCCACGCAATGCGCGGCGCGGGTCGCCGCTCGACAGGCGTCTGACCATGCGCTTCATCTCGCCGTACTGCCGCAACAGCCGGTTGACCTCCTCGACGGTGCTGCCGGCGCCGCGGGCGATGCGTTTGCGCCGCGAACCGTTGATGATCTCGGGGTGGTGGCGCTCGGCGGCGGTCATCGAGCCGATGATCGCCTCGAAGCGGATCAGCTTCTTGTCGTCCACCTGCGGCGCCTTCAGCGCCTTGGCCCCGGGCAACAGGTCCACGAGCTGGTCGAGCAGCCCGCCGCCGCGCATCTGCTTGAGCTGGTCGCGCAGGTCATCGAGGTCGAACCCCTGTTTCTTGAGCTTCTTCTCCATTTCCTCGGCGCGCTTCTCGTCCACCACCGCCTGCGCCTTCTCGAAGAAGGTGGCCATATCGCCGAGGCCGAGGATTCGGGCCGCCATCCGGTCCGGGTGGAACAGCTCGAGGTCCTCGAGCCGCTCGCCGACGCCGACGAGGCGGACCGGCTTGCCCGCCACCGAGACCACCGAGAGCGCCGCGCCGCCGCGAGCGTCGCCGTCGAGCTTGGTGAGGATCACGCCCGAGAGCGGCAACCGGGCCGCGAACGCGGCCGCCTGGCGCACCGCGTCCTGACCGGTCATCGCATCGGCCACGAACAGCACCTCGGAGGGTTTGAGGATCTCGTTCAGCTCGGTCAACTCCGCCATCAGCTCCTCGTCGACATGGAGCCGGCCGGCGGTGTCGAACACGATCACCTCGAACCCCTTGCGCCGCGCCTCGACGAGCGCCGCGCGGGCGATCTCCGGCGGTGTCGGCCAAGCGTGCGTGTCGAGCACCGGCACCCCCGCCTGGCGGCCGAGCTGCTCCAGCTGGTCGCGGGCGGCGGGCCGCTGCGTGTCGGCGGGGACGAGGAGCACGTGCTTGCCGAGCGTGCGCTTGATGAACACCGCGATCTTGGCGGCGGTCGTGGTCTTGCCGGTCCCCTGCAGGCCGACGAGCAGCAGCGGAGCCGGGAACCCCTTGAACTTGAGCGGCCGCGCCTCGCCGCCGAGCAGGCCGGTCAGCTCCTCGTGCACGATCTTCACGACCTGCTGCGCCGGGGACAACGACGCGAGGACTTCCTTCCCCAGGGCGCGCTCCCTCACCTTGCCGGTGAACTCCTTGACGACCGGCAAGGCGACGTCGGCGCCGAGCAGGGCGCGGCGGATCTCGGCCAGGGCGTCGTCAACGTGCTTCTCGGTGAGGTGTCCCTCGCCGCGCAACGTCTTGAACACCTTCTGCAGCCGTTCGGAGATCGCTTCGAGCACCACCCCTCCCAGGGCCCCAAAGTCTATCATCCCGCCGAGGGCGCTGCCGACATCGGACCACTATCCGGGCGGGGGGTCCCGTCCCGCCTGCGGCGGGACTCCACCGCCCGCCCGGCCGCTCTTGCCCCCCGAACCCCCCGGCGAGCCGCGGCGGAGCCGCGCCTCGCCCGGCGATGCCCTTCGACGGCTCGCGTGCTCACGTAGCCTCCGGCCACACTCCGGTCCGACCGCCTTGCCCTCCTAGCCAGGGGCCGGGCATCACACCTTGTTGAGTGCTCGGCAGCGCTGGTTCGCCGGCCGGGCGAGATGGGTACCCCTGGTCAGGCCGCAGGCGGCAAAGTGTGATCACCGGCCCCTACCACTCTCGGCAGCGCGGCTACACGCCCCAAGTGACGAGGGTCTGCCTATCGTTTGGATTTTTGTCTTCGAGGGGGGCGCTCGAGGCTGGGCGGCCTGGGGCCGGCGCAGCCGGCTCGGACCACGGACCACGGACCACTGTAGTTCCGGTGGCGGACTGGGCGCGGGAGGCGCAGAATTGAGACCGGACAGGTGCGGCGCGGAGGTACGACGCGCGGCGGCGGAGGCGGGCGATGGCGATGGACCCGAAGGCGCTGTGGACGATGTCGTACGGGATGTACCTGGTGACGGCGCGCGCCGGGGGGCGCGCCAACGGGCAGATCGCCAACGCCGTCTTCCAGGTCACGGCCGAACCGCCGCGCCTCGCCATCGCGATCAACAAGGAGAACTTCACCCACGACCTGATCCGCGACGGCGGGTGGTGCGGCTTTGCCGTGCTCGCCGAGAGCGCGCCGATGGAGTTCATCGGGCTGTTCGGCTTCAAGTCGGGGCGCGACGTGGACAAGCTCGCGCACGCCACCGTCCGCGACGGACTGCACGTGCCGCTGGTCGTGGACCACGCCGTCGCGGTCGCCGAGGCGCGGGTGCTGCAGACGACCGATGCCGGCACGCACACGGTGTTCATCGTCGAGGCCGTCAACGCCGAGGTCGTCTCCGGCGCCGCCCCGCTCACCTACGCCGGCTATCACGCGCGCAAGGGGAAGGCGCCGAAGAACGCCCCCACGTACCGCGGCGAGACCGAGCCGCCGGCGCCGCCGGCCGCTTCCCCCGCCTCGACCTGGACGTGCGGCGTCTGCGGCTACACGTACGACCCGGAGGAAGGCGACCCGGCGCACGGCGTCGCGCCCGGCACGCGCTTCGAGGACCTCCCCGACGACTGGGTCTGCCCCGTCTGCGGCGCCCCGAAGGACGCCTTCCTGCCGGATTAGCTAGTCGTCGCCAACGCGACGACCGTGTTCCCCTAAAGGAACGCTACTGTCGGGATTTCCGAAAGCGGCACACCGGCCGACTACCACACCCACAACTCGGGCCCGTTGCTTGCCGCCGACTAGGCAGAATATTCCCCATTACACTCCGACAGACTGGGCAGCGGCGGCGCCGAGCGCGGCCTGCGAACCTCAAATAGTTGGACGGCACGGGCCGGCAGCAAAGTCGAAGGTCATCCATTCGCCACCAGCCCTGCCACAACGAGGAGCTTCTCACGGAATTCAGCGAATACCGTGTTCCCCAGGGCTGACCGCGGATCAACTGCCGTCAAGACGGAGTAGAGGTCTATGCCTGCTTGCGGCGTTGAGAAGAGCCGCTGCGCAAGCCCCTCCAAAGCTGCCTGCGTGGTGGAGGTCATGTGCGCCGAGGCGTTTCTCATGGTTCGCAGGTCGCAGAGGTCGGTGTTGATCGCGCTTAGGTGCGGCTCGAAGGGGTAACCCTTCTCAAAGTACATTGCGACCATCTTCCTTACGTTGTCGTGCTTTCCATAGTCGAAGTAGCGCTGCACGCCAATAACCAGACACCGCGCCGCTTCAATGCCTGCTGGCACGACGTACCTAACCGGAGCTCGCCCTGAGATCGTCGGGCTGCCCGCCATCAACAAAACCAGAGACTCCTCCAAGAACGTCTCCCACGCAACAAAAAGGTTTAGGAATGCGGCCACCGTGATCTGGCGCTGGTCCAGCGCAGGTAGGACAGGGACTCCCCCCGGGTCTTCCCGGTGAGCGTTCGCGATCAGGCGATCGCACTGGGAAGCGCTTGCCTGAAAAGTCGTCAGCGTTTCTGCAAGCGACACTGAGCGCCGCCTCAGCTCATTAAGGTCAGCAGGAAGACCGTTCGACGCGATCGCACCTTTTCGTCCGTCGTCGCACGGCGAGAATCCTCAAGGAACTGCTTTTCATCTTTAGTCAGCGTCGGAGAGTTCTCGGGCGAGAAGATCTCCTCAACCCGCTCCAGTTTGCTCCTTGCTGCCTCAACGGAAGAACCCGTGGCGCGCAACTCGTCTCCGAGATTGCAAAGACCACGGGTACGGTGGGCAATTGCCGCGAAAAGCGAATAGAAGAGGTGTGGGCGTCGAAACTCTGTGTCAGCCAGACCTTCGGGATAGAGCTCAGCTATTGCGCCAATTACTCGATCAAATTCGGCCTCAAGGACATCAGCATCGTGTTCGAATGTCGCTTCGTAGGCATCGTAGTACTTCTTCACCTGTTTCTTCGACTTAATGCCCTCAAGCATGGCAATGAGGAGATCTGCGACAAGATTGACCTCAAGCATTCGCATGATCTGCTTCGAGGTCAGGATGCCCTGGTTGGTCCAATACTCGTAATACTTGTGGCCGATCTTATCCGCCAGAACCTTGAACGGGCCGAAATGATTGGCGTTGATCTTCTCCTGCTCGTTGAGCACCACTGCGTACGAGTTGAGACGACTGAAAATGTCAAGGACTTCAGGGTCTGGGATGTTAATCAGAAGGTCGACCGACACCTCGTACGCCAGCACCTGCGCCTGAATGTCCTCGGGAAGCTGGCTGAACAGAAATCCGCCATGTATTGGGTTCTGCCGCTTACTCACGACGAAGCCGTCTTTGATAAATGAGAGGATCGTCCTGAGGCGCTGTTGGCCATCGACGACTTCGCGACTGGAAGTCTTTGTGGAGACGTTTATCTTCTGCCGAATAAAGATCTTTGGAATTGGCTTGCCGCGCAAAATGGTGTCAATTAGAAAGCTCTTGGCCTTGTCGGTCCACACGGGCCGGCGCTGAAAGCGGGGGTTCAGCTCCAGTTGCTTGGCTTTGTCCCACTCGACGAAGTCGTTGATACTGTAGGTTCTGGAATCGTAGCTCTTCATTCAATGGCTCCAAGTTGGCTCGAGGCAAACTGGAGCGCCGAGCCCGGGATCTGCACCCCTAACGGACGGACTACTTGTGGAAATCCCGGTCCCGCGACTAGCGTCTGCGAGGGTGCCAAGCTCCCACGAATTCTAGCCCGTTGGGACGAAGATTGGATGAACGATGACGCCAGGCGACCGACGCCGTGACCACGCAAGCCCTGGTCCTGCTCGCAACGTTCTCGTTCGCAACGAGATGGTTGAGCCGACATTGCTGCCCCTCCAGCGGGTTCGCCGGGAGTATACGCCAGCCGAAGATGGGCAATCACGGCGGGAGCGAAAACGCACCTGCAAACAGGACAAAGGAGTAAGCGGCCATTGGAGTGCGGTAACGGCACTATACCTCTCCTGCAATCTAGTGAAGTTGGCATAGGACTTCACCAGGATTCCTGGCGCGTAGCCGCCTTGTTTCGGCCCGCGGCAGCGGCGCCGCCGAGAGTGGGCCAGCCGCAAGGCGCCCGAGGCGGACGCGGCGGAGTGTGGCCGGAGGCCACATGAGCACGCGAGCCGCCGAAGGGCAACGCCGCGGATGGTCCGCTATCGGCGGCGCAATTCACACCTCGCGGTAGCGGCGGAGCTGCTCGGCCATGGCGGCCAGCCGCGCGGCGCAGCGCCCGAGCACGGTGTCGGGGGCGTAGGCGCCCTCCGTGCCGCGCGTGCCGGCGGGCACGCCGGTGAGGAGCGCGATTCCCTCCTCGACGCGGGCCACGGCGTAGATGTGAAAGCGCCCGCTCTCCACCGCGGTGACGATCTCCGGGTCGAGCTGCAGGTCGGCGACGTTGGCCTCCGGGATCAGGACGCCCTGCGTCCCCGAGAGGCCGCGCCGGCTGCAAAGCGCGAAGAACCCCTCGATCTTCTCGTTGACGCCGCCGATCGCCTGGACGCCCCCGTTCTGATCCACCGAGCCGGTGACCGCGAGGTCCTGCCGGATCGCCACGCCGGAGAGCGCCGAGAGGATCGCATACACCTCCGTCGAGGAGGCGCTGTCCCCGTCCACGCCGCCGTAACTTTGCTCGAACGCGATCGAGGCGCTCATCGAGAGCGGCATCTCGGCGGCGAACGTCCCGCGCAGGAACCCGGTGAGGATCAGCACCCCCTTGTCGTGGGTGCTCCCCGACATGTGCGCCTCGCGCTCCACGTTGATGACGCCTTCGCGGCCGAGCCCGACCCGCGCCGTGACCCGCCCGGGCAAGCCGAAGGCGTGGTACCCGAGGTCGTACACCGCGAGGCCGTTGATCTGGCCGACGACGCTGCCCGCGCTCGCGATCACCAGCACGTCGTCGAGCATCATCCCGGTGAGCTTCTCCTCGGGGAGCGAGTGGCGGTCACGACGCTCTCGGACCGCCGCGCGGATGTGCTCGGCCGTGACCGCGCCGCGGCGGCGCTTGTGCGCCAGAAACGCGGCCTCGCGCACGATGTCGGCGACGTCCGAGAAGCGCGCCGAGATCCGTTTGCGGTTGCGCGCCAGACGGACGGCCTCCTCCACCAACGCGGCCATCCCCGTCCGATCGAGGTGCGGGAGACCTTCGTCCCGGACGATCTTGGCCATCAGCGCGAGGAAGTCTCCGACCTGCTCGCGGCCGTTCGGCATCTCGTTGTCGAAGTCGCAGAGCACCTTGAAGATCTTGCGGAACTCCTCGTCCAGCTCATGGAGCATGTCGTAGAGGGCGCGGTCGCCGATCATCACGACCTTGACGTCGATCTCGACCGGCTCGGGCTGCAGCGCCTGCCCCGAGATGGCGAACAGGATGTCGCGCGGACGGATCACGACCCGGCGGTAGCGCAGCGCGCGCTTGAGCGCCGGCCACACACCGGCCTCCGAGACCGAGTCGAAGGCGTTGACCACGAGGAACCCGCCGTTGGCCCGCAGCAACGAGCCGGCCCGGATCCGCATGTGATCGGTGGTGGAGTGCAGGTCGGGCCCGACCTTCGCTTCGACGGTGCCGAACAGGTTGCCGTAGGACGGTTCGGTCTCGATCACCACCGGACGCCCGGCGGTGGCGCCGTTGTCGACCACGACGTTGACGCGGTAGCGCAGGAAGCGGTCGCCGTCGTCTCCGTCCTTGGCCGCGAAGAGGTCGAGGTGGTCGAGCATGTCGGCGAGCATCTCGTCGAGGTAGGGGCCGACGCGGGGCTCCTTGACCTCTCCCGCCACCGCGCCGAGCGCCTGCTTGAGCGTCGGCTCCACGCTCGAGCGCCGCAGGCGTTCGGCGCGCGACACCATCTCGTCGCGCAGCACCATCACCTCGTGGAAGACCCGCTGCAGCTCTTCCGAGAGCTTGGCGTGCTCGGCCTCGAGGGCCGCGGCGCGCTCGCGATCGACCTTCCCCTCCTCGGCGAGGCTCTGCAGCTTGTCCAGGGTGACGGGGCGCTCCTCGACCGTCGGCAGGATCTCGGGGCGGGTCACCGAGCCCACCTGCACCTGCACGAGGGTGAAGCCGGCCTCGCGCACGCGCCGTTCGAACCCCTTGATCAGCTCCTGCTGCTTGGCCTTGAGGTCCTCCACCGCGAGCTCGAGCCGGCGCTGGAACTCGTCCCCGTCGAACATCCCGGGCAGGCTCGCCGAGAGATCGCGCAGCAGCTTGTCCAGCTGGTCGCGCAGCACGACGGCGCGCCCGGCGGCCAGGCGCAGCAGCCGGGGCTGCTCCGGGTGGGCGAAGTTGTAGACGAACGTCAGGTCGTCGGGGGGCGCGCCTTCGGCGGCGAGCGGCCGCAAGTGCAGCTCGATCGCCGTCATCCTCCCGGTGCCGGTGAGACCGGTGACGAAGACGTTGAAACCCAGCGATTCGACCGCGAGGCCGAACTCGAGCGCGCGTACCGCCCGCTCCTGGCCGATGATCCCGTGCGACGGCTCCACCTCCGCCGTGGTGTCGGCCGGCAGCCACGCCTCGGGACATCGCCACCGCAGATCGCTCGCCGCAAGCTCTCGTGCCATCGCAGCCCCCCAACAAAGGTGCAAGGTCAGGCGTCAAAAGTCAAAGGTCAAATCCAAGAACGGCAAGGGGCCGTCCCCCGAAGTCCCGCCACCAAGCGTCAACGCCCAACGGCCCGGCCGGGGCGATCGGCAGCCCCGTCGACCGGGCGGCCCACCAGCGGCACCACGACGACCGCGGCCAGGACCGCGAACACGACCCCGAGCGACGCCATCCACCCCATGCTGCGCAACCCCGGGTAATGGGTGGTCACGAGCGTCCCGAAGCCGACGACGGTGGTGAGCGCCGACAGAACGACGGCGCGGGCGGTCGCCGCAAGCTCCTCCGTGCCGGCTCCCTCGCGCACGCGGTGCACGATGTAGATCGCGTAGTCGCTCCCGACCCCGATGATCATCGTGATCACGAAGACGTTGAGGAGGTTCAGGGGATAACCGACCACCGCCATCACACCGAGCGCCCACAGCACGCCGGCGGCCACCGGCAGCAGGCATATGAGCGCCCGCTTCAGGGAGCGCGAGTCCCACAACAAGAGACCGACGACCAGCACGAGACCGAGCCCGCCCGCGAGCACCGCGTCCTGCCACACCGTGTGCCGGAGCCGCTGCGAGACGAGGTTCACGCCGGTCAGGTGAGCCCCTGGCACGCGCCCCACCAACGCCTCAAGCTCGGGCGGCGCCTCGCGCCGCCACTGGTCGGGCGGCGCAAAGACGTTGATCACCGTGGTGACGCCGGCGGCGGAACGGTGCAACGAACGATCCACCACCTGCTGGACGGGCGTCCCGTTCCAGACGCTCAGCGAGATCGGCCCGCTCGGACGGAGCGCCTCGCCCAGCGTGGCGAAGCCGGCGTCGAACGCCGCCGGCACCAGCCCGACCTTCGTGAACGCCGCGGCGAGGGCTTGCTCGACCCGGGCCGGATCGGTGAGCTCCCGGTGCGTCGCGATCCAGGCCAGGTTGCGCTCCTGGGCCTCCCGCGGCGGCAGCAGGTTGGCGAGCGAGTCGTACGAGGAAATGACCTTGCGCGAGACCAGGTCGTCGAGACCGGCCGCCAGGCGCTGCACGCGGTCCAGAGCCGTCGCGGTGTCGGGGGCCTCGATCCGGATCATCATGGCGTTGAACGAGAGCCCGAACGCCTTGGAGACCCTCTCCTGCACGGCGACGCCCTGGTTGGAAGGCGAGCGCAAGTTGCGGACGTCGTCGTCGAAGCGCAGGAATGCCAGCGACCCGAGCGCGGCCACGGTGACGGTCGCGGCCGCGGCGAGCACCGCGGCCCGGTGGCGCTGCGCCCACCCCAGGAGCGGCTCGAGGCGAAGCCACGCCGACGGCGGAACCGGCGGCCGGCGGTCGAAGAGGGTGACGAGCGCCGGCAGGATCAGGAACGCCGACAGCATCATGAACACGATGCCGGTGCCGGTCAGCAGGCCGAATTCGCGCAGGCCGGTGAACCGGGTCGCGAGGAACGCGAAGAACGTGCCCACGGTCGTGATCGCGCCCAGCACGACGGCCGGCCCGGTATGGGCGGCCATCTGTTCGAGCGCGGCGCCGACGGAGGCCCCGGCCAGACGGCCCTCGAGGTAGCGGCCGTACGTCACGATCGTGAAGTCGATCCCGAGGCCGACCAGCAGCGCCGAGAAGCCCGACGTCGCCGAGTTGAGCTCGCCCAGCGTCACCGCCGCGAAGATGAAGGTCAGAGCGAGGCCGGCCGCGAGCGGAAGGAAGGCGTAGTGCGCGGTCGCGAAGCGCCGGTACGCGAGGAAGAAGAGCAGCATGACCCCGACCACCGAGGAGACCGAGTTGGACACGATGTCCTGCTTGATCAGGGTGGCGTCCTCGAGCGCCGTGCGATGGCCGCCGCCGATCTCGACCGCCGGAACGTCCTCGACCGGAACGTCCTCCTGCTCGGCGAACTTCTGCCGCACCAGGGTGATCCGGCGCTCGACATCGGAAATCAGCGTGCGGTCGAAGTCGATGTTCTGCGCCGGGCCGGTCGGCTTCGCCAGGATCAGCACCATCGAGTGGTCCGCCGAGAGGTAGTACCCGCTCGCGTAGTCGATCTTGAGCGAGGCCGGGGCCCGGTTGATGCGCGCCAGGAGCAACGGCAGGAAACCGAGCGGGTCGCGCACGGCGAACTCTTTGGCCACCATCCCCTGGGGGGTGTCCAGCGCCGCGCGGATGTCGGCGGCACGCGCGGCCAGGCCCACGGGCGTGAGGCGCTCCTGCAGCGCCGTCAAACCGTCCTGATCGAGGAACAGCACCGCATGGCGCAGCACGGTCTCGGCGAGCTTGACGGGATCCTGGATATGCGCCGTGACGTGGCTCAGGTATGGGCTCGTCTTCAGCTCGGCGTCCAGGGAGTCCACGAGCGCGAGCGCGTTCTCGAGGCGCTCCTCGTTCGCCACCGGCACCGCCACGAGCAACGTATCGAGCGAGCCGAACTCCTCGAGCACCCGCCGGAACTCGCTGACGATCGGGTCGTGGCGGGGCATCAGGTTGAGCACGTCGGTCTCGAACTTGAGCCTGGTGCCGAGGAACACGCCGACGACGACGACCACGGCCGCTCCGGCCAGCACCAGCCTCGGGTGACGGTGCCCGGTGCGGACCAGGCCACGGGCCACGGCGCCGGCCAACGGAACGCTCACCCGTCGGCTCCCACGACCCGCCGCCAGAAGACGGCGAAGTAAGTGACCAACGATGCCAGCGTCATGAGCAGCGCGATCCACAGCGCCACCTTGGAGATCAGCGCCCACTGCCCGAGTTGGAAGCTGACGATCAGCAGTGAGACCGCCACGATCTGCGAGAGCGTCTTGAGCTTGCCCCACCAGTTGGCCGCGATCACGACCCCCTGCTGGTGCGCGACCTGGCGCAGACCCGCCATTGCGAACTCCCGCCCGACGATCACGACCACCATCCAGGCGGGGGCGAGCCCGAGCTCCACCAGCGAGATGAACGCCGCCGACATCAGCAGCTTGTCGGCGATCGGATCGAGCAGGGTGCCGGTCACCGTCACCGCCTTGGTCCGGCGGGCGATCATCCCGTCGGCGAGGTCGGTCAGCGCCGCCAGCAGGAAGATCCCGAGGCCCCAGAACTCGCTGCCGGAGAAACGGGTCAGCAGGACCACCACGAGCAGCGGCACCATGAGGATGCGCGCCACCGTGAGCGAGTTGGGCAGGTTCCAGGTCAAGGCGTCAATCCCGCGGGGATTGTAGCCCAGACGCGGCGGCGGTCCGCCCAGGGGCGGTCGGAAGGCGGAGGTGGGCGGGCGAGGCGCCCGCGCCGCGGGCTTCGGCGCCTGGCGCGCCCGCAACGTACAATGCCGGGATGATCCTCCCGGCACCGGCGCTCGCCGCGCTCCTGCTCACGGCCGCGCCCGGCCCCGTCAACGTCGCGGCCGTCCCCGGGGCGGGCCCCTATTTCGCCCTCACCTTCGATGCGCACGTCGAGGCGAACGGGGCCGCCCGGCTGCTCGCGTTGCTGCGGGAGCGCCACATCCGCGCGACGATCTTCGTAACCGGGCGCTTCGCCGAGACGCACCCCGAGCTGCTCCGGCAGGCCGCGGACGACGGGCACGAGGTCGGCAACCACACTTTCTCCCACCCGCACCTCACGACCTGGGCGACGAACCACCGCCACGACACGCTGCCCCAGATCACCCGAGCACGGCTCCAGGACGAGCTGCTGCGCACGGCCGCCGCGATCGCGGCCGCCACCGGGCGCCCGCCGTCGCGGTTCTGGCGCGCTCCCTACGGCGAGCACAACCCCACCATCCGCGCCTGGGCGGCCGAGTTGGGCCTCGTCCACGTCGATTGGACGCACGGCGATCACGACGCCCTCGACGCCCTCGACTGGGTCGAGAATCCCGGCTCCCGCCGTTACCTGGGGCCGGAGGCGATGGCGCGGCACCTCCTCGACTTCGAGGCGACGACCGGGGTACCGCTGGCGGGGAGCATCATGCTCATGCACCTGGGCAACAGCCGCCCCGATCTGCCGCTGCTGGAAGCGCTCCCGCTCGTTCTCGACGAGACCGACCTGCGCGGCCTGCACGCGGTCGGCGTCGGCGAACTATTGCGGCGGGGAGGCGTGTCCCTGCCACCCGACCCGCGGTCGTCCGGCGACCCCGCCGCCCGCTAGCTCCACGACTCGAACGAGCCTTCCTCGGTGTACATCGAGGCGAGGATCTCCTGGTAGCGCCGCTCGACCACCCGGCGCTTCACCTTCAGGGTCGGGGTCAGCTCGCCGCCCGCGATCGAGAACGACTCGGGCAGGAGCCGGAACTTCTTGATCGTCTCGAAACGGGCGAGGTTGCGGTTGACGTCGTCGACGATCTTCTGGTAGGCGGCCAGGACCTCGGGCTTGTCGAGCAGGGAACGCACGTCGGACGCCGGAAGGCCGTGCTCCTGCGCCCAGTGCGCGAGCGGCTCGGGGTTCGGCACGATCAGCGCCACGATGTACGGCTTGCGATCGCCGAACAACACCGCGTTCTCGACCAGCGGGGACGTGCGGAGCTGCTCCTCGATCGCCTGCGGGGCCACGTTCTTGCCCCCGGCGGTGACCAGGATGTCCTTCTTGCGGTCGGTGATCCGGAGGTAGCCGTCGGCGCTCAGCTCACCGATGTCGCCGGTGGCGAACCAACCGGCGGCGTCGAGCACGTCGGCGGTCGCCTGCGGCTTGTTCCAGTACCCCCGCATCACGTGCCGGCCGCGCGTGAGTATCTCGCCGTCGGCGGCGATCCGCACCTCGACGCCGGGGAGCGCCTCGCCCACCGTACCCAGCCTGGGCCGCGCGAACCGGTTCACCGTGATTACCGGGGATGTTTCCGTCAGCCCGTACCCCTCGAGCACCAGGACTCCGATGCCGTGAAAGAACTCGCCCACGAACACCGGCAGCGGCGCCCCGCCCGAGATCGAGAAGCGCAGCCTCCCGCCCACCGCGGCGCGGATCTTGGAGTAAACGAGAACGTCATAGAGCCGCCAGCTCAGCCCTCGGCGCCCGCTCCTGACGCTGGCGAGCGCGACGTGGACCGCCCGCTTGAAGATCGACCGCTTGAGACGGGGCGCGGCGGAGAGCTCGTGGAAGATGCGGTCGTAGACCTTCTCGTAGAAGCGCGGCACCGCCGCAAAGATGTGCGGGCGGATGCGGCGCAGCACGTCGCCGGTCTCGAGGATGCCGCAGTAGGCGATCGTGAGCTCCTTGCCGAAGTAGATGTAGTCGACCATCCGTTCGAGCACGTGCGAGAGCGGCAAGAAGACGAGCACCGTCTCTTGCCCCGGCCAGGGCATCATCTCCGCCCCGGAAACCGCATCGAAGACGAAGTTGTCGTGCGCGAGCATGACCCCCTTGGGCTCCCCGGTCGTGCCCGAGGTGTAGATCAGCGTGGCGAGGTCCCCAGCCTGAACCTGCGGGCGACACGCCTCGAGGAACGCCGCCGCATCGTCTTCGCTCATCGGTTCGGTGATCGCCGCCAGCGTGCGCACGCCGTCGGGCGCCTCCCCGTCGATCAGGATCACCGCGGTGATCGCCGGGCACGAGGCGCGCACCTCGAGCACCTTGGCGAGCTGCTCCGGGTTCTCGACGACTACGGCTCGGGCGCCCGAGTCGGCAAGGATCGCGCGCACCTGGTCGGGGAGGAGCGTGGGGTAGATCGGCACGTCCGCGGCCCCCAGGTGGAGCAACGCGAAATCGACGACGTGCCACTCGGGGCGATCCCCGGAGATGAGGGCGACACGGTCGCCCTTGCCGACCCCGAGCGCCGCGAAACCCCGCGCCAGGCCGGCCACCCGCCGTGCCACCTCGGGGGCGGAGGTCCGCACCTCGCGGCCCTCGCGCGCGTCGATCAGCGACGGTGCGGGGGACGCCGCCCGCCACTTCGCGAAGACGTCCAGCAACGTGCGTGGTTCGTTCATTTGCACTCCCCCCCGCGCGACTCGAGACCCCCGAACAGCAGTCTCAGGAGCGGCGCCGCCTGCCCGGCGAGCGACCGCGGGCGTTCAGCCAGTACCCATGACGTGATGAGTTCGTCCACCGCCCCGAACACCGCCCGGGCGGCCACGTCGGCAGGGACGTCGTTGCGAAAGCGGCCGGACGCCATGCCGTCCGCGATGATCCGCTGCAGCAACCGCAGGTACTCCGCCACCTGCCCCCTCGCGACCTGGCGGAGGAAACGCCGGCTGTGCCGGAGTTCGATCTGGAAGATGTGGGCGAGGGCGCGGTCGTTCTCGAGACTCAGGAGGTGGCGCTCGATGACCTTGCGCAGCCTGGCGCCGGGGTCCTTCTGTTTGGCGGCATCCCGCCGCGCCCGCTGCAGGAACGCCTTGGCGTGTTCCTCGAGGATCGCCACCAGGATTGCTTCCTTGCCCTCGAAGTAGAGGTACGTGGTGCCGTCCGCCACCCCGGCGCGCTCCGCCACCTCGCGCATGCGGGCGTCCTCGTACCCGCGCTCGGCGAACACCTCGACGGCCGCCCGCAGGATCGCGGACCGCTTGGCCTCCCGTGCGTCGTTGCGAAGCGCCCCCCCCAAGGCCAACCTCCCGAACAAACAAGTGAATGCTCGTTCAGTCTCACCGAGCCTCCCGCCGCTGTCAAGCGCCGCGGCCGCAGTGCTAGGATGGCGGCATGTCCGCAGCCGACGCCTCGGCGCTCGAGAACCTCGTCAACCAGGTCGCCCACGACGTGCGCAACCATGCGTTCACCATGGGGTTGCAGGCCGAGATGGGGCAGCGGCGGTCGGCGGCGGCGCCCGAGATCAAGGCGCACTTCGACGCGATCGTGCGCCAGGTGGACGCGCTGTCGCGGTACCTCGACCAGCTCCTGCTCTTCGGCCGCCCCGTCAACGTGGCGCCCACCCTCGTCGACCCGGTCGCACTGGCGCAGAGCCAGATCGACCTCCTGCGCGGCCGCCACGGTGACGAGACCGCCCTCGACGTCCGCGTCGAGGCCGACCCACGCGGGCGCAGGGCGAACTGGGACCCACACGCGTTCGGCCACGCATTGCGGGCGCTCCTCGACAACGCGGTCGAGAGCGCGACCCCGCCGCCGGCGATCGTCGTCGCCGTGCGCGACGCCGGCGACCACGCCGAGGTCGAGGTCCGCGACGCGGGTCCCGGCATCGCCCCCGACGTGCTCGCGCAGTTGGGGACCCCGATGGCGGTGCGGCGCCCTGGAGGCGCCGGCCTCGGCATCGCGATTGCGAGGAAGATGGCGGGGGCTCTCGGCGGCCGCCTCGAGATCGAGAGCACGCCGGCCGGCGTCACCGCCCGTCTCGTCCTGCCGTGGGAGGCGTCGCCTGCCTGAGCCGCAGCCGGCCGTCGTCCGCTACGTGGTGCCGCCGGCGCTCGCCGGTGAGCGTCTCGATCAGGGGGCAGCGGCGCTGTGCGGGCTGCCGCGGCGGCGTGTGCGCGCGCTGGCGGCGGAGGGGCGGCTCTGGCTCGACGGCAAGGCCGTCCGCGTGCTCTCGCGGCCGCTGCGCCTGGCGGACGTCGTGGAGATCGTTCGCCGGGACGAGGCGCTCGCCGAGCCCGCGCCGGTGCCGCCGCTGCCGATCATCCACGAGGACGGCTGGCTCGTCGCAATCGACAAGCCCGCGGGCGTCGCGTCGCAGCCGCCGCGCGAACGAGCGCCCGGCGAACTCACCGCCCAGGAACGGCTGTTGCTGCAACTGGCGCTGCGCGAGGGCCGCCGGGTGGACGCGCTGCTGTTCCACCGGCTGGACCGGCTCACGACCGGGGTGCTGGTGTTCGCCCGCCAGCGCGACGCGGCGCGCGCGCTGGCCCGCACCTGGGCCACCGGGAGCGCCGACAAGCGCTACCTCGCGGTCGTGCGCGGCGACCCCGGCGAGGCGAATCGCACGCTCGCCGGTCCGATCGCCGCGGACCTGCTGGTCCCCGGGCGCTTCCGCGTCGCCCGCGACGGCCGCCCGGCCCGCACCCGGGTGCGCCGGCTCGCCGCCGCCGACGGTCTTGCGCTGGTCGAGGTCCACCCGCTCACCGGCCGCACCCACCAGGTTCGCGTTCACCTCGCCCACGCCGGCGTTCCGGTCGCGGGGGACGGGCTCTATGGCGGCGGCGACCTGCCGCGCCCGTTCCTGCACGCCTGGCGCCTGACGCTGCCGCACCCGAAGGACGGCGTGCCGCTGCGCCTCGAGGCGCCCCTCCCGGCCGACATGGTCGCGTTCCTCGCCGCCCACGGCCTCACACTCCCCGACGCGCCCGCCCGCGGCTGACCCACCGGGGCATCGATGGCGTGGTCCGTGGCCGCGGGTCCGTGGTCAGTAGGGGTCCGTGGCCAGTGGTCCGTGGCCAGTGGTCCGAAACGGCCGCTCCGGCCGCAGGCCGCGCCGCCTCTCGTGCCTCCCTCGAAGACAAACGCTCCACCGAAGGCAGGGCCCGGCAACTTGGGGCGTGTAGCCGCGCCGCCGCCGTTGGGCCAGATGCAAGGAAGGCGAGGCGGCCGGACCGGAGCGTAGCCGGAGGCTACGTGAGGATCCGAGCCGCCGCAGCCTGACGCCGCAGATGGTCCGACGCCGGCGGTGCCGCTAGAGGATTGCTTCGGCCTTCAGCTCGCGGGTCATCAAGGCCGCCACCGCCGCCCGCGGCTCGATCGCGCCGTCGAGGATCGCCTCGACGGTGAAGGTGATCGGCATCTCGACGCCGTGCCGGCGCGCGAGGGCGGCGGCCGCGTGGGTCGTCGGGACGCCCTCGGCGACCTCGCGGCCGGCGATGATGTCGGCGAGTTTCTCGCCGCGGCCGAGGCGCTCGCCGGCGCTCCGGTTGCGCGACATGCTCCCCGGCGAGCAGGTGAGCACCAGGTCCCCCATCCCGGCCAGACCGCGGAACGTCTCCTCGCGCCCGCCGAGACGCACGCCGAGGCGCGCGATCTCGTGCAGGCCGCGGGTGAGCAGCGCGGCCGTGGCGTTCTGGCCGAGGCCGAGGCCCTCGGCCATGCCGGCGGCGATCGCGACGACGTTCTTGAGGGCGCCGGCGAGCTCCACCCCGACGACGTCGGTCGCGGTGTAGAAGCGAAACGAGCCGGTGGAGAACGCCCGCTGCAGCTCGCCCAGCCTCTGGGCGTTGCCGCCGGCGAGCACGGCCGCGGTTGGCAGGCCCGCCGCCACCTCGCGGGCGAACGAGGGGCCCGAGAGGGCGACAAACGCCTCCTCCGAAAGGCCGAGTTCGGCGCTCACCAACTCGTCCATGCGGGCGAGGCTCGACACCTCGATCCCCTTGCTCGCCGACACCACGAGAGCTCCGGGGGCGAGGTGCGGGCGCAGCTCGCGCAGGACGGTACGGACGAACTGCACCGGGACCACGAGCACGACGGTTTCGGCGCCGCCGCAGGCCTCGGCGAGGTCGCCGGTCGCGCGGACCGCGGCGGGAAACGTGAAATCCGCCAGGAACAGCGGGTTCGCGCCGCGCTCCCGGATCCCGGCCACCACCTCCGCCTCGCGCGCCCACAACGTCACCGAGCACCCGGCGCGCGCCAGGTGCAGCGCAAGGGCCGTGCCCCAACTCCCCGCTCCGACTACCGCGACGTTCATCGCTTCGCCTCCCCCAGCCGCGGCTCCTCACCCCGCGCCAGGCGCCCCAGGTTGGCGCGGTGGCGCCAGATCACGACCGCGGCCGTCAGAACCGCGCACGTTTCGACCAGGACGCCGGGGCGGACGAGGACGTAGAACGCCACCGGGAACGCCGCCGCCGCGAGCACGCTCGCGAGCGAGACGAAGCGGACGAGCGCCAACACCGCGACCCAGACCGCGAGCACGACGAGCATCGGCGGCCAGGCGAGCGTGAAGAACACCCCCGCGGCCGTGGCCACGCCCTTGCCCCCGGAGAACCCGAGCCAGACCGGGAAGCAGTGCCCGACCACCGCGGCCAGCCCGGCGGCGGCGACCCACTCCGGGTTCGGCGTGACGGTGCGCATCAGCAGCACCGCCGCGACGCCCTTGCCGA
>SCRJ01000187.1 GCA_004298115.1 Acidobacteriota bacterium
GCTGGGACGATGGCGACCGCTCGCACGCCGGCGCCGGCCTGGCGCCACATCCGGATCCACCGCGACAGGGTGCGCTGCCTCATCCCGAGCCGCTCGGCGATGCGCCGATGCGATTCGCCGTCGGCGCTGCAGGTGACGGCGTACGCGACGATGCGAGCGCGAAGATCAACCGGACACCAGAAGCGCTTCCGCCCGGCCCGCTGTCGCTGCTCGGCAAGCTCTTCGGAAAGGTGCTGGCCCTGCTCGATGACCCGTTCGTCGTCCATCCCCGGAGCATCGCTGCCCAACCAAATCAGATCAAGACGGGGTACGGCGAGGAGTTACGAAGGAAATGCCTGCGCGGTACTGAACGACGTAGCTGCCCGTCGCCTTCGGCGAGGTCGTCACCTTCGCCATCACGGCCAGGTTCTGCACCGGGACGACCTGGACCGCGAAGCCACTAACGCGTTCGAGCTCGGCGACGACTCCCTGTGTCTCTGTTCTCAAGGTTTCCCTACCGGCCGTTGAGTGTAGCAGATGGCGTTGACCCTTCCCCCAGAGTCGCGACTCGCGGTAGTGGGTCAGCTTGAAAGGATGGCGACGCGTTCTGCCTTATACTACCTTTCATGAAAGCAAGAGCAGGTCAAAACCCTGACGCTGTACTGGTCGAGTTTACCTATGACGGGCCGGTCTTCGCTGACCGCTCGATGGATGTCCGACTTCTCGGGCCGGCGCTTGTATCAGTTGGTGGCGTCGTTGAGGCTGCTAACCGGGCTCTCAATGGAGAAGGAGCGGAAGTCAGGGTGAATGTACACGCCGACTTTCGCGGTGGTTCATTCGTATTTCAAGTGGACGTACAGCAAGTGTGGGAGCATGTTCGCCATCTGAGTACGGGTGACGATACAGCCGCGGTTCTGGCCATACTTACTGCCCTCGGGCTCGCCGGTAAGGTAAAGACGTCGGTTGTTAAGTTCCTTCGGTGGCTCAACGGACGAACACCAGAGAAGATCGAAGAACACGGTGCGCTTGTTAGTGTCACGATTGGGAAGGCAAAGATTGATTTATCGAGGAATGTCTTCATCCTCGCAAACGACCCTGGAGTTCGCAAGTACCTAGATGGCGTGGTTACCCCGCTCCAGCAGGAGGGGGTGGAAAGCGTCAGCTTCCGAGCCCCGTCTTTCTCAAAGGAGAAGGAAACCATTGTCCGCGATGAGGTCTCCGCGTTCTCGGCCACGGCCGGGCTTGGCGAAAAGCCGGAAGAAGTGTTGGTCGATACAACAACCAAGGCGGTCTACACCGTAGTCAAGCCGGCCTTCGTCATGGGTTACAAATGGCTTGTTGATGTGGGCGGAGCAAAGTTTAGTGTATCGCTCGAAGATAAAGTGTTCTGGCAGAAGCTTGTTAGCCATGAAGTGAGGCTGGGGCCATATGATGCTCTGGTTGTGGAGGTTGCGTATCGGGCCGTAAAGGATTTCCAAGGAAACCTCAAGGTGACTAACACCATCACGAAAGTTCTCGATGTGCGGTATGACCTGGGCCGTCAAGGCAGCCTGTTCGATGAAGGAGCCAACTAGGTAGTGCTTGCGCGCCCCTTGCGTGCCTTCCTGGGTGGCCACGTCTAAGCGCTCAGCAAGCGCCGAGACGTCAATGTGCTGGCGAAGGCCATCACAGATCAGCCAACTAAGATACGTGACCAACCCAGGGGTGCTATCCTCAGCTGTCGAAAGAAGGGGGTTGGGAAGCTGCCGATGTCGACCATGGGCAAACCCAAATCCGCCGAGGCCACCGAAGGTGGCCTAACCGTCGCGGGGCTCTTTGCCGGAATAGGTGGGATAGAGCTTGGCCTTCATCAGGCCGGACATACGACCGTCACGTTGTCCGAGATCGAACCGGCCGCATTGCGGGTGCTGCAGCAGCGCTTCGAAGGCGTGCCCCTTCTGGGCGACGTGCGCGACATCAAGGCCCTGCCACGCGTAGATGTCGTTGCCGCTGGCTTTCCGTGCCAGGACCTCAGCCAGGCGGGACGCACGGCAGGGATCGCTGGCCATCAGTCGGGGCTGATCGGGCACGTCTTTCGCCTTCTGGACGCCCGGAGGCGAGGTCCGAGTTGGCTCCTCCTCGAAAACGTGTCGTTCATGCTCCACCTGGATCGTGGGAAGGCTATGCGGTATCTGGTCGACGAACTCGAGGCCCGTGGCTACAACTGGGCCTACCGCATCGTCGACACGCGGGCGTTCGGCCTGCCTCAGCGCCGCCAACGGGTAATGATGCTCGCCTCTCGTAGTGAGGATCCACGTGAAGTCCTTTTCGCGGATGATTCGGAGCCATTCGAGCCGGACTTCTCCACGGGCGTTTGGTGCGGTTTCTACTGGACGGAAGGTCTACGCGGCCTTGGGTGGGCGGTCGATGCCGTCCCTACGATCAAGGGCGGGTCGAGCATCGGCATACCGTCGCCTCCGGCAATCTGGGACCCGCGCTCGGGAACGATCAGCACACCGGAGATTCGTGACACCGAAAGGTTTCAGGGGTTCGAGGCAGACTGGACTCTTCCAGCGCTTAACGCCCCTGGAGTGCGTCGCCACCACCGCTGGAAGCTGGTGGGCAATGCGGTCAGCGTCCCGGTTTTCCGATGGGTTGGCGATCGCTTGCGTCGTCCCGGCGTCTTCGACAAGGGCCGCTCACGGGACCTCCTCCCTCGAGGCGTGGCATGGCCGAAGGCTGCATGGGGTTTCAACGGGGCGGTCTACCCGGTTGACGTCTCCATGTGGCCCGTTCGTATCCGAGCACCGCACCTGCGCGACTTCGTGATATACCCTCTCGCGCCACTCTCCGGTCGGGCTGCCGCCGGTTTTCTCGGTCGCGCCGAGACCAGCGGCCTCCACTTCGAAGTCGGATTCCTCGATGCCGTTCGTCGACACGCGGCGCGGATGTTGCGCGCAGAGGTGGCATAGTGGGGAGAAAGAGAGCCAGCGCCCTCCCTGTAACGGCGCACACACCCGGCGCTGTTGGGGACATCGCTGTGCTCCTGGAGCGGACACGCTTCGATCTCGAGAAGGCGAAAGCGAAGCGCATTTGGGAGAACGAACGCCGCCGCCAAGCTGGCCAGCGCCTCAAACCTGACGTCAATGAGCAACTGTCATTCGCAATCTATTTCGCCAAACACATGGGCGCTCAGCTTGTGACCGCACTGGAGCCATACTTCCCTGGCGTGCGGAGTGGAGAGGTTCCGTCCCTGGCGGTGCGGGGACCGAAGCGCCTCGATCTCAGCTACAGTACGCCTGAGGCCGGCCTCGGCCTTGCCTGCTCGTTCAAGTCGGTTCATTTTGGCGAAGGCCGTCAGGGAGATGCCAAGTTCACCCACAACCTGAAACGCAACGACGAGGAACTCCGTGTCGAGGCGACCTCTCATCACTTGCGGCAGCCTTATGCGGTGTTGGCTGCAGTGGTGTTCCTCCCATTCGAGAGCTGTGAAGACGACGAGACGTCGTCCTTCGCCTCTTGGGTCGAGTACCTCTGGGCGCTGAAGGGTCGCATCAACGCTGAGGATGCTCCGGATCGATTCGAACTCGTCTTCATTGGCCTTTATGACCGTGCTGGGAATGCCTTCGGTTTCTATGAGGTGGGAGGGGAGGTCGGCTGCCCGCGTAGCGGCCGCCCGAAGAGCCTACTCAGTCAAGATGACTTCGTCAGGCGCCTGAAGGTTACGTATGACCGACGAAACGGAAAAGACTTCTACTTCGAGGGTGAGGACCCGAACTCCTAGCTCCCCTCACGCATCTTCCCCCGCAGTTCGGCGAAGGATGCAGTCTACGCCCCGGCGCGATACGCCCTGCGAGCTTGCTTTGCGCTCTGCGGTGCACCGTCTTGGTCTTCGCTACCGTGTCGACTGGCCATTGCCTGGCACACGTCGTCGGGCGGACCTGGCTTTCGTGAAGGCACGGGTGGCGATCTTCGTCGATGGGTGTTTTTGGCATGGCTGCCCCGTTCACGGGAGTTGGCCAAAGGCCAACGCGGACTTCTGGCGGCGGAAGATCCAGACCAATCAGGAGCGAGATTCGGATACCGATCGGTGCTTGGTCGAGGCAGGGTGGAGAGTGATCCGCTTTTGGGAGCATCAGGACATGGACGCCGCTGCTCGGAAAGTCCTTGCAGCCCTTCTGGAAGTCGCTAGGACGAGGCCCTTAGTCTGACCCACTGACGTCGCTAGGAACCACATAGACAACGTGTGGGAAGATAGCCGACACGGCGCGGTCGCGGCCCAAATCACCTCGCACGCCAAGGTGTGTACCGACGCCAGCGTCCGGGCCTCTTTCGTCTCTCTGTTCTGGCGCAACGCTTACTGGGCTGTCGCCAACAGAAACAACGGTGGACGTGCACGGCCCAAGTACGAACATGACGTCGCCGGGAACATGATCTATTGCGTCTATCCCATAGAGCGCAGGTACGTCCCGTCCCCACACAGCGAAACCTCCTGACTCGCGATGTCGAGCCGTCCAGCCGCTCTTGACTCCCGCCCCTCGCCGCTCTAGCATAGATCTTGCATCAAGAGTGGCTCTGCGAAGCAGGGCCCGGCAACCTGGGACGGACGCCCAAGGTGCCTTCCCGCCGCGAGGCAGGGATGCGGTCAGGACGGAGCAGCGAGCGGACCTGACAAGCGGATGTCCGGCGGAGACCCCGCTCTCTTGATGAAGGAGGGCGGGGTCTCCGGCGTTTGGGCAGTCGCAACGCGCCCCCCTTCCGAACGGGTCCGGCACGGGGTCCTCCCAGGCACGAAAGGGGACGTGCCATGGAGTTCCGCAACCCGCCACCGACGTTCACCGACCGCACGAGCGCGGAGTTCGTCTCGGACGGCCACCCGGACAAGCTGTGCGACCAGTTCGGGGACGCGATCCTCGACGCCTGCCTCGAGCGGGACCCCGCCAGCCGCGTCGCCGTCGAGGCCGCCTGCAAGGGCCACGACGTCTTCCTCCTCGGCGAGATCACCTCGCGGGCCGAGGCGGACGCCGCCGCCTGCGTGCGGCGCGTCCTCGAGCGGGTCGGCCACGGCGACGGCCGCTGGGGCCTGGACCCGCGCAAGGTGCGCGTCCACCAACACATCACGAGGCAGTCGGAGGAGATCCGCGCGGCGGTTTCCGGCGGCGAGGCCCTCGGGGCCGGCGACCAGGGCGTGGTGTGCGGGTTCGCCACCGACGCCACGCCGGAACGGGTGCCCGCCGACTGGGCGGTCGCCCGCGCCCTGCTGCTGCGCCTGCGCGAGGTGCGGCGCACCCCCGCGGGCGCGGGGCTCGGACCGGACGCGAAGTCGCTCGTCGTGATGCAGAACCACTGCGGGCGCCCGGTCGGGGTCGAGGAGATCGTGATCTCGACGCAGCACGCGCCGGCGGAGCCTCTCGCGCGGGTGCGCGAGCTGCTGATGGAGGAGGTCGTCGCGAAGGCGGTCCCGCCCGAGTGGCTCCACCGCGGCACCCGCGTCCACCTGAACCCCGGCGGCTCGTTCACGAGCGGCGGACCGATCGCGGACGCCGGGCTGTCGGGACGCAAGCTGCAGGTGGACGCCTACGGCCCCAACGCCTTCCACGGCGGCGGCGCGTTCTCCGGAAAGGACGGGACCAAGGTGGACCGCGCCGGCGCCTACGCCGCGCGCCGCCTGGCGCTCGCGCTCGTGGACACCGGCCGCTTCGCGTGGGCGAGGGTCTGCGCGACCTACGCGATCGGCTCTCCGGCGGCGCTCCGCACCCAGGTCGAGAGCCAGGCGAAAGAGGAGGGCACGCTGGCTTGCATGCAGACGTACCAGCGGCTGGCGCCGGAGATGTTCGCGCCGGCGGCGATGCTCCGCGACCTGGAGCTGACCCGGCCGATCTTCTCCCAGGTGGCGGCGTGGGGCCACTTCGGCCGGCCCGAGCTGGACCTGCCGTGGGAGCGGCCGATCCCGGAGTTGGCGGCGCTGGCGCTGCCGGACCTATCGGCCTGCGGCCGGCACCCGTGGGCGGCGCCGTGAGCTGCGTGGAGCCGGACGCGGCCGGAGCGAGCTTTGAATTGGACCGAACGGAGGACACGATGCCCACGACCCGAAATCACGAACTGAAATCAATGGAGCGGTTCGCCTCGAAGTACGACCTGGAGTTCCGCCCCAAGACCTACTGGCCGGAGGTCGACGACCGCCTGCGGTGGCTGGTGTCGCGCGTCAAGGGCGAGGCGCGCCGCCGCGAGGCGATGGCGCGGGTCGAGGCCGGAGGCCTGATCGCCCTCGAAGCCTGGATGGTCGAGCAGGACATCGGCGAGGGCAGCAAGCGCGCGCTGCAACGGCTCGACCCCGGCCTGCGCGGCGGCGAGGACCTCCCCGACTGCGCCCGGCGGGAGGTGGAGATCGCGAGGATCTGGTTCACCAGGACCGTCCACCGGGAGGTGACCAGCGTCCGGGCGCGTCCCGCCGGCGACCGCATCCGCTACCGCGTCGTGGACGAGTACTGCGAGAGCACGCCGTACACATTTGCGGTCACACCGAAGAGCTCACGCCTCCCGCTCACGTTCCGGCAGCTGGTCAACCTGATCGACACGGCCACCGTTCCGGGCGGGTGGTTCGACGGCGGCGGGCTCGTGCTCCTGTTCTGGGACGACTGGATGCGGGGCGAACGCGACCGCGAGACCCAGCGCGGCTCGATCGAGGTTTCCTCGCGCTTCTACCCGAGACTCTCCGCCTGGTACGAGGACGCCTTCGAGGAGTGGTGCCGGGAAGCGAACCCAAACCCGGCCGGGCGCGAGCGAGCGGCCGCACCGGGCGACAGGCCCGAGTGACAGGAGGACGCGATGGCACGGAAACCGACAAAGCCCGCGGTCGAGCCGGCGCCCCGGCCCGACAAGTCCACTCCGTCCGGCCCGCGGCCCAGTTACCCGCCGGGACTCGTGGTCGTCCTGCCCGACGGCCTGGCCGTCGCCGCCGACGAGGTGGAGGTCGTCTTCGCCGCCCTGGCCGCGGGGGAGCCCGATCCGGAGGTGCTCACGGGCAGGCTGTGGCGGCTGGTCAGGAGGTGCCAAGAGTGCGGGAGGCACGAAGGCGCCGCCGCGTACGTCGAGAAGATCCTCGCGCTCGCGCAGGACCCGGCCGTCAGGGCTCGATGCTTCCTGACGATGGGGCAGCTGTGCGAGCAGAGAGGCGACTTCCCGGCGGCGGTCGCTGCGTACTCGCGGGCATTGGCGCTGCTGCCGCGGCAAGACCTGGATTGGTACTTCCTCAACAACAACCTCGGCTACAGTCTCAACCAGGTCGGCCGCCACGGCGAGGCCGAGGCGTTCTGCCGCGCGGCGATCGCGATCGACGCGGGCCGGTACAACGCACACAAGAACCTCGGCCTCAGCCTGCAAGGGCAGGGGAGGTACGTCGAGGCGGCGCGGTGCCTCCTCGAGGCGGCGCGGGCGCAACCGGACGACCTCCGGGCGCTGGGCCACCTCGAGGACCTTCTCGCCCGGCACGAGGAGATCGCCCGGGGCCACCCGGAGATCCTCAAAGTGGTGCAGGAGTTCTGCGATGCGGTTCGCACTTCGAGGCGAGAGCCGGTGATGTGAAGCCGCCGGGCGGCCGCGAGGCAGGCGATCTCGATCGCCGCTGCCCCGAAGCGCGGAAGGGGGTCGTGGCGACATCGAGGTGCAGAGAGGCTGGTGAGCCAGCGGGCTGGGCACTCGATCGCTTCGTCGCTGCGCTCCTCGAAATGACCGTGAGTGGGCAGGGGTTTGTTTCGTTCCGTCCGTGGCGCCATCCACCTGCAGGGCGGGGGCGACCGCCCCATAGGCTGAATAGTGTGAGGCGCGGTCGCTTACCTCTCGCGAACCACCGGCCTGCTTCGCGCCGCTCGCCATGGCAACGGACCACCGCACTTTCACCTCGGATTGAGGTGCGGAATGCGCC
Source organism: Acidobacteriota bacterium (assembly GCA_004298115.1). GTDB lineage: Bacteria > Acidobacteriota > Thermoanaerobaculia > Thermoanaerobaculales > Thermoanaerobaculaceae > RBG-13-68-16. The sequence continues at coordinate 7,883 of SCRJ01000187.1, forward strand.
TGAGAATCGCTCGAACAATCCGATGGTGGGCTGTCGTGCCGCTGTAGAATCCCGGGCCGGGGGGAGAATGGTATTTGCAAACGCATTGACCAAGGCGGGGCGCCTCGTCGAGCTGCAACTCATGTTCTCGAGACACCCGGAGCGTGGTTTCTCGACCAAGGAGATCGCGCAGCGCTTGGGGATCGCGCCGCGCACGGTTCGAAACTACGTCAACGAGCTGTCCGCCAGCGGCCGGCTGCCGATCCTCTACCACCAGGGGGCGTGGATCCTCGTTCCGGGTGCGCGCATCGAGATCCCGCCGGTTCGGTTTCTCCTCGAGGAGGCGGCGGCGGTCTACCTGGCGGCGCGCCTCCTTTGCCGCCATGCCGACGAATCGAATCCTGCCGTCCGAGGCGCGGTGTCGAAGCTCGCCGAGGTCGTGCCTCGCGACCTACAGGCCGCCATGGATCTATTGGGTGGGCGGCTCGATCCCAAGAGCAACTCGAGGTTCGCCGAGGTGTTCCGGACGGTCGCATACGGATGGGCGCTAAGGCGGGCCGTGGACATCGAGTACACGTCGCGGACGGGAGCCGGGCGATCGGCGTGCCGGCTGCAGCCGCACCTCTTGGAGCCCTCCGCGATCGGATCGGCCCTGTACGCCATCGGGTGGGCCGAGCCACCGGGAGCGATGAGGGTTTTCAAGCTCGAACGCGTCTCCCTGGCCAGCCTCACGGACATCGAGTTCGAAGCGCACAGTCCGGCCGCCCTTCTCGACCGGATCGACCGCGCCTGGGGGGTGTGGCTGACGGAGTCGGAAGCCGTCGCAGTCGATCTCCTTTTTTCGCCGGCCATGGCGGGGCGCGTCGCGGAGACGAGGTGGCACCCGTCGCAGAAGCTCACCCCGTGCGCAGACGGCAGCCTGCGAATGTCGGTCGTCGTGTCGTCGACGGTGGAGCTCATCCCTTGGATCCTCGGCTGGGGCGCGGCCTGCGAAGTCCTGGGCCCGCTCGATCTGAGGGAACGGGTTGCCCGAGAGTTGTACACCGCCTCGCAGCGTTACGAGGAACTCGTTTCGGCCGTCTAAAACTCAACCACAATCGTGATCATGCGAAGACATCGCCGCGGGGCACGTACTGTGCCCCGGCGCCTCCTACAGTGAGTGACGGCTGAAGGAGGCCAATGCGATGACACGTGGAACACTTGCGGCACTCGGTATCTTTACGATCGCTTCGGTGACGGCAGCGGGGTGCGCCAGCATCCTGAACGGGACCAGGCAGGGCGTCGGGGTGACGAGCAGCCCGTCAGGTGCGACCGTCTACGCCAACGGGCAGCTGATGGGCAAGACGCCGATGGTGGCCCAGCTCAAGCGTAAGGACACACACGTCCTGCGGATCGAGCTGGCGGGCTACAAGCCGTACGAGATCGCCCTCACGCGGCATGTGAGCGGGGCCATCGCCGGGAACATCATCTTCGGTGGCCTGATCGGACTGGTGATCGACGCTGCCGACGGGGCGATGTACAAGCTCAAGCCCGAGTCGGTGGTTGCCGGCCTTGATCGGGATGCGTCGGCCCGGGTCACGAGCGCAGGCTCCGACGACCTGGTGATCGCGGTGGTGTTGGGCGCCGACCCAAGCTGGGAGAAGGTCGGGAACCTCGAGCGGGTGGAGTAGAGACAGCCAGCCCCGGCGCGTGCGGTCGGCGCGCCGGGGTCCGAACTGCTCACGCCAACGGACACCGGCCACGTTCAACAGGCCACGATGTTGTTCACAGGTCCGGCAAAACGAGGTACTGACACGCTCTCGTACATCCCGCGGCACCATAGCTCTTCTCATAGGCAAACTCAGGGTTCAGAAGGAGGCTCGAATGAAGAGGTTGTTTGCGGAGTCGGGCTGGCCCTCGGCACCCGGCGTTGGGCAGGCGTCGGCCCCAGCGCTCCTGTGCAGTTGGGTGGAGGGGGCACCTGAGGGCCTTGCGGCGCACACGGAGCCAGCGCTGTGGGGTACGCCTCGGAGATCGGCCAGGCTGCCTGCGATCCGGTAGCCAAGAACATCATGTGTCCATCGGTCCAGTTGAAGAAGGTATGCCTGCAGCTCGAGACAACCCCACGAAGGAGACCGTATGAAGCCAGTGAGCAATCATCCTGAAGATCCCTCGGATTCTCATAAACACCCGTTGTGCTACTGCTTTGCAGTCCTGCTCATTCTCTTCGGCGTGTGCGGGCCGCGCTTCGCAGGGGCTGTACCGGCCAGCCCGACACTTCACGGCTTGAAGCAACCAACTGGGATCGAGTTTCAAGCGAAACAATGGGGCGATGAATGGCTCCACGGGTGGGAGACGCTCGACGGGTTCACCATCATCTTTGACACCGCCACTGGGGAGTGGAGGTTTGCAACACAAGCTGGCGGGGGCGCTTTGGTCCCATCAGAGGAAGTGGTCGGTCGCGACCTGCCACCGGATGGGGCCGTGCCGCATCTAAGGCCTACCGATCGGTCCGCCGAGCACGCAGCCTTGATGCGGGCTTCGTCGGCGAGCATCGCTACGGCGCAGGCCGTCTCGGCATTTGGTATCGCCAATGTTCCTGTCATCCTCGTGAACTTCTCCGACACTCCCACGACGTATGGCCCATTGGACTTCAACTCGCTGCTCTTCGGTTCCGGAAATCGGAGCATGCGGGACTACTACGCCGAGGTTTCTTATGGCCGGTTCACGGTTTCACCCGGCCCTGGGGGTGTCGTCGGTTGGTTCAGAGCTGGAAACACGCACGATTACTACGGCACCAATGACGCTAGCATCACCGGCAACCTGAAGGACATGTGGCCCGGCGACCTGGTCCACGATGCCGTCGCCGCGGCGGATGCGGCCGGATTCAACTTCGCGCCATACGACTCCAACCGCGACTGCTGGGTCGATATCGTGAACATCGTCCACCAGGGCGCTGGTGAGGACGCAAGTGGAAACCCCGGTGATATCTGGGCCCATCACTGGTCGCTCTCCGGCGCGCAGTCCCATGGGCGGAGCCACTTCGGACCGTACACCACCGCCACTCCGTGCCCATCTGGCGGGTACATGAAGGTGGATTCCTACTCAATTCAGCCGGAAACCCTCAATTCCGGGATGACGACGGTCGGCGTCTTCGCCCACGAATTCGGGCATGCGCTTGGACTTCCCGATCTCTATGACACGGACAACTCATCGGAGGGCATCGGCAACTGGAGTCTGATGGCAGCCGGCTCCTGGTGCGGTCCCCGCGGCGCAGGCGATGTGCCGTGCCACTTGGACGCTTGGAGTAAATATGAGTTGGGCTGGGTCACCCCGCACCTGGTCACCGGTTCGCTCTCAAGCCAACCCGTGGCGCAAGTCGAGGGAACACCTGAGGTCTTTCAGATCTTGTCTGGATCTCCACGATCTGGCTCCGAGTACTACCTGGTCGAGAACCGCGAGCAGGTTGGCTTCGACTCGTACCTGCCGGGCCGGGGCCTGCTGGTCTGGCACGTCGACGAGAGCAGGGCCACGCTCGACAACACGGACAACGCTCTCGAGTGTTATCCGGGAGGACCTTCGTGCGCCGCGCAACACTATCGCGTCGCCCTGGCACAGGCCGACGGGCTTTGGAGTCTTGAGAAGAACACCAATAGGGGCGACGCTGGGGATCCATTCCCAGGTTCGAGCGGCAATACAGCCTTCACTGTGGGTTCGGCCCCAAACAGTCTCTTGTACTCGGGTCAGGACGGGGGCGTTCGGATTACAAACATCAGCGCGCCAGCGAGCATTATGACTGCGACCCTGGCGTTGGTAGCGCCTTGCACGTACACGGTTCCAACGGCGGCGAACTTCGATTCCACTGGTGGCGGGGGCAGTCTCCCCGTGACGACAGGCTCCGACTGCCCCTGGAGTGCAGTGTCCAATGCAGCGTGGATCGCCGTTTCGAGCGGCGCCAGCGGCACCGGAACCGGCGCAGTCGCATTCAGTTTGCAGCCAAATACGGGCGCCGCCAGGACGGGGACGCTCACGGTCGCCAAGCAAACAGTCACCGTGACCCAAAGTGCGGCGGTTTCAACCGGAAGTACCGTGACGGTCTTCTCCGATGACTTCGAAGGACCATTTCCCGGAAATTGGCACCTCTACTACTCAACCGGCACCGAATCCACGACATTGTGGGGCAGGTCAAGCTATCGCGCGGCAAGTGGCTCGCACTCAGCTTGGTGCGCTGGTGGCGGCACCAGCCCACAGTCCCCTGGAGGCACGTACCTTCCCGACATGCAGGTGTGGTTGGAATATGGTCCGTTCGACCTATCCGATGCCACCGACGCGACGGTTGAGTTCGACCTCTGGTCGAATGTGGAGGCCGGCCTGACCGACACCTACCCCGACAGGATCGGTCTCTATGTTTCGACTGACGACTTCGTCTCCAACGGTTCTGGCTATTACTATTCAAACACGGGGCAGATCTGGAAACACGGAACGTTCAACTTCAAGGACGTGACTGCGGTCCCTTCGATAGGAGCGCACCAGGTCTACATTGCATTCATCTTCAAATCGGACAGCTCGCTCCAATACGAGGGCTCCTACATCGACAATGTCGTAATCAAGAAGACGACGGCGGGGGCATCTTGCGCGTTCTCGCTGTCCCCATCGTCGCAGTCGTTCCCGAGTGCGAGCGGAACGGGGTCGGTGGGTGTGACGGTCACGTCAGGGAGCAATTGTTCGTGGACCGCGAGTAGCAATGCGCCGGGCTGGCTGCACGTGCTCACCGGTGCCAGCGGAACCGGAAATGGGACCGTGGGCTTTTCGCTTGACGCCAACACTGGCAGCGCCCGGTCAGGGAGCTTGACGATCGCGACTCAAACACTCACCTTCACCCAGGCTGCATCGGCCTGTTCCTACTCGCTTGCACCACAGAATGCGAGCGTTCCGGCGGCGGGCGGGATTGGGAGCTTCAGCGTGACCTCAGCACCTGGGTGCGCGTGGACCGCGACGAGCAGTACAGCCTGGCTTCACGTCACATCCGGCAGCTCTGGCAGCGGCAACGGAGCGGTGTCGTTCAGTGCGGATGCGAACGCCGGCGGTGCGCGGTCGGCATCGATCTCCGCCGGGGGCCAGGTGTTTGCCGTTTCCCAGAGTGCTGTGTCCTGCACGTACTCGCTCGGTGCGTCAAACGTCAGCTATACCTCCCTCGGGGGCGGTGGAAACGTCTCTGTCACGGCGTCCGGCGGCTGCCCATGGACAGCCTCGACGGGGTTCAACTGGATCCACATCACCAACGGCTCCGGGACAGGGAGCGGGACGGTCCTGTACAGCGTCGATGCCAACCCAGGTTCGGCGCGCACAGGAACCATCACGATCCAGGGTCAGACTCTAACTGTGAGCCAAGACGGCGCATCGGCGGCTGCAACTAGCTACTGGCTGCCGGCGGTGATTCACAAGGATGTGCCATCTCGCAATTCGTGGTGGAGGAGCGACATCGCCGTTCTCAACCGGTCGTCGCAGAGCGCCAACCTGACGCTGAAGATGTACGCCCCGTCCGGGCTGAAGACGATGCCGATCTCCGTTGCAGGGAAGGCGCAGCTCCTTCTCCGTGACGTCGCGGGGCAACTCGGCGTCTCTGCCGAATCGGGGACGCTGCAGGTGGTCTCGGACCAGGCTGTCCTCCTCACCGGCCGCACGTACAACCAGATCGACGCGACGCACACGTACGGCCAGGATTACGATGGACAGGAGTCCTCGCTCATGCTCGGCGCAGGGCAGTCGGCCTGGCTGCCGCAGCTCACTCAGAACGCCCTGTTCCGCACGAACATCGGCCTCACGAACACGGGCGGCAGTACGGCCAGCGTGACGCTCACCCTGTTCGACGGCCAGGGAAACCAGGTCTCGAGCCTGCCCCGAAGTCTCGCCCCTGCCGAGTTCTACCAGTTCGACCAGCCGTACTTGAACACGACGGCCGGCGGAACCGAGAACGGCTATGCGGTCGTAACGGTCAACTCGGGCTCCGGCATCGTCGCCTACGCGTCCGTGATCGACCAGGCCACCGGCGACCCGACCACGTTCAATATGAAGCGGTAGGCTCCTTCCACACCGCCGGGGGCTCCGGGTTGCCGGAGCCCCCGGCGTTTCCAATGGCGCGAACGTGCCGCCGCCACCCATACCAGCCGGTCCCGGTCGTTCCCAGGCGGGGAACATGAAGACGTGACAAGACGCCCGTCGGAAACCCCAATCCTCGTAGGGGCGCCAGGCGCTTCCCAGAGACCCCATGACACCTTCGGCGCGGCACGCGGCCGTCACATCCGGCGGGATTGCTCCCGCCACGCGGGCGCGGTGCGCCCGCTCGCGACAGGCTCTGTCCCTGGCTGTGTTCGGCGTCCTTCCAATGACCTCAAGTGGGCAGGGGAGTGCTTCGTCGCGCCTGCGTCGGGGCTCCTTCGCAGGGCGGGCGGGGGCGCCCACCCCACTGGATCCTCAATGTGGGACGCGACCGCCAGGCGCGCGGTCGTTGTCGTGGGAAGGCAAGAAGAAGTTCGCGCGGCGCGCGAGCCCCACATCAAAGATCCAGAAACGACCCCGTTGCGATGGGAGCCGCGGCTCGTCGGCCGGTGCGAGCATCGGCCGCTACGCAAGACGCGGTGATGATCGCGACCGCGGTCTCACGCGTGGCGGATCTTCGGCCGGCTGGGGGAAGGCTTGGCCTTCTTCTTGCGGCCCTGTGTCTTGCCGGGCTTCCACGGCGGCGGCAGCATGACGGGCGCCTCGAACGCGGAGTCGACCGGCCCGAGCAGCTTGGGGCGGCCGAGCTTGACGAGCTTGCCGTCGTCGACGACGTAGCGCTGCGCGAACACGAACGCGCTCTCCTCCCCGCGCACGCCGGCTTCGCAGCAGACGGCGTCGGTCCGCCTGTCATTGACGGTCAGGAACGCGTCCCACCACAGGACGTAGGAATGGACGCCATCGTCGGCCGCCACCCACCCGCGGCCGGCGGCGATCGCCGCCTTCGAGGCCGCGGGTTCGCGGCTGGTGGTGCCCAGGGTGATCAGGTCGAGGGCCTTGCCGTGCGGACCGTAGGTGACCAGGGTTGGGCAGTGGTCGCTTTCGTCGAAGCAACCGGCGGCGAAGCTGAGTCCCCAGAACCCTCGCCTCTTCACGAGGTGACTCGCGTCTCCCATTCGGTGGCTCCCCTCTCCCGATGGCCTGACGGTGGACTTCGGCGCTTCCGGCGCCGGTCAGGTCGAGCTCAGCCGAGGCAGCTCTGCATCTCGGTGTCGTACCCATAAGGATAACGCCGCTCGGCGTTTATGGCCACGGCGGCCGTTCCGAACGGGCCGGCCTGGATCCTCACGTTCGCTTGGTGTCGTTTGCCGGCGGGCGCTCGTTCAGCGTGCTACCGTGAGTCGATGCTGGGCGCGATCGCGGGGGACGTGGTCGGTTCGCCGTACGAGTTCGAGCCGATCAAGACGACCGAGTTTCCGCTCTTCGGCCCGGGCAGCGCGTTCACGGACGACACGGTGCTGACGTGCGCGGTCGCGGAGGTGTTGCTCGGCGGCGGCGACTACGCGGCCGCGTTTCGCCGCTGGGGACGCCGCTACCCCGACGTGAGTTGGGGCGGGCGCTTTCGCCAGTGGCTCTCGGACGACCGGGCCGGGCCGTACGGGAGCTTCGGCAACGGCTCGGCGATGCGCGTCGGGCCCGTGGGGTGGGCGCGCGACACGGTCGAAGAGGTGCTCGCCGAGGCCGAGCGCAGCGCGCGGCCGACGCACGACCACCCCGAGGGGATCAAGGGCGCGCAGGCGACCGCGCTCGCCGTCTTCCTCGCCCGCACCGGCGCCGAGAAAGGGGTCATCCGCGAGGAGATCGCCAGGCGGTTCGGCTACGACGTCTGGCGCTCGGTCGACTCGGTGCGGCCCGCCTACCGCTTCGACGAGACCTGCCAGTGCACCGTCCCGGAGGCGCTCATCGCCTTCTTCGACTCGACCGGCTTCGAGCACGCGGTGCGCCTCGCCGTTTCCTTGGGCGGCGATTCGGACACGCTCGCGTGCATCACCGGCGGCGTGGCGGAGGCGTTCTACGGCGGCGTGCCGGCCGCGATCGCCGAGGCGACGCTGGCGCGGTTGACGCCGGAGATGCAGGGTGTGGTCGAGCGGTTCGAGGGCGAGTTCGCCAGGCTGGATCGGTGACGACGGCGGCGTGACGCCGGGGCTCTTCACCATGACCGCAGGCGTGCGGCTCGTCGGCCGATGCGAGCATCGGCCGCTACAGAAACGACGCCGACGTGGGGTGCGACCGCTGGGGCGCGGTCGTTCCGGTGGGAGGGCAAGAAGAAGCTCGCGCGGCGCGCGAGCCCCACATTCAATACAAGAGAGGACCGCGGCTCGTCGGCC
>SCRJ01000188.1 GCA_004298115.1 Acidobacteriota bacterium
GTCGGGCGTGCCCTCGGGGTAGCCCGTGAGAATCCAGCACTCGCTCTGCAGAGTCGTCATCGCGCTCTCCTCTCGGTCGGTCCGGCCTTCGCTCCACGCGCAGGATAGCGAAGATCGCCGCTTCCGGGTTCTCGTTTCGGGTAGTTCCGTGGCGGATGAGAGCGTTCTCGACGCCAGAGCGAAGCCCGGCTCGCCTCCGCGGCCGGGCATGGCCTCGCCGCCTCCGGCGCCTGGTCCACCCCTCGACTGGTTGGTCGCGCCTGCTCGCCGACCGGCCCGCCCTACCAGACGGCCCGGGAATTGGTCAGTGCTGCCGCCGACAGGGTCCCTCGCACTGCCAGTCGAAGAAAAAAAGAAGAAGGGCGGGATCACCCCGCCCTTCGCGTCCGGTGCAGTTCGCGTGTAGCTACTGGGTGGCCGCGTCGGCGTTGACTAGGCCGTGACCGAACTGCTGGCGGCTGCCGATCACCTCGGCGGTTGTGTTCAGCCAGGAACGCACGTCGCCCGGCGTCCAGTCGGGATGCATCGCGAACACCCAGGCCGCGACCGCGCTCACGTGCGGCGTGGCCATGGAGGTGCCGGCCGCACCGTAGTATGTCGCACCTCCGGCAGCGTTGATGCCATCGTTCACGATGTAGTACTGGATTGCGCACGCGAGGGGAGGTGGCGGGCAGTCGCCCCCTGGCGCGGCGATGTCCACCGCAGCGCCGTAGCTCGAGTAGGACGCGAGGTAGTCCGAGCCGGGCGCGGCATCGTAGACGCCCGGGGCGTCCACCTGCAGTTGGCTCGTGGCCGTGGCGGAGGTGCTCACCACCGTGGGCAGGTCGGAAGGGATGTGAAACAATGTGCCATTCAGGCTGACCGACGTGTTGCCCGCAGAAGCAACGATGAGAGCGCCGTTGCGGTTCGCCCACTTGGCGACGCGGTCCCACGCCAGCCACGAGGCGTTGTAGTCCTTGTCGTTACGGACGCCGTAGCTGCCGAGGCTCATGCTGATGACGCGGTAGCCGGCCGTCGTCGCCTGGATGATCGCGTCAAAGATCGGCCCGTCGAACGCACCTACTTTGAGATGAATCCCATCGACCGTATACGCGTCGAACACCTTGTAGGCGCCAATCTTCGCGTCAGGCGCCACGCCGACGACCCGGCCACCACCGAACTTTGCAGCGATCGTGCCGGCCACATGCGTGCCGTGCCACTCATAGTCGGTGAAGGGGAGCGCGGTGCAACCGTCCGAAGGCGTCCAGTTCGGGTAGGTGAGGAGGTCGATGTACGTGGTGTAGACCGGATAGCCGGCGCCCGTCGCGCAGTAGGAGGTCGCCACAGAGGTGTCGACCTGGCCGACGAGGTCGGGGTGGGTGTCCATCACGCCGACGTCGAGCACTGCAACTCGCGGTGTCGCTGTGGATGTTAGAGGCAACCGGGCCCAGACGGCGGGCGCGCCGACGCGGCGAATGTCCCACTGGTAGTAGTAAAGACTATCTGCCGGTAAAGGCGAACCCTCAGGGACGGCGGCATCCGCTGTAACTTCAATGGCTTGGACGTCCGGCGCGGCGAACATCTGCTCGGGGCCCACCGACAGGACCTTGGCGTCCTTGGCGATCGTCTTCGCGAAGGCCGCGTTGCCGGTCGCGGAAACGACGCCGATCTGCTGAAGCGCCCGGGCCACCGTGCCGCCGCATTTGACGACGCGCTGGGTGGCGTCGGACGGCAGCGTATCCGCCTTGAAGACGACCAGAAAGCGACCTTTCGGCTGGTTCGCCGTTGCAGGCTTGGTGGCGGCCGTGGCCGCGGTGGAGCACAGCGCCACGGCGAGCGCCACCGGAAGTGTGACGACTCCCACTCTTGGTTTCATTGCGTCCCTCCTTCCCCTTGTTAGTTGTCGGAATGGTCCATCGTCATGCGGGACTCGTTGGTCTGCCCCCTTATCGACTTCCGGGTGCGGTGCAGCGCTCAAATCTCATTTTTCGTGAGGCTACGCACCCGCAATCGTCTTGTCAAGCCTCAGCACGCCCGCCGTCCGCCAGCCCAGAGGCGCCAGGACGAGATCGCCGGCGGCGAAGTCGGGGTGGCGCGAATCCGCCACGCGGGCCACCGCCGTGCCGCCGATGACGTCGCCAGGCTGGAGCGGGGCGACGTAGCTCTTGACCGGGCTCATCCGTCCGCGCATGTACGGGTCAACCGAAATGAAGAGGGTC
>SCRJ01000026.1 GCA_004298115.1 Acidobacteriota bacterium
AACAACGCCGCCGCCTCGCGCCATGCGCCGCCCGCCAGGAGGGCCTCGGCGACGGTGAGGGCGTCGGCGGGCGCAAGGTCGCCGCGGCCCGCGAGCCACTCCGCCGTCCGCAGGGCGGGCCGGTCGCCGATGCGGTCGGCGAGAAGACGCAGCGCGGCACGGCGGTCGGCGCCGCGGACCGCGAGGACGGCCGCGAGGTCGCGACGCAGCGGGCGCGGGAGTGCGGCGGGAGGAACGCGGCCGAGCGCCGGTAACGGGGCCGTCTCCCAGGCGCTGCGCAGGACGGCCGCGGCGGCGCGGCGCTGCGCCGCCGGCGTGGCGGCGGCGAGCAGCGGCGACACCCAGGGCCATGGGTCCATTCCGACGGCGCTCGCGGCGCGGCCGGCCTCGAGACGCAGCGCCGCGGCCAGCTCGCCGGCGCCGGGCAGGGCCGCGTGCAGCAGGTCCAGCGCCCGCTGCGGCTCGCCGAGCTCGCGCGCGGCGCGGGCAGCCGCCAGCGCGACCGCCGGCGGCAGCGGGCGGGGCAACGCGGCGGTCACCGTCCGGACCTCGCTCCAACGCGCGGCGCGCACCGCGTTCGCGAGGTCGCCGGGCGGAGGGGACGCTGCCGGCATCACCCGGGCGGCCAGCTCATCGGACGGCCGCCCAGCACGTGCAGGTGGAAGTGGGACACGGTCTGGCCGCCCTCGGCGCCGCTGTTGGCGACGACCCGGTAGCCGGTCGCCGCGACGCCCGTCTGCCGGGCCGCCTCGGCGGCGGCGGCGAGGAGCCTGCCGAGGAGGTCGCGGTCCCCGGGCGAGGCGTGGGCGAGCGAGACGATGTGACGCCGCGGGATGACGAGGACGTGGACGGGCGCGCGCGGCGCGATGTCGTGGAACGCCACGATCTCGTCGTCGGCGAAGACGAGGCGCGCCGGCGCCGTTCCCTCGGCCACGCGGCAGAACGGGCAGCCCTGCATGGGCGAAGCATAGCAAGGTCGAACGCGGTCGGAGACGCCGCCCTGGGGCCCGGACGACCCCCGCGTGCTACCGGTAGGGGCCCGGGTTGAAGCGCTCGATGTCGGCGCCGAGCGCGTTGAGCTTGACCTCCATCGCCTCGTAGCCGCGGTCGAGGTGGTAGATCCGGTCCACCACGGTGTCTCCCCGGGCGACGAGCCCGGCGAGCACGAGCGTCGCCGAGGCCCGCAGGTCCGACGCCATCACCGTGGTGCCGTCGAGGGGCGCGGGCCCGTGGACGTGCGCCGTGCGGTGATGGACCTCGATGGCGGCGCCCATGCGCTTGAGCTCGAGCACGTGCTGGAAGCGGTTCTCGAAGATCGCCTCGGTGATCGTGCTCGTGCCCCGGCTCTGCGTCGCGAGCGCGAGGAGCTGCGCCTGGAGGTCGGTCGCGAAGCCGGGGTACTCCGCGGTGGTTGCCGAGACCGCTCGCGGCGGCGAAGCCTGCTCGGGGACCGCGACCGCGTCCTCGCCGACCTCGAACGCAACGCCGGCGCGCGCGAGCAGGTCGAGGAGGGCGCCCAGGTGGGCCGGGCGGCAGCCGGTGACCCTCACGCCGGCGCCGGCGAGCACCGCGGCGATGACGTACGTGCCAGCTTCGATGCGGTCCGGGATGACGGTGTGGTCGGTGCCGCGCAGCGCCTCGACGCCCTCGACCTCGAGCGTCGGCGAGCCGACCCCGGCGATGCGGGCGCCCATGCCGGCGAGCATCGCGGCGAGGTCCTCGACCTCGGGCTCGCGGGCGCAGTTGCGCAGGACGGTGCGGCCGCGGGCGAGCGCCGCCGCCATCAGCAGGTTCTCGGTCCCGGTGACGGTGATGCGGGGAAACTCGATCTCGGCGCCGCGCAGGCCGTGCGCGGCCTCGGCCACGACATCGCCGCTCTCGACCCGGAGGTCGGCGCCGAGACGCGCGAGCGCCTCGAGGTGGAAGTCGACGGGACGCGCCCCGATCGCGCAGCCGCCGGGGAGCGAGACGCGCGCCCGGTGCCGGCGGGCGAGCAGGGGGCCGAGCACGAGCACCGATGCGCGCATCGTCCGCACCAGCTCGTACGGCGCGTGGTGGGCGCCTCCGCTGCCCGCCACCACGCGCGTCGTGCCGTTCTCCCTTTCACACGACTCCCCGAGCGCGGCGAGCACCCTTTCCATCGTCACGATGTCGCGCACCCGTGGGAGCCCCTGCAACCTCACCGGCTCGGACGTGAGGAGGGTCGCGGCGAGACACGGGAGGGCGGCGTTCTTCGCGCCCGAGACCCGGACCTCGCCGGCGAGCCGGCGTCCACCGCGAATGCGGAACTTCTCCATGGCGCGGGGAGTGTCGCCTTCCCGGCGAGGCGCGTCAAGACGGCCCGGCTCCGGCGCCGGCCCGCGGGGGCGAGTCGAACGTGGGTACAATCGTCGGGTGGCAACGGTGCGGGAGTTGCTCAACCGGTTGCGCTGGGACGCAGGATCGCGACCCGAAGGGGTGGTGATCGAGGTTCGCAGCCGCGAAGCCGGCGAGGAAAGGATCACGGCGGTCGCGTTCGACTCGGTCGTCGAGGTACTGCCCGCGGGGGTGGCCGTGGCGGGCGGCGTCTTCCTCCCCTACCACCGGTTCGCCAGGGTCCGTCGCGGCGACGAAACGCTCTGGCCGCCGGCCGCGGGGGTCGGCGCGTGAGGCGGGCGGCGCTCCTGCGGCTGCAGGGTTCGCTCGGCTACCGCTTTGCCGACGCCGGCCTGCTGCAGCAGGCGCTGCGGCACCGTTCCGCCGCGCACGAGCAGTGTGCTCCTTCGTTCGAGCGGCTTGAGTTTCTCGGCGACGCCGCGCTCTCGCACGCGGTCGGCGCGCTCCTGTTCGCGCGGTGGCCCGAGGCGAGCGAGGGGGAGCTGACGCGGGCGCGGGCCGCGCTCGTGCGCGAGGGTTCGCTCGCCGCGATGGCGCGCCGCCTCGATCTTGCGGATGCGCTCGAGGTCGGCGGCGGACTCGGGGCCGCCGCGCCCGGCGCCGCCGTTCTCGCCGACGCGATGGAAGCGGTGCTCGGGGCGCTGCTGCTCGACGGCGGCTGGCGAGCGTTCAAGTCCGCGGTCGGCCGCCTGTTCGCGGCGGCGCTCGCCGATCTCGACCCGGAACAGCTCGCGCTGGAAGAGCCGAAGTCGACGTTGCAGGAGTTCGCGCAAAAGCGCGGCATGCCGCTGCCGGTATACCGCGAGGTCGAGGTTCTCGGACCGGCGCACCGCCAGCTCTTCGTCTACGAGGTCGAGGTGGATGGGCGCTCGCTGGCGCGCGGCGAGGGGCCTTCGAAGAAGGCCGCGCAGCAGGAGGCCGCCCGCCGGGCGCTGGACGCGATCGCGGAGTTCAGCGGGCCGCGGTGACCTGCGCCGGCCCGATGCCGGGGATGCGGAGCTGAGCGAGCTCCTGCACGAGGCGCAACTCGAGCGGCCGGGTCGCGTACAGCCGCGAGGGCGCGGGGTCCCGACGGGCGCGGAAGTCGGCGACGAGCCGCTCGCACCAGGTGAAGAACGGCGTCGGCTCGAACAGGAGGTCTCGCTGCGCGGCCGAGGTGTCGAGCACGATGTCGTGGTCGTGCGTGTACGGCGAGAACGCGGTGCCGAGGTTGAGGCGGTTGAGCCACTCGAGGGGAACCGAAACCAGCGTGGGGCGCAGACCGAGGTTGGCGGCGGCGCTTTCCACGAACTGTTTGAGGGCCACGATTTCGCGTTGGGCGAGGTTGTAGGTCCGCCCGAAGGCGTTGGCGTTCATCAGGTTGGCCGCGATCGTGTCGGCCACGTCGCCGACCCAGAGGAAACCCCACGAGTTCAGCCCGCCGTCCGGCAGAATGAGCGGGCCGCCGTCGAGCACGCGCTCGAAGTAGGTCCGGGCGCGCTCGGTGTAGTCGCCCGGGCCCACGACCATCGGCAACCGCAGCGTGGTGTACGGGAACTGCTCGCCGTCCCACGCGTGGGCGAGCGCGACCTCGCAGCGCCGCTTGTGATACGCGTACGTCCACGACGAGCTGGTGGCCTCGGTCTTCGGCGCGAGTCTCCCGGCGAAGTCCTCTTCGCGGAACGGGGCCAGCAGGCGCTCGCGCACCAGGTACACCGAAGCCGTGGAGATGTGGATGAAGTGCCCGATGCGCCCGGCGAGCTTCTCGATCGCCGCCCGCGTGTCCTCCTCGCGGAACGAGATCACGTCGATGACGGCGTCGAACTCCTTTCGAGCCAGCGCCCGCTGCAGCGTTTGCGGGTCGGAACGGTCGCCGATCACGCGGCTGACACGGGTCCCGAACGGATCCGCGGTGCGGCCCCGGTTGACCAGCGTGATCCGGTGCCCGTCCATGAGCAGCCGTTGCACGACCGCCAGGCCGATGAACCGGCTGCCTCCGATGACGAGCACCTGCATCGTCTGATTCTACCTTGGCTCCGGCCGGGCCCGCACGGCGCGTTCGGCCGCCTTGCGCGCGGCGGCGAGCGCCGCGGCGAGGTCGTCGTCGACTTCGAGCGGTTCGACCTGGGACACCTCGAGCTCGATCAGCTCGCCGGCGGCCATCCCGACGAGGCGGGCGAACCGCGCCGCCGGATGGCGCGGCGGTGAGAGGGTGATCGCCGCCACGAGCGCCTGGGGGAGTCCGGCCGCCGTGCCGGCGGCGCGCCCGACGAGCGGCAACAGGTGGTGGACACAGCGGTGCTGCAACGCCGGACCGGTCATCGGCGAGCAGGCGAGCGCCGTGGCCACGAGCTCGAGCACCACCATCGGGAGCGCCGCGACCGTGATCGCCACGTCCTCGGCGAGACCGGCCGTCGCGGCGAGCTTGCGCGCGGCGGCGACCCGGGCGAGGGTTGCACGCCGGAACGGGTCGTCGCAATCGGACCGGCTGTCCCGCCGCCAGCGGGGGTTGGCGAGGATCATGCGGACCCAGCCCGGCGCGTCCGGCCCGGCCAGGGCCCACGCCTCGTCGGCGCTGGCGGCGTTCGGACCGTCCGGGGCATCGAGGCCGTTGACGAGGGCGAGGAGGTTCCACGCCAGAACCGGCGAGTCCTCGAGGCGGACCGGCCGCCCCGCCTCGAGGCGGCGGGCGACCCGCTCGGCGTCGTCGGGTCCCACCGGAAGCAGCGGCGGTCCCTGTACGACCCAGCGGTTGAGCAGGTCGCCGACGGCGAGGAACGTGCGGTGCGCGCCGGCGAGATCCGCGGCATCGACCAGCTCGCCCTCGAGCTCGCCGACGATGTGCCAGAACAGGGCTTCGAGCGTCGCGGTGTCGAGCGTGGTGTGGGGAACCTGCGACGCGGCCTCGACCGGCGGGTTGGTGTCGGCCCGGTACGCCGCCTGCATGACGAGGTTGCGGCAATCCATCTCGAGGTCGATGTGCTTGTGGTCGGCGACCGGCCAGGTCGGGTCGAAGCTGAAGCGCACCCGATCCTCGCGCAGGAGGCGGCTGACCAGGGCGGTGGCCAGCGCCCGCCCGGCGTCGACGAGACCGGCGTGCGCCAGCCCGCCGTCGCGCTCGAGGACGGAGGTGAAGAGCTCGCCCTGGGTCTGCGACACCACCAGCGCCCGCAGCAGCACCTCGCGCGAGGCGAGGTCGCGGTGCAACAGCCAGGAACCGAGGCGCTCGGAGGCCCGCGAGGACGAGGCGAATGCGATCCGCCCGCAGTACATGTCGAACGCCCGCGTCACGTCCGACGTGGACAGAAGCAAGCGCCCGGTGGCGTGGGTGAGGTGGAGCCACTCGAGCAGGTCGCCGAGGTACAGACGCCCAAGCGTCCCCGAAATGTCGAGCATCGCGGCCAGTATGACGCAAAGACTCGCGACAGGGAACAGGGGAGAGATGAGGCGTGGTCCGTGGTCAGTGGTCCGTGGTCCGAGAGCGACAAGGCGCACGCTGCGGCAGGGGACGGGCGGTTGCTATACTTTTCCGGCTCGGGGGCCGGAGGGCCAACCATGGATGCAACGGCGTACCTGGCGTGGAAGAGGAACGTCTACCGCCCCGCGGCGGCGCACGAGCGCGGCGATTTCACCACCTCCTCGGGGTTTCCGGTCGAGCCGGTCTATGGTCCCTGGGACGTCGCCGGCGCGGCCGAGGCGAACTCGCTGCCCGGCGAGTACCCGTTCACCCGCGGGATCCACCCGTCGATGTATCGGACGCGACTGTGGACGATGCGGCAGTACGCCGGGTTCTCGACGGCCGCGGCGTCCAACCGGCGGTACCGCTACCTGCTCGAGCAGGGGCAGACCGGGCTGTCGGTGGCGTTCGACCTGCCGACTCAGATCGGTTACGACTCCGACGACCCGATGGCGCTCGGCGAGGTCGGCAAGGTCGGGGTGGCGATCGACACCCTCGCCGACATGGAGGCGTTGCTCGCCGAGATCCCGCTCGATCGCGTGTCGGTCTCGATGACGATCAACGCCACGGCGTCGACGCTGTTGGCGATGGTGCTGGCGGTGGCCAAGCGCCAAGGTGTGGGATGGGACCGGGTCTGCGGGACGATCCAGAACGACATCCTCAAGGAGTACATCGCGCGCGGCACCTACCGGTTTCCCCCCCGCCCATCGCTGCGGCTGATCACCGACGTGTTCGCCTTCTGCGCCCGGGAAGTGCCGAAGTGGAACACCATCTCGATCTCCGGCTACCACATCCGCGAGGCGGGCTCGACCGCGGTGCAGGAGGTGGCGTTCACGCTCGCGAACGCCCGTGAGTACGTGCGAGCGGCGGTCGCGGCGGGCCTGGCGATCGAGGAGTTCGCGCCACGCCTGTCGTTCTTCTTCAACTCCCACAACAACCTCCTCGAGGAGGTCGCGAAGTTCCGCGCGGCGCGGCGGATGTGGGCGCGGATGATGCGCGACGAGTTCGGCGCCCGCGACCCCAGGTCATGGGTGCTGCGGTTCCA
Organism: Acidobacteriota bacterium; assembly: GCA_004298115.1. GTDB lineage: Bacteria > Acidobacteriota > Thermoanaerobaculia > Thermoanaerobaculales > Thermoanaerobaculaceae > RBG-13-68-16. The sequence continues at coordinate 6,858 of SCRJ01000026.1, forward strand.
CACCCAGACGGCGGGCTCCACGCTCACCGCCCAGCAACCCGAGACCAACGTCGTGCGCGTCGCCATCCAGGCGATGGCCGCCGTCGCGGGAGGCACGCAATCCCTGCACACCAACGCGATGGACGAAGCGCTCGCGCTGCCCACCGAGAGCTCGGCCCTGCTCGCGCTGCGCACCCAACAGGTCGTCGCCTACGAGTCCGGCCTCGCCGACGTCGCGGACCCGTTCGGGGGCGCGTACGTCGTCGAGGCGTGGACCGACCGCATCGAGGCCGAGGCGCGCGCCTACATCGACAAGATCGAGGCGATGGGGGGGGCGCTCGCCGCGATCGAGCACGGCTACCAGCAGCGCGAGATTCACGAGGCGGCGTACCGCACGCAGCGCGCGATCGAGGCGGGTGCGCAGGTGGTGGTCGGCGTCAACAAGTTCCGGCGCGAGCAGGATGCGCCGATCCCGACGTTTCGCACCGATCCCGCGGTGCAGCAGGAGCAAGTGGCGCGCGTGGCGGCGGTGCGCGCGCGGCGCGACGCGGCGCGTGTGCGGCGGGCGCTGGCGGCTCTGGGGGAAGCGGCGCGCGGGCGCGACAACCTGATGCCGCCGATCGTCGAGGCGGTTGAGGCGTACACGACCCTCGGCGAGATCGCGGGAGCGCTGGTGGCGGTGTTCGGCGAGCACCGGGAGGGGGTGACGCTGTGAGGAACGTGGTCCGTGGTCCGCGGTCCGTGGTCCGTCTCGCGTGTGTCGCCGTCTCCCTGCTGGTTTCGTGGCCGGCGGCCGGGCAGGAGAAGGCGACGCTTCGGGTCCTGTTCACCTCGGACATGCACGCCCACGTGTTGCCGTTCGACGACGTGCGCGAGCGCCCGGCCCGCGGTTCGATCGCGCAGGTCGCCACGGTGGTGGCGCGAGAGCGCCTTGCCAACCCCGCGAACGTCGTGCTCGACGGCGGCGACGAGATCGAGGGGACGCCGCTGGAGTACTACGCGATCGCCGCCCCGGGCGCGTCCGGCGCCGATCCGGCGATCGCCGCGATGAACCTCGTGGGCTACGACGCGGCGGTCATCGGCAACCACGAGTTCAACTTCGGCCTCGACGTGCTGCGGCGCTCGCTGTCGCAGGCGCGCTTCCCCTGGCTCGCCGCCAACCTGGGCGGCGCCGAGAACGCCGGGCTGCGGGTGGGCGACGAGCTCGTGCTCGAGCGCGGCGGGATCAGGGTCGGCGTGCTCGGGCTCACCAACCCCAACATCCCGCACTGGGACCCCCCGGAGCACTGGCGCGGCCTCACCTTCGCCGACCCGGTCGCCGTCGCTGCGGCGCGCATCCCGGAGCTGCGCAAGCGCGCCGACGTGGTCATCGTCGTGGTCCACAGCGGGTTCGAGCGCGACCTCGCGACCGGAGCCTCCGACGGGACCGAGAACGAGAACTTCGCGTGGCGCCTCGCCCAGCTCCCCGGGATCGACCTCCTGCTCACCGGCCACACGCACCGCAGCATCCCCCCGCAGCGGCTCGGCGCCACCGTCGTCGCGCAACCCGGGCGCTGGGGAGATTTCGTCACCGAGGTGGACCTCGACCTCGCCCGCGAGGGTGGGACGTGGAAGGTCGCCGGCTGGCGGGGAGAGAACATCCCGACCGGGAGCGAGCCCCCCGACCCCCGGGTGGTCGCCGCGGTTGCCGCCGAGGAGACGAAGGTGAAGGCCGAGCTGGCGCGGCCTCTCGGCGAGCTCACGGCGCCGCTCGAGGTGAGGGCGTTGCCGGTCGCCGACGACCCCGGCGTGGACCTCATCCACGCGGTTCAGCTCGAAGCCACCGGCGCGGAGCTCTCGCTCGCCGCGCCGCTCGGGGGCGGGCACACGGAGTTCCCGGCCGGGCCGCTGACGCCGCGCCTGGCGCACGCCCTCTACCCGTACCCCAACACGCTGCTGGTGGTGCGCCTGACCGGCGCCGAGCTCAAGGACGTCCTCGAGCACGCGGTGCGGGGCTGGACCGGCGTCGGCTGCGGCGGCGCGGGGTGCACTCTCGAGCGCGACCGCCGGCTGCCCACGTACAACTACGACACGCTCGCGGGCGCCACGTACCTCGTCGACCCGGCCGCGCCCGTCGGAAGCCGCATCCTCGGACTCCGGGTCGCCGGCAAGCCCGTGCTCCCCGGCGAAGAGTTCACGGTGGCGATCAACTCCTACCGCGCCGCCGGCGGCGGCGGTTACCCGCATCTCGCGAGCGCGCCGCGCGTCAAGGAGATCGACCGGCCGATGGTGTCGTTGATCGTCGACTACTTCACCCGGCACCGCCGCGTCACGCCGGCGGCCGACGACAACTGGGCGTTCACCGTCCCGTTGCGCGACGCCCCCGCGCGCGCCCCCGCGTCCGCGCCGTAGTCGGCGGCGGGTCCCCTGGTCGGCCGGGTTTCCGGCGTTCACGGCGCCTTCACGGCGTACCGGCGGCGGTCTTCACCCTCGCGGTCCAACCTCGGGCTCCGAGGACCGGCCGATGCGGTCCCGGAAGGAGTCGAAATGCACTTCAAGAGGATGGACATGCATGTGCACTCCTGTCACTCGTCGGAGGTGATACCCGGGGTGAGGGGAGTATCGTTCTCGCCGCAGGAGACGCCCGAGGAGCTCTACGATCGCGCCAAGGCCCGCGGCATGGACTTCGTGACCATCACCGACCACGACACGATCTCCGGCTGCCTCGAGTTCCTCGCCCGGCACCCGGACGCCCGCGACTTCGTGGTCGGCGAGGAGGTCTCCACCGAGCTGCCGGTCAGCCGGCTGACCGTCCACATCAACGTCTACGGCCACTCGCCCTCGCAGCACCGCGAGCTGCAGCGGCGGCGCGGCGATGCCTTCGCGGTCGCCCGCTACTGCAAGGAGGAGGGGCTGTTCTTTTGCTGGAACCACCCGTTCTACCGGGAGAACCTCTCGACCATCGAGGAAGGGGAGTTCATGCGCCTGGTCGCCGAGGTGCCGGTGCTGGAGGTCCGCAACGGCGGCCGCATGCAACTGCTCAACGTCCTCGCCGAGGAGGTCGCCGTATGCGAGGGCAAGGGGTTGCAGGGCGGGAGCGACACGCACACCGGCAACATCGGCTCGGTCTACACCGCGGTGCCGTGCGGCACCATCGGTGAGTTCTTCGCCGGGATCCTCGCCGGCGACAGCCGCATCGTCGGCCGACATTCGACGATGCACGACTTCCTCTTCCACAACTACCTGGTCGGGGCGCGCCGGACCGTCGCCACGGCGTGCGAGCGGTTGGCCTCGCCGCTGGCACGGGCGCGAGTCCGCTCGCTCGGCGTGCTTGCGGTGCTGCTCTCGCCGTGGATCGTCCGCCGCCACTTCCGCGGCCAGCTCGACATGGCGCGAATCGCCCTCGGCAGCCTGTCGGCGTTCGGCCACCTGCCGCGCACGATCCTCGACGCCGCCTGAGCCTGCGGTCGGGCACGGTCAGAGAGAGCGCGCCAGCTCGATGACCCGCGGCGTCCCGAACTTCGGAAGCCGCACATAGCCGGACCACGCCGTGGCCGCGAGCGTGCCGTCGTCGAGCCACTCGCGCAGCCACTCCGCGGCGTGACGGGGGTCGTCCTGCTTGAGGCCGGCGCCGCGCTGGATCGCCCAGCGGCGGTTGAGGCGCTCGTGAACGCCGACCGGGCGGGCGAAGACGAGGGGAATGCCGAGCGCCGCGAAGAACGTCAGCTCCGAGGGCTTGGTCCACAGCACGTCGGTGCGCTCGAGCAGGCGGTTGAAGCGCGCAAGGTAGGCCGGCACGGTGTCCTCGCAGAGGATCTCGAGGCCGTTGCCGAAGCGGCCGGCGAGCCCTTCATTCTCGGCCCAGAGTCGGAAGCTCGCGGCGACCTCGGCGCGCACGCCGGCGACGAGAGCGAGGCGGATCGTGCCGGCGAGGATCGGCGTGCTCAGGGACCTGAGCAGGGCGCGCGCCATGCCCGCCTGCGCCCCGGCCCCGCCGACCGCGAAGGTGACGAGCGGCGCCTCGCCGGCGACGTCGACCGGCAGCGGCCCGACGAGGTGGGCCAGCTCGTCGCGCAGCTGGGCGCGGAAGGCGCCGGCGGGATCGAGGCGCACGAGGCGGGCGGCGAGGCGCTGCCGGAGCGCCTCGAGGTCCGTCCCGCCGAGCAGCTCGCCGGGGAGCGGGAAGCCGGTGAGATGGATCCGCTCCGGAGGCACGCCGTAGGCACGCAGACGGCGGCCGGCACGCTCGCTCGGCGCCGCATAGTGGATGCGGCTCCGTCCCGGGTCGCGCGGCACCCACACCCGGTTGAGATCGGCGTCCGTGACCACGCAGACGATCCGCTCCGCGCCGGCGAGGTCGGCGATCACCGCTGGCGCGTAGAAGGTGGTCAGCAACGTCGCTCCGGTGGCCCGCAGGTGGGCGACCAGTCCCTCGCCGACACCGCTGCGGGCCAGCCGCTCGAGCCAGCGCACCGCCGCGGTCGGCGGGGACTGGTCGCGGTGGGGGTGGAGGTGGGGGATTGCGGTGATCGCCTCGAGGAGGCGACGCGTCGGCCGCCCGAGGAGCGGCACCTGCGACAGCCGCGACAGCGCCTCGTATCCCACGCGCACGCGCCGCCAGCGGCCCTCCTCGCCCGGACCGGCCAACGGCGCCCGGTCGATCTCGAGTACCGGGGTGGCGAGCGCGTCGGCCAGCGCGTGGGCGGCGCGCAGGTGGCCGTAGCCCATGTCGATCGAGACGACCGTAATCGGGCGGCTCGGCACGCGGTCGGCGGCGGGGGATGGCATCCGGGCCGGGAGGATACCAGGGGACGCCGGCATCACACCCGCTTCGCGCCGTCCTTGCGGGATCTTCACGCCGGAGGGCGAGAGTGCCGACCATGGTCGTCGGACTCGCCGCCGTGGTGGTCGTCGCCGGGCTCGGCGCCAACGCCCTGATGGCGTGGGCGGCGCGCCGCCAGCTCTCGGTGGCGGCGCCGCCGGCCGCTGAGCTGCCGCCGGTTTCCATCCTCAAGCCGCTCAAGGGCGTCGACGCCGGCCTGGCGGCCAACCTCGAGAGCTTCTTCCGGCTCGCCTACCCCCGGTACGAGGTGATCCTCGGCGTCGCCGACGCCGAAGATCCGGCGCTCGCGGTGGCCCGGCACGTGGCGGCCGCGCACCCCGAGGTGCCGTCGCGGCTCGTCGCCGACCCGCGGGAGGTCGGCCTCAACCCGAAGGTCAACAACCTCGCGAACCTCGCGCGCTACGCCAGCCACGACGTGCTGCTGATCTCCGACTCGAACATCCGGGTGCGCCCGGGTTACCTCGCCGACCTCGCGGCCCACCTCGTGCGCCCGGGCGTCGGCCTCGTCTCCTCGCCGTTCCGCGCGGCCGCCGCCGGCGGCGGCGGCGGCGCGATCGAGGCGCTCCAGCTCAACACGTTCGTCCTCGGCGGCGTTGCGGCCGTGCACCGCCTGCTCGGGGGCGTCTGCGTCGTGGGGAAGTCGATGCTGCTGCGCCGCGCGACCCTCGAAGCCATCGGCGGCTTCGCCTTCCTGGCCCGCTACCTCGCCGAGGACCAGGTGTGCGGCGAAGAAGTGGCGCGCCGCGGGCTCGCGGTGGCGGTCAGCGGGCACGTCGTCGACAACGTGCTCGGAGACCTCTCCGTGCGGCGTGCGGCAGGCCGCCACCTGCGCTGGGCGCGGATCCGCCGTCGCATGAGCCCGGCCGGCTATGCCGGCGAGCTCCTCCTCCAGCCGGTTTTCATCGCGGCGGTCGTCGCCGTCGCTCGCCCGGGAGGGGCCACGGCCGCGCTCCTGGCGGCGGCGGTCGCGGTGCGCGCGGCCGTCGATGCGGCGGCGGAGCGAGCGGCCGGCGTTCATCGCCCTTTGGCCGTGTACCCGCTGCTCTCGGCGGCCCGCGACCTGGCGGCGGGCGCCGCCTGGGCCGTGCCGTTCGTGTCGTCGAGCGTCCGTTGGCGCGGCCGGACGTTCACGATCGGCCCACGGTCCCTGCTGCAGGGTGGCCGGAAGGCGGAAGCCGGCGCCGGCGAAGCGGCGGCTCCGGCGCTCGCCGCGCCCTAGGGGTGGGCCCGGCGCGGCGGCTCGACGCCGGCGAGGCGCGAGACGAACGCGGCCACCTCGGTGAGCGACGCCTCGGCGACGCGGCGGTGCGGGACGCCGGCGCCGCGCGCCAGCCAGATCGCGGCCATCTCGCGGTGCGTGTTGAGGTAGCCGTGGCGGCCGCAGAGCTCGGCGGGCGCGTGCCACGGCGCGCCGGGCGCCCCGATCCCGGAGTCGGCGGAGAACCCCGGGCGGAAGAACACGACGAGGTCGCCGGACGCAGGCGCGTCGAGACCGACCGCGGCGAGGCCCTCGCGGGGGATGATCGTCTCGACCACGTTGCTCCCCTCGACCTGGGCGCGGGCGAGCGCCACGGCGGCAGCCCGGACGACGTCTTTCATCTCGGCCGGGTCGACCACGCCGCCCGCGTCGCGCCCCTTGAGGTTGACGTACAGGTGCGCGCAGCCGCCGCCCGCGTACGCCGCCATCCGCGACCGCGGCGCGACGCGCCAGCCTTTTCCGACCTTCTCGCCGGCGGCGAGGCCGGCTTCCTGCAGGAGCTGGTTGACCTCGACGCTCTCCCATACCGGCGCCATGCCGTGGTCGGAAACGACGACGAGCGCGTCGCGGGTGAGATCGAGGGTGCGCGCGAGCTCGCCGACGGCGCGGTCGCCGGCACGAAACGCCTCGGTGACCGTCGTTCGGGCCGTCGCGGCGTGCGCCGGCGTGTAGTCGAGCTGCCTGGGGTCGACGAGGAGGGACCGGTGCTCGACCTCGTCCACGATCGGCTGGTAGAGAACGAGCAGGTCGAACCGCTCGCGCTCGACCGCGGTCCTGGCGCAGGCGGTGAAGTACTCGGAGAAACGCCGCATCTGGGCGAGCATCTCCGTGAGGGTGACTCCCTCGCTGTCGTTTCCACCGCGGTCCGGGAGGCATTCGTCCGGGGGGCCCGGCCAGAAGCCCGCGCCGGCCTCGAGGGCCTCGCGGAACGCCCGCGGGTAGGCCTCGGTGGCGTAGAAGCCGCCGCGGTAGACCGTGACGCCGTCGAGGTCGGGCGGGAGCGCCCGCAGCACGCACCAACCGCCGATGGTGCGCGAGCCGCCGTCCGGATCGGGCGCGCGCAGGCGGAGCGGGAACCACTCGCCGGCGTGAACGCGGGCGAGGACCCCGTTGGTGAGATCGGCGTCGTCATCCGCCACGAGGGTGTCGTAGGCGGCCGCGCCGTCGCCGCTGCTGGCGAGGGCCGTGAGCGTGAACGTCGCCGTGGCGGGGAGGCCCGCCCCGGCGAGATTGACGGTGAACGTCGCCCGCCGCGCAGGCGAGGCGCTGGTCCAGCCGGGCGGCAACGCGGCCGTCGTGAAGCGTGAGGCCGCGAACGTGAGCGTCCGCGCGCGGGCGAACGGCGTGTTCACGTAGGTGGCGCCGAAGTCGGCGGTGCGGGACGGCGCGGTGCCGTCGCAGCCGGGGAACTCCAGCACGCCGACCCGCTTGCCCTGACGCCGGAACGCCTCCCAGAGCGGCTCGGCGCCCCACGGCGCCTCAAACCCGGACGTTTCCTGGCCGATCGGCGCGCCGGGGAGGCGGAAGACGTTCGCGACGATCCCCGTGGCGGCGGGGAACGCGCCGGTGGCGATCGCGGCGTGGCTCGGGGCGGTCAACGTGGGGTTGACGGGAATCGCGCGCTCGGCCACGAAAGAGCCGGCGAACGCGGCCACGCCGTCGGGATCGGCGTAGATCCCCGCGCGGAGGTTCTCGAGGTGTCGGCCGGCCGCGAAGCCGTCGAGGGAGAGCAGGACGACGCGCCGCGCCGGCGCCGCCGGCACGTCGGCCGGGCGGGCGGTGTCGGCCCCGGCGCAGGCGAGGGCCGCGATCGCCGCGGGCGCCAGCAGTGCGGTCGGGACGTGCATCCGATAAGTCTACCCAACCTCGCGGTGCGACAGCGCGGCCGCCGGAGGAGAGATTGCGTCTTCACGTCGCCTTCACGCTTCGGGGCGATGATCCGCGGGGACGCCGCCCCGGGACGAACCCGGCGCCCGGCGGACCACGGACGAGGGTGTTCACCCGCGCCGGTTGACAGCGGCCGGTCCGGAGGAGGAACGTGGAATGCGGCAACGAGCGGCGCGCAGGCCGCCGTTCGCCGGGATCGGCCTCCGGCCGTCGGGGATGGAGGCCTTCGAGCCGCAGCCCGGGGCGGGGCGGTTCGGCCAGGGGGTGCGATGCCTGAACGGTTGCTGGAGCACGACCTCGAGGAGCTCAAGAAGCTCCTGCTCACCATGGCGGGAGAGGTGGAGCGCCAGCTTGGCCTGGCGATCCGGGCGCTCGTCGAGCGCGACAGCGAGCTGGCGGAGGCGGTGATCGCCGGCGATGCGGTCATCGATCAGCGCGAGGTGGAGGTGGACCACCGGGTCATCGAGCTGATCGTCCGGACGCGGCCGATGGCCCGCGACCTGCGCCTCGCGATGACCGCGATCAAGATCGCGCCCGACCTCGAGCGCGTCGCCGACCATGCCGTCTCGATCGCCCGCCAGGCCCTGTTGCTCAACCAGGTGCCTCCCCTCAAGGCGTTCATCACGATCCCGCGCATGGCCGAGGCGGCGACCGCGATGGTGCGCGACGCCATCAGCGCGTTCGTGCAGGGC
>SCRJ01000189.1 GCA_004298115.1 Acidobacteriota bacterium
ACCCTGCAACGACTGCACCTTCGTAATCGCCGCCGTCAACGTCGTCTTCCCGTGATCCACGTGCCCAATCGTCCCAACGTTCACGTGCGGCTTCGTCCGATCAAACTTCTGCTTGGCCATGGTTCCTTTGCCTCCCTCTCCCCTGATCCACCGTTCGGGGCCACCTCGGCGGCCCTGGCCAGCGAGGTGACTGGCCTGTCAGTTCCGTGCGCTCAACTCCGCTCCACGTCCACACCGGTTCGGACAGTGGAGCCCAGGACCAGATTTGAACTGGTGACCCCGTCCTTACCAAGGACGTGCTCTACCGCCTGAGCTACCTGGGCCCACATTGACGCCTGCAAAGCATTGGAGCGGGAGACGGGATTCGAACCCGCGACCAACAGCTTGGAAGGCTGTGACTCTACCCCTGAGTTACTCCCGCAAGTACGAGAATTTGGTGCGGGCGGATGGATTTGAACCACCGTAGGGCATTGCCCGGCAGATTTACAGTCTGCTGCCATTGACCGCTCGGCCACACCCGCACGCGTGAACTCGCCGCAAAGGCGCTCTGCGCCGCGCACAGGCTGCCGTAGCTCTCTGGAGCTGGCGATGGGACTCGAACCCGTAACCTGCGGATTACAAATCCGCTGCTCTACCAGTTGAGCTACGCCAGCCTGCGCGGGAGGGAGCACCCGTCTGTCTCCTCTGCCAAAGATCTCCCCCCGGCGCACACGTACCCCGGAGGGGACGGAGATGATACCACGGGGAGAAGGAAAAGCAAGACCCCCTTGGAGCCGCGAACGCCGGCTCCGCCCGGCAAACCGGCTCACGGCCCTCCGTCCCCCGGCCGGCCGGGGGGAAGGGGGAACCGCCGCCGCCACTCCCAGACCAGCACCCCGGCCGCAACCGCGAGGTTGAGCGACTCCACCCCGGCCGCGATGGGAATCGCGACAACGCCGTCGAGCGCCGCGCGCGTCTTGGCGCGCAACCCGCCGGCCTCGGCGCCGAGGCACAGGAGCAGGCGCTCGGGGAACTCGATGCTCTCGAGAGGGGTGCCGCCGGCCTCGGCGCCCCAGACCCAGAACCCGCCGTCCTTCGCGGCGCGGGCGAAGTCGCCGAGCGAGCCGACGTGGGCGATCCTGACCAAAGGCAGCGTGCCGGCCGCGACCTTCGCGGCGGCGCCGCCGAGAGGGGGCGGGTGCGGCCCGGCGACCACGACGCCGTCGAGCGCGAACGCCGCTGCGGTGCGGATCACGGCGCCCAGGTTGTGGCCGTCCTCGAGCGAGTCGAGGCCGACCACGCACGACGGCCCCGGCGCGGCGAGCAGCGAAGCCGCCTCGGCGAGCGGCGCGGGCGCGAGGCGGGCGGCGGCGCCGTTGTGGGCCACCCCCCCGGCGACCTCGTCCAGCCTGCGCCTCGGCACGCGCGCGAAGCGCACCCCGGCGGCGCGGACCGCGTCGAGGAGCTGCCGGACCCGCCCGCTCGCGCCGCCATCCGCCACCCAGACGACCTCGACGCGGGCCGGCTCCCGTTCGACCGCGGCGAGGACGGCGTGGAAGCCGGCGACCCATTCCGCCCCGGCGGGAGGGGTCCGGGGTCCGGGGTCCGGGTCCCGGGGTCCGGTGTGTCGCGTCGTCACGGGCGCACCGAGGGCTCGAGCGTGACCAGGGCGAAGGCGACGATGCCTTCCCGCCTCCCGACGAAGCCCATCCCCTCGCACGTCGTGGCCTTGACGCTCACGTCCTCCGGGGCGAGGTCGAGCATCCCGGCCAGGCGTGAACGCATCGCGGCGCGGTGCGGGGAGATCCGCGGCGCCTCGGCGAGCAAGGTCAGGTCGCAGGCGGACACGCGCCAGCCCCGCTCGCTCGCGAGGGTCGACGCGCGCCGCACGAACAGCTCCGAAGGGGCATCGCGCCAGCGCTCCTCGCTCGGCGGGAAGTGCTCGCCGATGTCTCCCGCGCCGCACGCGCCGAGGATCGCGTCGGCGACCGCGTGCAGCGCCACGTCCGCGTCGGAGTGCCCGGCGAGGCCCGTCTCGCCCGCGAGTTCGACGCCGCAGAGCCAGAGCGCGCGTCCGGGCGCGAACGGGTGGACGTCCACCCCCTGTCCCACGCGCGTCCGTCGCCCGAGGAAACCCGCCACCAACGCCAGGTCCTCGGGTTGCGTCACCTTCACGTTGCGAGCGTCCCCCGCCACGGCCGCCACCGATCCTCCCCGGCCCTCGATCAGCGCCGCCTCGTCGGTCCAGTGCGCGTCCCCGGCGTCGGCCCACGCCGCACCCAGGACGCCGGCGCGAAACGCCTGCGGCGTCAGCGCCCGGACCAGCTTGTCGCGCGGCACGGTCGCGTCGACCGTGCCGTCCGTCCGCAGCCGCTTGACGGTGTCCACGACCGGCGCCACCAGGAGCGCCGCGCCGCCCGCGGCCGCGGCCGCCACGACGCGCGCCACGTCGCCGGCGGGGACGAACGGCCGCGCGCCGTCGTGCACCACCACGACCGTGTCGTCGTCCGGGGCGAGCGCCGCGAACCCGTTCCGCACCGAATCCTGGCGCCGGGCGCCGCCGGGCGCCACCAGCACGCCGCGCGGCCCCCACAGGGTCCCCGCCGATTCCACCTGATCGGGGCGCACGACCAGGACGAGCGGCGCCGCCGGCAGCGCCGCGCGCATGGCGCCGACCGCGCGCTCGAGCACCGACTGCCCCGCGACCACCACGCCGAGCTTGTCGGCGCCGAACCGCGTCGACGATCCGGCCGCCACGACGACGACCGCCACCTCGGGTTCGGTCACGCCCGCCAAGAGGCTCCCCTCCCCGCGCCTGGATTGCGCTCCCCGTCCGCCGCCGCAAGACGGCCGTCGGTCAACCCCGGCTCTCGCTCGTGCACGGGATCCCTCGCTCCGCTCGGGATGTGATCTCGGCGCGCCCCGCGCGCCGGGATCACACCTCCATGATCTCTTTTTCCTTGGCGGCGAGGACCTCACCGATGAGCTTGATGTGCTCGTCGGTGTGCTTCTGCACCTCGTCGAGCCCGTGATGCATGTCGTCCTCGGAGATCTTCTTGTCCTTCTCGAGCCTCTTGAGCTCCTCGTTGCCGTCGCGGCGGACGTTGCGCACCGCGGTCCGCGCGCGTTCCGCGTACTCGTGCGCCACCTTGACCAGCTCCTTCCGCCGTTCCTGGGTCGGCGACGGGACGGGCAGCTTGATCGCCTTGCCGTCGTTCATCGGGTTGAGGCCCAGGTTGGCCTTCTGGATCGCGTGGTCGATGGCCGAGATCAGCGTCGGATCCCACGGCTGGATCATGATCAGCGTCGGCTCCGGGACCGAGAGGTTCGCCACCTGGTTGAGCGGGGTCGGGGTGCCGTAGTAGTCCACCCGCACCCCATCCAGGAGCCCGAGCGAGGCCCGCCCCGTGCGCAGGGTCCTGAGCTCGTCGCGCAGCACCTCCACCGCCTTGTCCATGTGCGCCTTCGTGGTTTTGACCGCCTCGCGCATCGTCGCTCCCTCTTGCCGTCCCGCCGGAGCGGCGACGGCGTTGAGATGCCAGCGTGTTCCATTGTATCCGCTTGGAAGGCGGTTGCCAGATTCCGGCTACGAGACCGTGGAGCCGACGTCCTCGCCGAGCACCACGCGCCTGACGTTCCCCGGCACCCGGATGTTGAACACCCGGATCGGGATCTTGGCGTTCTGGCAGAGCGACACCGCCGCGGCATCCATGATCTTCAGGCTGTGCTCGAGAAGATACTGGTAGCTGGCCAGTTTGAGCAGCTTGGCGCCGGCATCGCGGACCGGGTCGGCCGTGTACAGGCCGTCGACCTTGGTGCCCTTGAGCAGCGCGTCGGCGCGGATCTCGGAGGCCCGCAGCGCGGCGGCGGAGTCCGTCGTGAAGAACGGATTGCCGGTGCCGGCGGCGAAGATCACCACCCGGCTCTTCTCGAGGTGCCGGATCGCCCGCCGGCGGATGAACGGCTCGGCCACCTCGCGGATGTCGATCGCGGTCAGAACCCGGGTGAAACAGCCGCGCTGCTCGAGGGCGTCCTGCAGCGCGAGGGCGTTGATCACGGTGGCGAGCATGCCCATGTTGTCGCCGGTCACCCGGTCGAGTCCCTGCTCGGTGGCGGCGATGCCGCGGATGATGTTGCCGCCCCCGATCACGATCGCGACCTCGACGCCGAGGTCGCGCACCTCGGCGATCTCGGTCGCGAGCACGGGGAGCACCTCGGGCGCGATCCCGAAAGGCTGGTTGCCCATCAGGACCTCGCCCGAGAGCTTCAGGACGATCCGCCGGTACGCCGCCGCCCCGGTCACTGCTGCGCCGCCGCGGCCCCCTCACCGAGCTTGAACCGGAGGAAGCCCCTCACCACCACGCCGCCGCGCTGGGCGAGCATCGCCCCGACCTTGACCGTCGGGTCCTTGACGAACGGCTGTTCGACGAGGCAGACCTGCTCGTAGAACTTCGCGACCTTGCCCTCGGCGATCTTCTCGACGACCTGCGCCGGCTTGCCGGAGCCGGCGGCCTGCGCCTTGGCGATCTCGCGCTCCTCGTTGACCGCATCGGCGGGCACGTCGGCGGGCGCCACCCAGCGCGGCTCCGCGGCCGCGATCTGCATCGCGACGTCCTTGACGGTCTCGTCGTCGGCGGCGGCCGAGATCTCGACCAGGACGCCGATCTTGCCTCCCATGTGGAGGTACGAGCCGATGCGCATCCCCGGGCCCGCCGCCATGAAGCCGGCGCGCGAAAGCTGGATGTTCTCGCCGATCGTGGCGATCTGGGCGGCGATCACCTCCGCGACCGTGTGCAGCGGGTCGGCGATCGCACGGGACGCCTTGACCTTCTCGGCGTCGCCGGCCCCGTCGGCCGCAACCTGGTCGGCCAGGCCCTGGACAAGCGCCTGGTACTGCTCGGTGCGGGCGACGAAATCGGTCTCGCAGTTGAGCTCCACCATGCCGCCGCGGCGGCCGTCCTCGATCACCGCGATCGCGACCAGGCCGTCCTTGGCGGTGCGGCCGGCCTTCTTGGCGGCGGCCGACAGCCCCTTCTTGCGGAGAATCTTGACCGCCTCGTCCATGTCGCCGTTCGCCTCGGCGAGCGCCCGCTGGCAGTCCATCATCCCGGCGCCGGTCTTCTCTCGCAGCTCTTTCACCACCGCAGCAGGAATCGCCATCTCGTTCCTCCATGAAAACGGCCAGGAAGCGCCCCCCCTGGCCGTGTGCCATCGTGGTCCGTGGTCAGTGGTCCGTGGTCAGAAGTTGCCGCGACCTGTACCGCCACACCGCTCATCGTCAAACGTCTCACCCGCGGAACACGGACCACGGTCCACGGGCCACGGTCTTCCTAGCGCTTCTCGTACTGCTCGGTCCCCTCGTCGTACTCCTCGAACGTCTCCTCGAGCGAAGGCAACGCCGCTTCCTCACCGGACGCCGTCGCCTCGACCGGCGTTTCTTCGACCGGGCTCGCGACGACGGCAGGCGCCGCGCCGGCGGCAGCCGCCGACCGCACGAGCGCCGCCTCGGACTGCGTGCGCCCCTCGACCATGGCGAGGCCCTCGAGCACGGAGTCGGCGATGCGCGAGGTGAAGAGCTTGATCGCGCGGATCGCGTCGTCGTTGCCGGGAATCGGATAGTCCACGACGTCGGGGTCGCAGTTCGTGTCGACGACGGCGACCACCGGGATGCCGAGGCGGTTCGCCTCGTGGACCGCGTTGTGCTCGTGGTTCGTGTCGATCACGTAGAGAGCGTCCGGCAGCGACTCCATGTCGCGGATGCCGCCGAGGTTCTTCTCCATCTTGGCGCGCTCGCGCTCGAGGTGGACCCGCTCCTTCTTGGTGATCTGCGATTCGACCGCGGCGAGCTGGCGCTCGATTTCCTTGAACCGCTCGACCGACCGCCGCAGCGTCACGAAGTTGGTGAGCGTGCCGCCCAGCCACCGGTGGGCGACGAAGAACATGCCGCTCCGGGTGGCCTCTTCCTTGACGACGTCCTGCGCCTGGCGCTTGGTGCCGACGAACAGCACCGTGCCGCCGGACGACACCAGATCGCGCACGAAGTTGGAGGCTTCTTCGAAGAGCTGCAGCGTCCTCTGAAGGTCAACGATGTAGATCCCGTTGCGCTTTCCGAAGATGTACGGCCGCATCTTCGGGTTCCAGCGCCGGGTCTGGTGACCGAAGTGGACGCCAGCCTCGAGCAGCTCTTTCATTGAGATGGAAGCCAAGAGCGTTTCTCCTTTCAGGATTCCCTAGCGCTTCGAGAACTGGAACCGCCGCCGCGCCTTCGGCTGCCCGTACTTCTTGCGCTCCACCTCGCGGGCGTCCCGCGTCAGGAAGCCGGCGCTCTTCAGCTTGGGCCGCAGCTCGGGGTTGAACTCGAGCAACGCGCGGGACAGGCCGTGGCGGATCGCGCCGGCCTGGCCGGTCATGCCGCCGCCCGCGACGTTGACGACGATGTCGAACTTGTCGGACGTCTCGGTGATCGCCAGCGGCTGGCGGATGACCATCTTGAGCACGCGGTTGGGGAAGTAGGTCTCGAAGTCGCGCTTGTTGACCTTGATCACGCCGGTGCCAGGACGCAGATAGACGCGGGCCACGGCAGTCTTGCGCCGGCCCGTCCCGTAGAATTGGATGCTCGCCACGACTGTTCTCCTTACCCTTCGGCCTTGATCGTCTGCGGCTGCTGCGCCTGGTGCGGATGCTCCGCCCCGGCGTAGACCTTCAGTTTCTTCAAGAGCGCGCGGCCCAGCCGGTTCTTGGGCAGCATCCCCCAGACCGCGAACCGGACCAGGCGCTCGGGGGACTTGTCCCGCAGCTCGCTGGCGGTCTCCTGGTGGAGGTGACCCGGATCGCCGGAGTGACGGTAGTACCGCTTGTCCTCCCACTTGTTGCCGGTCAGCTTCACCTTCTCGGCGTTGACCACGATGACGAAGTCACCGGTGTCGAGGCCGGGGGTGAAGCTCGCCTTGTGCTTGCCGCGCAGCAGCGTCGCCACCTTCGTGGACAGCCGTCCGAGCACGACATCGGCGGCGTCGATCACGTACCAATCGTGGCGGATCTCATCCTGTTTAGGCACGTACGTCTTCATCGTCGCTCTCCACTCGCCCACACGAAACCCCGGCGAGGCGTACCCCGACTCGCAAGGGACGGTGATCGTACCCCGCAGGCGCCGGACCTGTCAAGCGTTGCGTGGCGCCGCGCGCGGGCGCTGGCTGCGCGGGGAAAAAGCGGCGCCCAAGCCACCCGCTCGGAGGCCGGGCGGCGTGCGGGTCGCGTCCAACCGCCGGCCGAGCCGCCGCAGCCTCACGCGGCGGCCGTCTCCCTCTCGGAGCGGCTCTTCTCTGACCCCGGACCACGGACCACGGACCACATTTCTTCCACTCGCTACGCCCTGTGCCCTCCTACTTCAGCCACCGGTCCAGCCAGCCGATCACCGTGTCGTGCCACAGGATCGAGTTCGCCGGCTTGAGCACGAAGTGGTTCTCGTCGGGGAAGATCAGCAGCTTCGAGGGGATCCCCATCCGCTGCAGGGCCGTGAACGTCCCGATCCCCTGCGAGTACGGGATGCGGAAGTCCTTCATCCCGTGGATGACCAGCGTCGGGGTCCTCCAGTTCTTCACGAACTCGATCGGGTTGACCTTGGCGTAGCCTTGCGGGTTGTCCCACGGGGTCCCGCGGTGCTCCCACTCGGGGAACCACAGTTCCTCGGTGTCGTAGTAGGCCATCCGCTCGTCGATGTTGCCGTCGTGGCACACCAGGCACTTGAAGCGGTCGGTGTGGCCGAGGATCCAGTTGATCATGTAGCCGCCGTACGAGGCGCCCAGCCCCCCGACCCGGTCCTTGTCGAGGAACGGGTAGTGGGCGAGCGCGTAGTCGAGGCCCTTCATCAGGTCTTCGTACGGTGCGCCGCCCCAATCGTCGTTGATCGCGTCGGTGAACGCCTGCCCGTACCCCGTGGAACCGTGGAAGTCCACCATCACCGCCGCGTAGCCGGCGCCGGCGTACGCCTGCGGGTTCCAGCGGTAGTGGAAGTCGTTGCCGAACATCCCCTGCGGGCCGCCGTGGATCATGAACGCCACCGGGTACTTCTTCGTCCGGTCGAAGTCCACCGGGTAGACGATGTAGCCTTCGACGCGGTCACCGTGGGCGCCGGTGAACGCGAACCTCTCCGGGGTCCCGAAACGGGCGGCCGCGACCTTGGCGTCGTTGAGGCGCGTGACGCGGGCGATCCCCTTGCCGTCGCGGCCGACGGTGTACAGCTCCTCGGGGCCGAGGAGCGAGTTCATGCCGTAGAGGACCCGCCCGCCGGCGACGCTCTGCGGCCCGTCGATCGTCCCTTGTCCGACCACGACCCGGCTCGTGCCGGCTACCGGGTCCACGGCGAACAGGGCGTGCTGGCCATCGCTGTCCGCCGTGCAGTACAGCTCGCGGCTGTCGGCGGACCACACCATCTCCGACGGCGAGCGGTCGCCGCGCGGCGAGGCGTCCGCGCGCAGCGTGAGCCTGCGCTCCTTTCCGCTCGCGAGGTCGCGCAGGACGATGTCGAAGCGGTCCGCCTCGTAGCCGGGGCGGCTCATGGCGAGGTACGCCAGCGTCCGGCCGTCGGGGGCGAAGCGCGGCGTCCCGTCCCACGCCGGGTTGGTCGTGAGCCGGACCGGCGCCGCCGACCCGTCGGCGGGGACCGAGAACAGGTCGAAGTTGGTGGACCACGCCTCGGCCGACGGGTTGGCGCCCATGTCCTTGGTCGAGAACACGACGACCTTGCCGTCGGGTGCGATCGCGTAGTCGCCGCTGTCGCCGAACGGTTTGGTCGGGCAGTCGGCGGGCATCCCGGCCATCAGGTCGGTCGCCTTGACGGCGGCGAGGTCGTAGGCGAACAGGTGGTTGCGGGTGCCGTTCTCCCAGGTGTCCCAGTGGCGGATGAAGAGGTGGTCGAACACCATCCCGCTCGCCTTGCTCTCCGCCTTGGCGTCGAGCGCCTGCTTCGTCTCCTCCGGCGACTTGCCGGGGAAGACGGCCATGCTGAAGACGAGGAACTTCGCCCCCGGGCCGACCTCCAGCGCGTCCACGTCGAGCGGCATCCGGGTTACCTGCTCGGCCTCGCCGCCGTCGAGCGCGATCCGCCACACCTGCGCCGAGCCCGAGCGCGAGGACACGAAGAAGATGGCCTTGCCGTCGGGGCTCCACCGCGGCTGCGAGTCGCTCGCCTCGGCAGCAGTCAGGCGACGCACGAACGACCCGTCGGCGGCCGCCAGGTACAGGCTCGAGTGCCGCTTGTTCTTGGCCAGGTCGGTCACGCTGACCGAAAACGCGACGAGGCGGCCATCGGGGGACACCCGCGGCTCGGCGATCCGGTCCATCGCGAGCATGTCGTGCACCGAGAACGGATGGGTTTCGGCGGCGGCCGCGGCGCCGGCCGCGATGCCGCACAGCAGGGTGAGGGATAGCAACCGCAGCATGTCGTCCTCCCGCCCGCCCGCGCGGGCCGTGCCGTATCGTACACGGTATCGGTCCGCCGCAGCCGGCCGCGGCCCGCGACCGGACTGCCGATCACGTACCATGGAACGATGAGCGGCGCGGGGAGGGTCACCGTGTTCTTCACGATCGTTCTGGGCGTCTGGACCGCGATGCACCTGTACGTGTTCTGGCGGGCGGCATCGGTCCCCGTGATCTCGAGCCACCTCTCGCGCGGCACGTTGGCGGCGATCGCCGCGTTCCTCTGGGTGTGCTACCCCCTCTCGCGGGTGCTCGAGCACCGCGGCCTCGACCTGGCCGGCCGGCCGCTCGAATTCGTGGGCTCGACGTGGATGGGCGTCCTGACCCTGGCGTTCTTCGCCCTGCTCGCGCTCGACCTCGTCACGCTCGGCGGGTTCCTGCTCCCCCGCCTCGCGCCCATGGCGCGCGGCTGGGCGCTCGTCGCCGCGGCGGCGCTCGCGGCCGTCGCGCTGGTCCAGGGGCTCCGCCCGCCGGTCGTCGTGGACTACGACGTGACCCTGCCGCGGCTCCCCTCCGACCGCGACGGCACCGTGCTGGTCGAGCTCTCCGACGTGCACCTGGGCACGCTGATCGGCGGGGCGTGGATGGCGCGGCTGGTGGATCGCGTCGAAGCGATGAAACCCGACCTGATCGTGGTGGACGGGGACCTCATCGACGGCAACGTGGCCCGCGTCGAGCCGATGGTTCCGGTGCTCCGGCGCCTGGCCGCCCCGCTCGGCGTCTGGGCGGTCACCGGCAACCACGAGTTCTACGCGGGCCTGGCGAGGAGCGTGAAGCTGTTCGAGGACGCGGGGTTCCACGTCTTGCAGGACCGCTCGGCCGAGGTCGTCCCCGGCCTCGTGTTCGCGGGTGTGGACGACCTCACCGCCCGGCGTCAGCTCGGCGTCGACGGCGAGCCGGTGGAGCGCGCACTCGCCGACCGCCCGCCCGGCGCCGCCATCCTGCTGTCGCACACCCCGTGGCAGGCCGCCGAGGCTGCCTCGCTCGGCGCCGGCCTGATGCTGTCCGGCCACACCCATGACGGCCAGATCTGGCCGTTCGGCTATCTCGTTCGCCTCACCTACCCGCTGCTCGGCGGCCGCTACCAGGTCGGCGGCATGACCGCGATCGTATGCCGCGGCACCGGCACCTGGGGACCGCGCATGCGCCTGTGGCGGCCCTCCGAGATCGTCCGGATCACGCTCAGGTCGGGAAAGCAGTGAAAGGGGAAGGGGCCATGGGAAGAAGTGAGAGGAGCAACGTGAGGGTGCCGCCGCCTTCCGCGTCTCCCTTTCCCCTCGCACCCGCCTGCTCTACTTCTCCCACTGCTTGAGGAACGCGATCAGCTTCGCCGGGTCGTGGCCCGGCTTCTTCGCGTTGCCGGTCTCGAACGCCCCGCTCTCCTGGAGGTGCAACACCTTGAGCTGCGGCGAGAGCACCACGAACGACGGGAACCCGAGTTTGTCGGGGTTGCCCAGGCGCGCCATCGCCTCCGGGTTCTTGTTCTCCTTCGAGTAGTTGAGGTGCACCAGCTCGAAGTGCGCGGCGACCTCGTCGCGCAACGCAGCGTCGTCGGTCATCAGTCGGTCGAGCGCCCGGCACCACGGACACCAGTTGCCGCCGACGACCACCAGCACGCGCCTGCCGTCCGCCGCCGCCTTCGCGGCTGCGGCCTGCACCTGTTCCCACCCGTTCAGTGCGGGGTCGTACGGGCCGGCGGCCGGCTTGGCGGCCTCGGCCGTCACGCTCCGCGCGGCGACGAACAGCCCGAGAACGACCAACGCTGCGAGACGCTTCATGGATCCCCCCGCCGCGCGGTCGCGCGGCGGGCCCATGGTACGCGCGCGAGGGCGCCCGCGCCACACCAGGAGCGCTACAGCGGTCGCGCTGCAGTGGCGGTGCCACGAGAGCCGCGCCGCGGGGGCCGCCGCCGGCACCGCGACGCGCGTGGCCGCGGCCCGGGACCGACCGTCATCCCTGGCCCGTATAGCGGACCACCAGGAGCGTGACGTCGTCCTCGGCCTCGCGCCCCGCCCGGTGCGTCGCGGCCGCCTGGAGCAGCGCCTGCGCCACCTCCTCGGCGCCGGCGCCGGCGAGACCGCCGAGTGTCCGTTGCACGCCCTCCACGCCGAACTCTACGTCGTTGGGAGCGAACGACTCGGACACCCCATCGCTGTAGAACACCACCGACTCGCCGGGGTCGAGCCGCAAGGTCTCGATCCCCCACACCGCATCGGGCAGGAGTCCGAGGATCGGCCCCTTGGGGGGGACCAGTTGGACGGTGCCGTCGGCGCGCAGCACCGCGAGAGGGCAGTGGCCGGCGTTGGCGAGCTCGAGCGTGCCGTCGGCCGCGAGAACGCCGGCGCCCAGGGTGAGGAAGCGGTTGCCCGGGTTGTGCTCGATCAGGCTGCGGTTGAGCGCCGGCAGTACCGCGGCGATCGGCTGGCCGAGCTCGTGCAGGAGGCCGAGAAGGCCCTGCACCATCGCCATGATCAGCGCCGCCGGCACGCCCTTTCCGGAGACGTCGCCGAGCGCCACCGCGAGCGCCCCGTCCTCGCGCACCGCGGCGTTGTAGAGGTCGCCGCCGACGATGCGCGCCGACTGGGAGAAGGCGAAGACGTCGGCGAACGGGACCTGCGGCGGCGGCCGCAGCAGCGCCGCCTGGATCGCGCGGGCGAGCCCCATCTCGTGGTCGATCTTCGCCTTGTCGCGCGCCTCCCGGTACAGCCGGGCGCTGTCGATCGCGACGGCCGCGTCCGCCGCCAGCGACTCGAGAACCGCGAGGTCCTCACTCCCGAAGCGCTGGCCCGCCTTCGCGCGCTCGACCATGATGCCGCCGATGACCTCCACGCTGGCCACGAACGAGGCGTCCTTCGCCGGCCCGATCGGGCGGCGGGCGACCATCAGCGGGGCGGCGACGGCGAGCGCGGCCCCGCGGGCGACCATCGTCGTCGACGGTGACAGCTCGGCTCCGGCGTGCACGACCCGGCGCCCGGAAAGCGCCCGATCGAAAAGCGAGCTGTGCGCGGCCCATGACGTCTCCGACAGGTCGCGGGGGTGGCACGCGACCGTCCGCCGCTGCCCGTTTTCGATCAGGATGACGCAACCCCGGTCCGCCCGCAGCATCCGCACTGCGGCCTGAAGTACCACGTGCACGACATCTTCCAGCACGGTCGCGGCGTTGAGGGCACGCGCCACCTCGAGCAGCGTCTGCAGGTGACGTACCCCGCCCTCGTTGTCCCCGCTCTGTTCGGCGGCGATCTCGAGGGCGCTCGTCGTTTCCTCCTCCTGCGCCAGGTACTCGATCCGCGGCCCGAGACGCACGACGTCGCCGGGATGCACGACCGCCCGCTGCACCCTGGCCCCGTTGACGAAGGTCCCACCGGACGAGCCGAGATCCTCGATCACGAGCTCGCGCCCGTCCCAGCTGGCCTGGGCGTGGCGGCGGGATACGGTGGGCTCGGCGACCACGACATCGCACGCCGGATCGCGGCCGATGCGCAGCGCCGCCTGTCGCACCCGCACCCGCGCCGCGGCGGCGCCCGGATCCCGGGGAACGAGGGTCGGCGCGTGGCTCCACTCGCTGGATTCCTTCGTAGTCATCGGTAGAAGTGTAGCAAAGGGAGGTGCTTCTGGCACCTCACTGCGCGGATTTGACTGAACGCTGTATACTTCGCCCCGCGCCGATGGCGCCCGAATGAGGACCGTCACCTACTTGACCCGCAGGAGCATGCTGAAGAACGGCGCGATGGCGTTCGTCGGCGGAGGCTTGCTCGCGCGCTCCGGATGGCTCGAGGCCACCGAGCTGCCGATGGTCCGGCGCGTCACCCTGACCCACCCGCTGCTGCCGAAAGCGTTCGACGGACTGCGCATCGCCCAGGTCTCCGACCTCCACGCGGGGCCGTTCATGCCGCCCGAGCGCCTCGCCCGGGTGCGGTCGATCGTCGAGGGACTCGCGCCCGATCTCGTGGTGTTCACCGGCGACCAACTCGACCGCCGCAAGGTCGATGCCGACCTGTTCGTGCAGGGTTTTGCCGGCATCGACGCCCCCCTCGGCGCCTTCGGGATCCTCGGCAACCACGATCACCTCGCCGGCCCCCGCATCGCGCTCGCCGCCCTCGAAGCGGTGGGTATCACCCCCCTCGTCAACGACATGGCCACGCTGCAGCGGGGTCGCGCCCGGCTCCTCCTCGTCGGGGTGGACGACCTCGACGCGATCCCCGGCTGGGGACCCGACTTCTCGGTGCTGGAGCGCGGTGACGCGCCGTTTCGCCTCCTCCTCTGCCATCAGCCGGGGGGCTGGCGCTCGGCCCGCGCCGCCGGCGCCGACATCACGCTCGCGGGCCACACCCACGGCGGCCAGATCGCGCTCCCCTCGCGCGGCGTCAACCTCGCGCGCCTATCGACGCCCTACGTCGCCGGTCCCTACCAGCGCGGCGAGCAGCTGCTCTACGTGTCGCGCGGCATCGGGGTCGGTGCGATCCCCCTGCGCTTCGGGGTCCCTCCCGAGGTCGACCTCGTCACCTTGCGCCGCGGCCCCGCGTCCACCGCCTGACCCTCCACCCCGACCCCCGACGCGTCCCGGCGGCAGGCCGCGCACCCTCGATCCCCTCCCTCGAAGACGAACACACCACCGGAGGCAGGACCTCACCACTTGCGGCGTGTAGCCGCGCCGCCGAGATTGGGCCGGATGCAAGGCGCCCGAGGCGGACGCGGCGGAGCGTAGCCGGAGGCTACGTGAGCACGCGAGTCGCCGAAGGGCAACGCAGCAGACGGTCCGATATCGGCAGCGCCCCTCAGCGCCTTACTGGATCTGGATGGGGGGGAGCCACACCGGGCCCGGCGCGATCACCTTCCCGGCGATCGCCTCCCTGGCCATCGCCTCCAGCCGGGCGCCGGCGTCGTCCTTCTCCATGATCCTCTGCCACAGCGGCTTCGACCGCGGGTAGTAGGTGAGCTCGACCGCGGCATCCGGCTTCAGGCCCGCGAGCTGCTTGGCGACCGCGACCGCGTCGTCGAACGTGCCGAGCTGGTCGACCAGGCCCTTCTCCTTGGCCTGCTCACCGGTGAACACGCGCCCGCGGCCGATCGCATCCACCTGCTCGCGGGTCATCTTGCGCGCGGCCGACACCCGTTGCAGGAACCCGTCGTAGATCCGGTCGAGGAAGCCCTGCACGACCTGCCGCTGCTCCGGGGTCCAGGCATCCACGGAGCTGTACAGGCCGGCGTTCGGGGCGGTGTCGATCCTCCCCCAGGTGACGCCGAGCTTGTCGTCCCAGAACTTCGTCATGTCGAGATGGCCGGAAAAGACGCCGATCGAGGCGGTGATCGTGCCGGGGTCGGCGACGATCCTGGTCGCGCCGCAGGTGATCCAGTAGCCGCCGGAGGCCGCCACGTCGCCCATCGAGACGACCACGGGGATCTTCGCGGCGGTCCTGGCCATCTCGGCGCGGATGATCTCGGACGCCACCGCACTGCCGCCGGGCGAGTTGACCCGGAACACGACCGCCTTGGCGTCGGATTCGCGCACCTGACGCCAGGCGCGCGCGATCGAGTCGGAACCCATGACGTCGCCGCCGAACAGCGGCATCGGGGAGTAACCGCTCTCGCCGCGCATGATCTGACCGTTCGCCACGAGCACGGCGATCGGGGCGCCGCTGGTGTTCGGGCGATCGGCGTTCAGGTAGCGCCGGATCGGGACCTCGTCGAGCTTCGTCCCGTTCAGGGTCGAGCTCTCCTCGACGAACGTCTCCCAGTCCGCGAGCTCGTCCACCAGCTTCGCCTTGAGCGCGGCCGGCCCGAGGAACGGGCCGCGCTGCATCAGACCGGCGGCCTCCGCCGGGGTGAACCCCCGCCCGGCGGCGATCCCCGCCGCCGCCTGACTCGAGATGGAGTCGAGCAGCCACGTGGTCATTTCCCGCGCCGCCGGGGTGAAGTCCTTCTCGGTGTAGAAGAAACGCGCACTCTTGTAGGCCCCGATGCCGGGGAACTCCGGGACGATCCCGAGCTTGTCGAGGGTGCCGCGGATGAACGGCGTGCGCGAGCCGAGGCCGGTGATGTTGATGTCGCCCATCGGGCCGAGCACGACCCGCTTGCACCCCGTCGCGAGGAGGTACTGGGCGTTGCCGGGGGCGAACTCGCCAGCGGTTTCGAGGTACGCGGAGGTGGCCTTGCCGGCCTTGCCCACGTTCTCGAGCAGCGTGCGCAGCTCCTCGATCGTCGCGAACCCGGCGGTGAACTCCTGCACCTTAACGCGCACCGCCCGGATGCGCGGGTCGGAGGCCGCCTGCACCAACGCATCGCGCAGGTCGCGGCGCGACAGGGTGCGGTCGCCGAAGATCTCCCCGAACGGAGAGGTCGAGGGGAGTTCCGGGATCGGCCCCGCAATTTCGATCGTCAGGATGCTGTCGCCAGGCACGTGACGGGTTGCGTAGCGCGCCCCGAGCACGATCGCCAGCACGCCGATCGCCAGGATCGCGAGCACACCCCCCACCGCCACCAGCGCCTTCGTTCGCGTCGTCATGGGTTCCTCCACCGGCTCCGCCTCCGATGATACGCGACCGGCGCCACGATGTTGCCGGGCGGACCGTGCCCGACGGGGGCGGAAGCGGGAAAGGGGAGGCCCGCAGGCCTCCCCCGAACGTCGCCGCGGCCGGGCGCCGAAGCTACTTGGCGGCGTCGCGCCTGGCCACGATCTTCTCGATCTCGTCCATCGCCCAGTTCATCTGGGCCTCGAGCGCCCGGTACGGGGCCGGCGTCGCGAGATCCACTCCGGCCCCCTTGAGGAGCTCGTACGGGTAGCGCGAGCCGCCGGCCCTGAGGAGGCCGAGGTAGCGGTCGCGGGCGCCGGGCTGGCCGTCGAGCACTTCGCGCGCGAGCTGCGTCGAGGCGGCCAGCGAGGTGGCGTACTGGTAGACGTAGAAGTCCATGTAGAAGTGCGGGATGTACGCCCATTCGACGGCCACCTCGTCGGGGATGCGCATGACGCCCTGGTCGCTGCCGTGGTAGCGGCGGAGCAGCTCGCCGTAGATCTTGGTGAGCTTCGCGCCGGTCAGCGCCTCGCCCCGTTCGACGGCCTCGTGGATCGCGAGCTCGAACTCGGCGAACATCGCCTGGCGGAAGAACGTGCCGCGCAGGTTCTCGAGGTAGTTGCCGAGCAGGAAGAGCCGCTCGTCGTCGCTCGCCGCCTGCGTCAACATGCGCCGCAACAGCAGCGCCTCGTTGAACGTCGATGCGACCTCGGCGACGAAGATCGAGTAGTCGGCGGTCGGGTACGGCTGCGCCTGGTTCGCGAGGTACGAGTGCATCGCGTGGCCCCACTCGTGCGCGACGGTGGACACGCTCTCGTAGTCGTCGTTGTAGTTCGTCAGGACGTAGGGATGGACGTCGTAGGCGGAGCCGTTGGAGTACGCGCCCGAGCGCTTGCCGGCCTGCGGGTAGACGTCCATCCAGCGCGACGCGAACCCCTTGCGGACGGTGTCCACGTATCCTTCTCCGAGCGGCGCGAGCGCCTCGAGCACGAGCGCCTCGCCCTTCCCGATCGGGAAGCTCATGTCCACGTGCTTCACCAGCGGCGGGTAGATGTCGTAGTACGCCAGGTCCGGGATGCCGAGCAGCTTGGCCCGCAGGCGGAACGCGCGGTAGAGCGTCGGCAGCGCGTGGTTCGCTTCCGTGATCAGCGTTCGGTACACGGCCTCGGGGACGTTGCTGCCGTCGATCGCTGCGGCGAGGCACGACGGGTAGTTGCGGGCCCGCGCGTAGAACAGGTCGCGCTTGACCTGGGCGTCGAGCGTGGTCCCGAACGTGCGCTCGTACGCCCTGAAGGTCTTCCAGAACTCGTGAAAGACGAGGATGCGATCGGCGCGGTTCGGCAACGCTCGGTACTTGGCATAGCCGGCCTGGTCGAGACGCACCCTCTCGCCGGTGGAAAGAGTGACCTCCGGGAACGGCACGTCGGCGTTGGCGAGGACGCCGTACACCGTCGCCGGCGCCGGCGTCACGAGGCCGGCCTCGGCGAGCAGCTTCTCCTCGGGCTGCGACAGGGTGTGCGCCCGCTGCCGCTCGATGTCCCCGAGGAAGAACTCGTACGGCGCCAGGCCCGGCTCCTCCCTGACGAACCGCGCGACGGTCCCGGCCGGCAGCGCCAGCACCTCGGGAGGGAACCACGATGCGGCCGCCGCGAACTGCGCGCCGAGCTGCATCACCTCCTGGCGCGCGCCGAGCGCCTCCGGCACCCGCGTGTCCTCGTCCGACCGCATCGAGGCGTACGAGCTGATGCGGCCGAACTCCTTCGCCAGCCCGAAGTAGAGGTCGAGCGCCGCCTTCATCGCCGCCGGCGAGCGGCCGGCCGTGCCCCGAAGGGCGCCGAGTTCCGCCAGCCGGCCGGCGAACTGCTGCCGCGCCGCATCGAACGCCGCCGGCGTCGCGTAGAGATCGTCCAGGTTCCAGCGATACGCCTCGGGCGCCTTGGCCGGCGCCTGCGCAAAAGCCGTCACGCTCATGACCCCCCCCAACACGATTCCTGCCGCCCACATTCTCGCCATCATCCCCTCCGAGTGTTCCGGTACGACGCCGAGAGTGTACCTCGCGCAAGCGCTTGCACCCCACTCCGGACGGCCGGGGTCCGCGGACGCGTTCTCGGCCGTCCCGGCGCGGCTACTCGGGGAACCGGCGGACCAGGTTGAAGCCGAGCCTCATGTCGCCGCGCTTGAAGCCGCCCGGTATGTCCGAGCCGGCGATCAGGTCGGTGGTCGTGGCCCTCGAGTTGCCGAGGTAGATGAGGAAGCTGTGCCCGGGGATCCGCTTCGTGAAACCGACGGACCACGCGACCGTGGCCCCGGGGACCTCCCGATTGGCGGGGACCGCCTCGGCGGCGACGTCCCAGGCGCGGGGGAGGTGGAGCGACGCCCCGAACCCGACGTTGGCCGCGTTGCGCAGGGTGGGGGTGTCGGACACGTACGTCGGGACGACGAAGAGGTCGAGACAACGGCCCACCCGTCGGGCGAGCACGAGCTGCGCGAACCCGGCCCAGCGGTCCCTGACCCCGGAGATGCCCCGATAGTCGCTGCCGGCGCGGACGGCGACCCCGAGCGGGAACGCGGCCCCCTGGCGGAGCGCCGTCCACTTGACGGCCGCCTCGATCTGCTTGAAGAGCGAAGACCGGTACACCTCGGCGTCCAGGCCGTGGCCGAACCCCATCGCGAGGCCGATCCCGATGTCGGCGGCGGAGTCGAGGCCGTAGAGATCGCCCGACCCGCCGGCCGCGACCGTCTCGCCGAAACGGTGGGTGAAGAGCACCTGCAGGGTGCCGTACGGGAGCACGAGATGGGTCGGCAGGTTGATGAGGCGGGTCCCCAACTCGGGCTCGGGGACGGTCTGCGCCGGCGCCGCGACCGACGACGCCAGCGTCAGCAGTGCGGCGAGCAGGAACTTGTGTGCCATCGTCCGACCCCTCAGTCGTTGGGCGCGCCGCGGCGCGTCCAGTCGATCACCAGCTGGATCTGGGCCGGGCTCAGCGTTCCGCCGTCCGGCATCCGCAAGCCCGTGATGTCGGGGTCGCCCCTGAGCTTCTTGACCAGGTACGAGCGGTCGGGGTCCCCGGGTTCGATGCGGCTGAGATCCGGCCTCTCGAGCGACGGCACGCGCACGATGTTTGCGTACGCCGCCCCCGCGGAGAGGTTCATCCCCTCTCTCGCTCCGAGCGCGGCGTGACAACCTGCGATCGCGCAGTTGCCGGTGAAAACCTCGTTCTGGACGCGGGTGAAGGTGGCGTTCGGGTCCGGTGGCGTGATCACCCCGGGCTCGAACGGCAACTTTCTCTGGCCGCAACCGGCCGTGCCCAGCACTCCCTCCCCCAGCGCCACCGCGAACAGGAGCCGACCGGCGAGAAACCCGCTCGTGAAACGGGCTCTTCGCCTGCAAGGCCCGCCAACTCGATCCCCCATCGCGACCCCCTGCCTGTCCCCAGGTTAGTGGAACCCAGGTTACAACAGCCACCCCGGCACCCGCAGGCGCCGGGGTGGCTCGCACGCCGGGAGGTCTTCAATACCCATAGGTGTAGTTGCTCACCGTGATCGTGCGCGTGGGCGGGTTCGGGTCGCTCACGCCGTCCGTGTTCTTGACCGTGAACGTGACCGTGTAGACGCCCGCGCTCGCGTAGGTGTGAGAGGCCGTGAAGCCGGTCGCCGTGGCGCCGTCGCCGAAGTTCCACGCCGCCGTCAGGGTCTCGCCGTGGGGGTCGGTCCCACTCCCCATGAAGCTCACCGAGTAGTTCGTGAAGGCTGTCGTGTTTCCGGCCGGCGTCGTGATCGTCCCCGATGGTGTGCTGGACTGCTGGGCGGGGGTCACGGTGATCGTGCGTGTGGGCGGGTTGGGATCGCTCACCCCGTCGGTGTTCTTCACCATCATCGTGACCGTGAACGTGCCCGCGCTCGCATAGGTGTGCGAGGTCGCGTAGCCCGTGCCGGAGTTGCCGTCGCCGAAGTCCCAGGTCACGGTCAGCGATTCGCCGTGAGGATCGGTCCCGGTCCCCTGGAAGCTGACCGCGCTGCCGGCCGAGACCGAGGCGTCGGAAGGGGGCGCCGTGATCGTCCCCGTCGGCGAGGCGGCCTGCGCCGACGCCACCGGCTGCGTCATGGCCGCCGGAACGGCGAGCGCCGGTTGGTGCAGGCCGTCGTCCGTCTTGTTGTCAACCGGCGACGAGAAGATGTAGATCGGCTTCGTGGCGGTGAACGTGATGAAGAAGTCCTGCAGCGTCTGCTGGTCCGCCGGGATCCCCGGGATGAACTGGTAGAACAGGGCCTGGTCGTCGTCCCACGCGGGGAACGTCGCCTTGGAGGGCGGCGCGACCAGGGTACCGTCCGGCCGGTGGACGTTGAACGTCACGTCAACCGGATACGGGCTGGGGTTGAAGTACCCGACGTTGGTGCGGAACCCCTGGGCGTCGGCCTTGGGCCGGTTGGAGTTGAGCATCAGCACGCCGGACGTGAGCGCGCCGTCCAGGCCGAGTCCGGGCTCGTCCTGCCCGAACGTGCCGCCGCCGCTCGGACGCTGGTCGTTGAAGTTGCGCGCGATCGCCTTGAAAGGGAAAGCGGACAGCAGGCGGATGGCGCCCCGGTCGCTCGTCGCGAACAGCGAGCTCACGACGTCGTCGTACACGGCCTCGCCGTTCGCGGCGATCGTGAACTGGGTCGTGCTCGTCGGTCCCGTCGCGTTGTTCACCCCGTGGAGATACCACTGGGCGTACACCGTCGCGCTCTCGTCGGTCAGGCTCAGGGCCCGCATGTCGGTGCGGAAGAAGCTCGTCCCGAGACCGGCGTTGTGCGCCGCGACCGCGAAGTTCACGTCCGTCTCCGTGGCCGCCAACTGGCCGCGGATCGCCCCGTTCGGAAAGTCACCGGTGTGAATGTTGACATAGTACAGGTCCGGGTTTGCCTGGATCGCGGCGAGGGTGGCGGCGTCGACGGGGACCTTCCCGGTCGCCTGCCCGCCGCTGAAGCTCGGCGACAGGCCGATGAGGACCGAGCCGTTCACGCCGGCGCCGCCGCTGTGGACATGCGCCGCCGTCGGGGCCGAGAGGCCGGCCTCCCAGAGGTAGTAGTAGAGCGTCGTCGAGTCGAACACGAGAGCCGCGAACCCCTGGCCTGAGGTCGAACCTCCTCCCGGCTCGCGGCTTCCCAGCAGCGTCGTGGCCAGCGCGAAGCTGCTGGGCCCGTCGCCGAGCAGCTGGCCCCGCATGGCGCCGTTCGGGAACGGTCCGTTGTGGACGTTCACGTAGTACGCGGCCGGGTTCTGCAGGATCGGCTGCGTCGTCGCCGCATCCACCGGGACCGATCCGGCGGCCGTGTACGTGTTGGTCGCGACGTTGCTCCACGCCGGGTCGAGGCCGATCAGCACGCCACCGGAGACGCCTTGGATGCCGGAGTGGATGTGAGCCGCGGCCGGGCTGGCGATGTTCTCCACCCACAGGAAGTAGTAGACGTTGCCGCCGTTGATGGTGATGACCGCCAGCCCCCGTCCGGCCGGGTCGCCGCCCCCGGTCTCGCGCGAGCCCGCGAGCGTCATGGTGAACGTCTGTGCGCCCCCCGAGGCCGCAAAGAGCGCGAGCGTTGCAACGAACAGTACCGAGATGAGCCTTTTCATCGAACCCTCCTTGGTTCTTCCCCGTTCCGAGATCTTCAATTTCAACGAAGCCATTGGCCGGTACCCTGACGATCGACGGCCGACGTTTCGCAGCGCCGTGCCGGCCGTGCCTGGTCGTTTCGCCGTCGCCTGCACCCGCTGCTCGTCCCTGTCTCCGGCCAAGTAGTGTTCGCCGTGACTCTCTCTCCCCCAGTCGAACGGTTGTACGGCGGGTCGCCTCGATCGGATGTCACGGCCGAACGCACCGGTGTCACAACTCGGTCGTGGCGCGGGCGGGTGGCCGGGCGATGGCCGGACCACCGGTCGATCGCGATCGATCGGCGGGGCGAGGGGTCGGCGGGAGGGTGCGGCTCGGCCGCAGGAATGCCCAGATCGAGGCGGAGGGCGCGCGACCGCCTTGCGGCGTTCGACCTCGTCCGCATGGCCGCTCGAGACGACAGCGGCCGGACCGACCGGGCCCGGCCGGCGCGAGTCGGTCGAGCAACCGGTCCGTTACCGCGGGCGGCTCACGCCTGGGTGGCCCCGGCCACGAGCTCGTCGCGCAGCGAGGAGACGATCAGCATCAGGCAGCCGTGCTCGCTCGACTGCACACCGTGGAGAGTCCCGCCCTCCTTGCGCAGATAGTCGCCGGCGTGCATGCAGATGTCGCCGTCGTCGAGGTCTCCCTCGAGGAGGTAGCACTCCTCGGGGCCGCCGTGGCGGTGGGCCGGATACGTCGCCCCGGGAACCATCCGCACCAGCATGGTGACCCGGTCGTGCTCCGGGTCGACGAAAAGGCCCCTGGCCGAGACGCCGGCGACGCCGGTCGGTTCCCAGCCGCCGTCGCCGGCGGGCACGAACACGGGTCCGCCGCCGGCCGGGCTGGGCGCCCAGGTCTTCCACGACTGCGCCTGGCGCGGGCTCGGAGGACGCTCCTGGGCGATCCGCCCGGTTCCGGACGCGGCCACCCGCTCGAGCAGGCGGTCCCGCAGCTCGGCGGGCGGATCGACCTCCGGAGCCAGCTGGGCGAGGGCGGACGCCACTCGCCGGAGCTGTCCGACCTCGGCCTCACAGGGGGCGCAGCCGGCAAGGTGCTCCTCGAACTGCGCGGCTTCCTCCGGCGCAAGGCAGCCCACCACGTACAGGGCGGCCTGGAGCGCGATCTCGTCGTGACGTGTGCGTGCCGTCATGGTCCCGCGTCCCCGGCAGCGGCCAGCGCGCGACGCAGCGCCGCCATCCCCGTGCGAATCCTCGTCTTGACCGTGCCGAGCGGCTGGCCGAGCGCCGCGGCCACCTCGGTGTGCGAGAGCCCGTCGAAGTACGCCGCCACGATGGCCCGCCGCTGTTCGTCCGGGATCGACTGCAGCGCGAGCCGCACCCGCCGCGCGGATTCGGCGTCGCGGCTCTCCTCCTCGGGACCCGGCCGCGGGTCGGGAAGGTCGAACTCCGGCTCCAGGGGCAGCTCGCGCAGGCTCTGCCGCCTCCGCGAACGCACGCGGTCGATCGCCTGGTGGTGGGCGAGGGTCAACAACCATGTGGCCGCACTCCCGCGGGACGGATCGAAACGACGGGCCTGTTCCCAGACCCGGACGTAGACGTCCAACGTAACCTCCTGCGCGGCGTGGTGATCGCGGAGGATGCTCAGGGCCAGACCGAACACCCGGCGACAGGTGGAGTCGTACAGGTACCCCAAAGCGGCCTGATCGCCCGCCGCAACGTCCTTCAGCAAATGCTCAAGTGAGTCCACGAACTGAGTTTACCAGGATCGGGCCCGCGACCCCGGCAGGGATCCTCCGTCAGTGGTTGTACGACGGCGACCCGGCGATCGGATTTCGCGCGCCGCGCGACGCTCCCGTCCGGCACTCCGGTCAAGACGGCGCTACGCCACGAGCATCGCGTCGCCGAACGAGTAGAACGCGAAGCGCTCGCGCACCGCCAGCTCGTAGGCCGCCAGCGTGCGCTCCCGCCCCGCCAGCGCCGCGACCAGCATGAGCAGCGTCGAGCGCGGCAGGTGGAAGTTCGTCAGCAACGCCCCGGTGCCGCGAAATGCGTACCCGGGCCGGATGAACAGGTCGGCGCTCCCGGCGCCGGAGAGGACCCGGCCGCGGCCCGCGGCGAGCGCATGCTCGAGCGCACGGCACGAGGTGGTGCCGACGCACACGACGCGCCTCCCGGCGCCGAGGGCGCGGTTCAGGGCGGCCGCGGTCGGCGCCGAGACCTCGTAGTCCTCGGGGTCGAGGCGGTGCTCGCTCGGGTCGTCGGCCTGCACCGGCTTGAACGTCCCCGGGCCCACCTGCAGCGTGAGGCGGGCGGTCTCGACGCCGCGGTCGGCGAGCGCGGCGAGCAGTTCGGGGGTGAAGTGCAAGCCCGCCGTGGGGGCCGCCACGGCGCGGCCCGTCCGCGCGTAGACGGTCTGGTAGCGCTCGCGATCGGCCGCGCTCGGCCCCCCCTCGCGGCGGATGTACGGCGGCAGCGGCACCTCGCCCACCGCCGCGAGTGCCGCCTCGTCGAGCGGCGGCGAGAACTCGACCCGCCAGGTGCCGTCCGCGAGACGCTCGCGGGGGATCGCGGCCCCGACCGCGAGCGCCAGCGCCGCGCCCTGGTGCAACCGCTTCGCAGGCCGCGCCATCACCTCCCAGTCGGAACCGCCGAGAGGCCGCACGAGCAGCAGCTCGGCCTCACCACCGCCGCTCCGGCGCGCGCGCAGCCGAGCCGGGATCACCTTCACGTCGTTGAGCAGGAGCAGGTCGCCCGGCCCGAGCAGCGCCGGCAGCGACGACACCCGGTCGAGCGCCACCTCGCCGGTTCCCCGGCGCAACACCAGGAGACGGGAGCTGCCGCGCGGCCTGGCGTGCTGCGCGATCAGCTCCTCGGGGAGGTCGTAGGCGAAGTCGGCGGTCCGCACCCGCGAATGCTACACGCTCGCACGGCCGCCGGCCTCCCTTGCCGGGTTCAGAGGAGGAAACGGCGCCCGGTCCCGGGGCGCGGGCGGGGCAGCGCGGAGAGCGAGGCCATGAGCGCGCTGGCGCCCGTGAGAAACGTCAGGAGCGCGACCGGGGTGACGGCGACGCGCGCCGCCGCCCGCGCGGTGGCCAGCACCTCGCGCCGGCGCGGGTCGGCGGCCTCGGCGATCATGCCGGCGCGCTCGTCAGGCGAAAGCATCTTCAAGGCCCGTCATCAGCCCGTCCAGCTCCCGCTGCTCGCCGAACAGGGCGAAGTACTCGCGCACGCGGCCGAGGTCGAGCTTCGTCCCGCGGGCGGCGCTGGCCTCGAGCAGCGCCCGAATGTCCACCAGCTCGCCGCGACGGCGGTCCGGGTCGTTCACCAGCGCCTGCACCTTGAGACCGATCAGATCCTCCACCTCGACGACGGGGATGCGCAGGCCGAGCTCGCCCACCTCGACGCGGCGGGCGCGGTCGAGCATCGCCAGCGAGTGCGGCCGGTGCGCGTGCAGGAAGTCGATCGGGCAGAGGTGGGGTCGCGTCGGGGCGAAGTGCGAGCTCTCCTCCCAGCGGAACGTCACCTTGTACCCGAGGTCGGTGAGCAGGCAATCGAGCCGCTGCGCGAACGCGCCGTCGATCAAAACGTCGACGTCGACCGTCGTGCGTGGGACGCCGTGGATCGCGGCGGCGACCGCCCCGATCACCGCCCACCGGCAACCCATGCCGTCGAGGCAGCGGGCCACGTCCTCAAGCGTGCACTGAAAGTTCACGAACCCGGGCTCCCGGCCCATTGTACCCGGTCGGGCGACCGGCCGCCGCCGCGGGTGCGATTCACCCCTTGGCGCGCTCGACGAAGCGGCCGTCGCGGGTGTCCACCCTGATGCGCTCCCCGGCGGTCAGGTACGGCGGCACCAACACCTCGATCCCGGTCTCCAGGCGCGCGGGCTTGAGCTGGGCCTGCGCCGTCGCCCCCTTGATCGCCGGAGCGGTGTCCACGACCTCGAGCTCGACCGTCACCGGCAGCTCGACGTTGAGCACCTCGCCGTTGTACAGCAGCGAGTGCAGCTCGAGCCCGTCGCTCAGGTAGCCGGCCGCCTCGCCCAGGGTGTCGTGCCGCAACGTGAACTGGTCGTAGGTCCCCATGTCCATGAAGACGAACTCGTCGTCGTGGCGATAGAGGAACTGGACCGGCCGCTGCTCGCAGTCGGCGACGTCCACGGTCTCGTTGCCGCGATAGGTGCGGGCGAGCGACTGGCCGGTGCGCAGGTTGCGGGTCTTGACCTTGACCAGCATGCTGGCGCCCCGCGCGCTCGGGGTCTGCACCGCGACGTCGGTCACCTCCCACGGCGCGCCGTCGATGTCGAGGATGTCGCCGCGCTTGATTTCGGTGGCGCCGATCATGCCGTCCTCCCCGCCTGCGCCCGCCGGGCGCGACCAGGACCGCCGCCGAGGTCGGCCCAGCGCGGGCAGTCCACCAGATGGTCGTTGACCAGGCCGCAGGCCTGCATGTGCGCGTAGACGATCGTCGGTCCGACGAAGCGGAACCCCCGCTCGAGGAGCTCCCGTGAGAGCGCCTCCGACTCGACCGTCAACGCCGGGATGTCCGCGACCGTCTTGCGGGCGTTGACGATCGGCGAGCCACCCACGAACCGCCAGATGAAGGCATCGAACGTGCCGAACTCCTTCCGCACCGCGAGGAAGGCGCGGGCGTTGCCCACCGCCGCGTTGACCTTGAGACGGTTGCGGATGATGCCGGGGTCGGCGAGCAGCTTCTCGATCCTCGCCGGAGTGAAGCGGGCGACCTTGGCGGGGTCGAACCCGGCGAACGCGCGGCGGTACCCTTCCCGCCGGCGCAGCACCGTGCGCCACGACAAGCCCGCCTGCGCCCCCTCGAGGATCAGGAACTCGAAGTGCCGGCGGTCGTCGTGCTCCGGCACGCCCCACTCGGTGTCGTGGTACGCCTCCATCAACGGATCCGGGGGACCGAGCCAGCAGCGCTTGCCCATCGGCGGACGATACCAGAGGCGCCGCCGCGGCCCAAGCACCCGCGTCGTGCTACCTTGACGGCCCGGCCGTACCCGAGGAGGTCCCGCGATGCGCCGAATCCGACCCGACGAGCTCTCGCTGCAGCCCTTCACCATCCTCGACCGGGAGTGGGCGCTGCTCGTCGCCGGGCGGGAGCGCCCCAACCCGATGACGGTGTCGTGGGGCGGGCTGGGCACGCTCTGGAACCGGCCCGTGGCGACCGTCTACGTGCGCCCGACGCGCTTCACTTTCTCGCTGCTCGAGGCCTGGCCGGAGTTCACGCTCAACGTCCTCGGCGACCGGCATCGCAAGGCGCTCGACCTGTGCGGCTCACGCTCCGGGCGCGACACCGACAAGTGGCGCGAGACCGGCCTGGCGCCGCTCCCCGGCGAGACCGTCGCCGTGCCGCGGGTGGCCGAGGCCGATCTGGCTCTCGAGTGCCGCGTGCTCGCCACGCTCGATCTCGACCCGCAGCGCTTCCTCGACCCGGCGATCGCCAAGCTTTACCCCCACGAGGACTACCACGGCGTCTTCCTCGGGGAGGTCCTGGCCGCGTGGGCCGCGGACCGTTTCGTCGCCCCGTCTCCCTGAGCCGGCGACGGTACGTCGGGCCGCGGGCCGGTCCGAGCCCGTTGCGTGACGAGCGCGGCGGGGTTACGGTGACGCCAACATGTCCGGAGGGCCCGCCATGGAACCCCAGCCAGCGAGGCGTCTTCTCAACCAGTGCGACACCCCGACGCGGACCCACTACGTGATCCTGGCGATGTCGTGGGCGGGCTGGATGTTCGACTTCTACGACCTGATGCTGTTCTCCTTCCTCGTCATCCCGATCAAGCGCTCGCTCGGGCTCTCCGATTCCTCGCTCTCCCTGCTAGTCGGCACGACGCTCGCGGCGACCGCGCTCGGCGGCATCGTGTTCGGCTGGCTCGCCGACCGCTACGGCCGCAAGACCGTGCTCTCGTGGACGATCCTGGTGTACTCGGTGGGCGCGTTCCTGTCCGGCTTCGCGCAGGATGCGGCGTGGCTGGCGGTGTGCCGGGTCATCACCGGCCTCGGCGTCGGCGGCGAGTGGGCGACCGGGCAGACGCTGGTCGGCGAGACATTTCCCGCGCGGATGCGCGGCCGGTTCGCGGCGGTGATGCAGACCGGCGCCCCGCTCGGCATCGCCGTCGCCTCGGTGATCGGCGGCTTCGTGGAGCCGGCGCTCGCGAATGCGTTCGGCCCGGAGTGGGGGTGGCGCGGCTGCTTCTTCATCTCGGTCCTCCCCGCGCTGCTCGTCGTGCTCATCCGGCGGCACATGCCGGAGTCGGACGTCTGGCTCGAGCGCAAGCGCCTGGCGGCGCCGCAGGAGACGAGCCAGGTCAAGTTCCTGCTCACCACCCCCGACCTCAGGCGCCTCTTCCTGTTCGGCCTGGTCCTCGCTACCACCGACATGTCCGCGTACTGGTTCACCTACTCCTGGATGCCGCGTTACCTGTACGAGCACCTGGGTTCGTCGATGGGGAGGGCGGGGATCTGGATGCTCGTGACCCAGACCGGCGGCGCGCTCGGCTACCTCTCGTTCGGGGTCGTCGCCGACTGGAAGGGACGCCGGGTCGCGTACACGATCTACTCCGTCGTCTGGGCGATCGGGCTGTTCGCCGTCACCTGGTTCTGGGGCGCGCTCGCGGTCTACCCGGCGCTCACGGTGCTGTTCATGTTCCTGGTCGGGCTCGGCACCGGGAACTACTCGGGCTACGGCCCGATCTTCTCGGAGATCTTCCCCACGAGGGTGCGCAACACCGCGATGGGCGCCGCCTTCAACCTCGCCCGCGGCGTGCAGTTCTTCACGCCGCTGGTGATCACGCTGGTCGCCACGCGCTACGGCCTCGGCGGCGGGATCTCGCTCGCCGGTTTCTTCGCCCTGATCACCGGCGCCTGGGTTTGGA
>SCRJ01000190.1 GCA_004298115.1 Acidobacteriota bacterium
TGGTCAACCTGCTCGCAGCGCTCCGTGCGGCGGATCCGCGCGCGGTCGAGACGTTCCTGATCAACCCGGACTCCGAACTCCTGGCGAATCTTGACGAACTTGGTCTGGCAGCGGATGGGGTCATCCGGTACGCTCTCCCGCGTCGCCGGACACCCCGGAGCTTCCTCGACTCGCTGGCGCGGCGTGCGCTCGCCGTCGATCCGACAGCAGATCGTGTGCTCGCGGGGGTCGGCGTCCGGGTTGCCTTCGGCCACGGACTCAGCTTCCGACTCCGCCACGTCCGCACGGCGTCGTGGATCCCGGACGTGCAGCACGTGCACCTGCCCGAGCACTTCAGCGAGGACGAACGGGAGAGGCGGTCCGCAGCGTTCCGCCGCTGCCTGGCGGTCTCGGACCGAGTCGTCGTTACCAGCGCGACCGTGCGTGACGACCTCGCCCGTCTCGCGCCGGCGCACGCCGAAAAGTGCGTGGTGCTGCACCCGGCGAGTGCCTTCCCGGCGGCGGTGTATCAGGCTGAGCCGCGCGAGGTGGTCACGGCGTACCGGCTCCCTGAGAAGTTCTTCTACCTACCCAACCACTTTTGGACTCACAAGAACCATGCGGCGGTCCTGGAGGCAGTCCGGATATTGCGGGACCGCGGCGACCGCGTGGTGGTTGTGATGACGGGAATCGCGGCAGATTTCCGCGCGCCGCTGCACGCCTCCGAGTTCTTCAGGAAGGTGGCCGAGCTGGGACTCCGCGAGCAGCTGCTCTACCTCGGGGTGGTCCCGCGTCGGCAGGTCGCGCTGCTGATGCGGCAGTCCATCGCCGTTCTCAACCCATCCCTGTTCGAGGGGTGGGGGTACTCGGTCGCCGAAGCCGCGGCCCTGGGCAAGCGCGTCATCATCTCCGACATCCCGATCCACCGGGAGCAGGATCCGCCCGACGCGACCTACGTGCCACCCGACGATCCGTCCGCTCTCGCGAGCGCGCTGGCCTCGGCGTGGCATCGGATCCAGCCGGGCCGCGAACCGGAGCGCGAGCAGCGTGCACGCGCGGACGCGGCCCGCAAGCTCGAGTCGTATGGCGCCTCGTTCACCGCACTGATGTACGAGGTTGCGGCGCTCGGTTCACGCTAGCTCTCCGCCCTGACAAACACCACTCGCGTCCCCTCGCGGTTGAACGGCGCGCCGGCCCGTCCGAGCAACAGCTTCGCTGCCGCCTTCAGGCGCGAGAGGCCCGACTCCGCCGGCCCACGTACCGTGATCCGTTCGGGGACGAACGTCGGCCGGAGGCCCGCCGCCGCCGCCATGGCGATCAGCACGTGGCGTGTAAAGCAGTTGATGTGTTCGAGCGGCGCCACGGGGTTGAGCGAGCGCGGTGACTCCGCGGTTGCGAGCCAATCCCCGTACTCAAGGTTCCGCTTAACACTCCGGCCGTCCGGCACGCTGATCTTGAGAAGACCGCCGGGCTTCAGCGCGCGGCGGAGTTGGCGCAGCGTCTCGAGGGGCCGGGGAAGATGCTCGAAGACCTGGTCCGCGTTGATCAGGTCAAATTGGCCGTCGGGAATCGCTTCCCAACTCAACACCCGCACACCCCGGCGAGCGGCGTTCTCGACCCGGGATGGGGAGATGTCGACGCCGTACGCCTCGCATCCCAATCCGATCGCGGCCCGGCACCAGAACCCCCACCCCATGCCCACATCAAGGACCCTTAGATCGCCCGGGGCACGGTCGAAATGCTGCAACAGGTTGGCGATCTCGTCGGTCAAGGTCAGGAAGTACGAGAGTCGGCGGGGCGCCTCGTAGATCTCGAACGACTTCTCTGGGTCGATCCACTCCTCGTACAGCTTGAGGCTCAAACCAGGTCCGGGGATCTCCCTCTGGAAGATCAGTCCGCATGCGTGGCATTCCGCCAGCGCGTAGTCGGCCCCTTCGAGGAGATCGAACTCGACGCCGCCCTGGGCCGAGTAGAACGACGCCAGGTAGTCGCGGATCGGGGCCGCCGTGTAGCTCGTTCTGAACACCTCCTCGAAGACCGGCGAATCGCAGGCCGGGCAGGAGGTACGTCGTACGAAGTGCTCGTTCATTCGCTATTCACCCGCCACGACCCAGGGACGTCTGAGCAGAAGACGGCGCAGCCCCGCCGCGGAGATCCGCAGCAGACCTGGCCGCGGCTGCCGGAGAGCCGTCCCGGTCAATGCGATGGCCCGCCGCCAGAGGGGTCTGGTCGTATCCGCGAGCAGGCGGGCAAGGTCCTCGTGCCGGTCCAGCTCCTCCAACCGCCACCGCGCATGGCGGCGGAGCGAAGGTGGACGTCCCGCTTTGACGAACTTCTCGAGCGTGCTGACATACTCGCGCTGGAACTCCGGCCGATGCGCGCTGCTCTTCGAGTCGGGGTGAAGGCGAAAATTGGCCAGGACCGTTTCGCGATACCGGACCCGAGGGAACAACGCGAGGTAGCGCACGGCTAACTCGACGTCGAAGAAGTAGTGAAACGCCGCGTCCAGACCACCACATGAACCTACGTTCGTACGCCGCATCCAGAAGGCGGGTTGTTGCAGCCGCGCACGGCCGCTCCCGCCAAGGAGGAGCGATGGTCTCAGCCCGCGATTCGCCTGGACAACCTGCGGGCATCCCTCCCCGAACACCCGGCATGCCCCGGCGAACGCATCGTCCGCGCTGCCAAACCACGCGGCGATTTCGGCAAGGGCACCCGGCGCCAAAAGATCGTCGGAGTTCACCCAGTTGAAGATTTCGCCCGTGGCCCGTGCAAGCCCCTTGTTGATCGCTTCGGCCTGGCCGCGGTCGGGCTCGCTCACCCACCAGCTGAGCCACTGCTGGTACTTCTCAATGACCGCCACGCTGCCGTCGTTGCTTCCGCCGTCCACGACAAGGTATTCCAGGTTCGGGTAGCCCTGAAGCAGGACGGAACGGATGGTCTCCTCCAGGAAACGGGCCTGATTGAGGGACGGCGTCACCACGGTGATTCGCGGCCAAGGCCGGCCGTCCGGCATCGCGTCGCCAAGGCGCGGGGTCTCCTCCGTCCAGGGCCAGCCGGTCAGGTGGGCAGCGGAGGCGGGGAGCGCGGCGAGCGCGGGAGACCGCACGGTGTTCTAGTTTCTCACGCCCGGCGCCCGCCGGTGCGGCCCGCGCGGCGCCGCGCGCGCCGGGGCCCGGCGGTCGAACGACTTTGGCGCCGGGGAACGTTGCACTACCATGCCGGTCTGGAACGAGCGATGGCCGAAGCCGAGATCGACCTGGTGGTCAACGCCTTCGAGCGGACATACCGGGAGACCCTGACGCCCGGGGTCTTCCCGCGCATCGAGGAGGAGAACCGCCGGCGTTTCGCCCGCAAGGTGGCGCTGATCAACAACGTGGCCGACCCGGCCGACGCCCGGTCGCGCGCCGAGTCGTTGGTCGGGCGGGGCGAGATCGACGCGTTCTTCTTCGTCGCGGACCGCCTCGAGCGTGCCTTGCGGACCTGCTCTTTGACGCGCGCGGAGCTGGGACGGATCCCCCACTACTCGGACTGCGCCCTGGTGGCGGTGACGTTGGAGGGAAGCCCGTTCCTGCTGTACTGGGACGCCGAGGTCCACCTCGACCGGCCCTGCAACTGGGTCGATCCCGCCGCCGGCCTCATGGAGGCGGATCGGCGGGTGTTCGCCGCCAACCCAACCTCGTGGCGCCGTGAGGTCGATTGGAGCACCTTCGATCACACGGGGCCGTTCGCCCTCGGGTACGGGTTTTCCGACGCCGTCTTCCTCGGCCGCCGCGCGGATTTCTCCCGGCCGATCTACCGGGACAGATGCCTCATCTCGCTGCGGTACCCGCTCTCGCACATCGCTGCGGACTTCGAGCAGAGGGTGGACGCCCACATGCGGCGCCACCGGCTCCTGCGGGCGACCCACACCGGGGTCGTCTACCGCCACCCCGAGAGCGAGGGGGGCGGCTACCCGAAACCGACGCTCTTGGAGGCTCTGCGCCATGTGCGCAACCACCTGATCGTTCGGGCGGCCGCGCGCTCGTACATCGACCACCCCTGCCTCAAGGTCTAGGAGCGGGCATCGGGGTGTCGGCCGCGGCGCCGCAGCGCCTCGAGCCACGCCCGAACGACGACGCGGTCGCGCAGGCAGGAGGCCCCGAGGCGCGCGGGCAGCCACGCGAGGTGGGCGGCCACTCGCAGTCCCCCCGCGTGCCGCCAGGTGACGAGCAGGCGGTTGCGCTCGTACACGATGCGGCGCGCGCGCGGGTCCTCCATTCCGATCGTGGCGCCGTGCCGGTGCCGCACGATCGCGTCGCCCACCGCCACGATCCGGCGGCCGGCCCGCAGACGCAGGCAGAGGTCCGCGTCCTCCCAGTAGTAGGGCGCCAGGCGCTCGTCGAAACCGCCGATGCGGAGGAACTCGTCGCGGCGCACGGCGATGGCGGCGCCGGTCAGGAACGGTACGTCCCAGACGCCGCTCTCGGGCAACGCGTCCTGCCGCGCGTCGAAGACGCCGCGGCGCCACTCGAGCCGGCTCCCGCTCTCGCTGCGGCCGAGCGTCTCACTCCAGACGTTGGGTCCGACCGCTGCGACCCCCGGGTCGTCGAGGACGTGCTCGAGGGCCGCCACGGTCGTCGGCTCGACCTCGACATCGTCGTTGACGAACAGCAGCCGGCGACCGCGCGCCTCGCGCGCCCCCGCGTTGCACGCGGTGGCGAAGCCCCGCTCGCCGCCATGGGCGACCGCGCGGAATGGCAATGATCGCCCGGCCTCCGGGTCGAGACGGACGTTGTCGGCGACGACGAGGATCTCGCCGGCGCCGCCCAGGGCTGCCGCGATCGCCGGCAGCGACCGCTGCAGGTTGGTCCAGCCGGCGCGGGTCGGTACGATGACACTCCAGCCGTCGTCGCGTGACGCCGTTCCCATGGTCGCGGGACATCGTATCCGTCCGGCGACCGGCCGTCCAACGCGACCGCCGCGGGCTCACCCGTCCGTTGCGGAGGCGGGCTCGTGGCGTTCGAACGTGAGGGCGTCGCCGGCGGCGCCGAGGCGGACGGTGTCGCCGTCGGCGATCTCGCCGGCCAGAACCATGCGCGCGAGCGGGTCCTGAACCAGGCGCTGGATCGCGCGCTTGAGC
>SCRJ01000191.1 GCA_004298115.1 Acidobacteriota bacterium
CGCCAGCCAGTACGGCTGCGCGTACGGCGCGTCGGCCGGCACCTTCGCCGCGATCACCCTGGTCTCCGGCACGTTCGGCTCGAGAGGCCGGAGTGGTCCGATCGCGTCGCCGCCCGAGAGCCGGACGCTCACCAGCGAGATCGGGACCCGGCTGCGGTCGAGCGCCATCGCGGTGACGTCGGCCGATCCCCCCGGCGTGACGGTGGAGGTCGCCGACATCGCCTCCAGCCACAGGCCGCTGCACGACGCGATCTGGTCGAGCAGCTCTTTCCGCTTCACGGGGATCCACGGGTCGGGCGCGAGCCGGTCGAGCGCGGCGAGCGCCTGCAGCAGCGCCGGGACGGACGCCGCCGGGTCGGTGTCGCGGTACGCCGCGATCGCGCGGGCCAGGATGGCGCCGACCGCGCGGCCCCCGGGGATCCGGTTCCACGTCAGGTCGATCCCGTCGAAGAGGTCGGCCTTCGGCGGGTCGCCGGCCACGAACTGGAGAATGTTCGGCAGCGGACCACGCCGGGGCGTCGAGCCGAACCCCTGGCTCTTGTGCATGCTGCGCGATGCGGCCGCGATCTCGGTGAACGACTCGCCGAGCACCGGGTCGTACGCCCCGAGGTCGACCGTCAGCTCCGGCGGACCGCCGGCCGGGGCGGTCTCGCCCGTCCGCCGCCAGGCGTTCCACATCAGGCGCTTGGCCTGCCACGGCGTCACGTACCTGAGCTGCTCCGGGAACCTGGCCGGGTCGGCCGCGGCGGTGAACGCCTCCGCCGCGAGGATCGCCGAGGCGGTGTGGTGGCCGTGGCCGCCGGAGGCGTTGGGCGGGAACCGCGTGACGATCACGTCGGGCCGGAACGAGCGGATCACCCAGACCACGTCGGAGAGCACCGCGTCGTGCCCCCAGAAGCGCAGCGTCTCCTCGGGGTTCTTCGAGAAGCCGAAGTCGATCGCGCGGGTGAAGAACTGCTCGGCCCCGTCGATCTGCCGCGCCGCCAACAACTCCTCGGTGCGAACGACGCCGAGGAGGTCCCCCTGCTCGGTCCCGATCAGGTTCTGGCCGCCGTCCCCGCGCGTCAGCGAGAGGTACGCGGTGCGCACCTTCCGCCCCTGCGCCAGCCACGCGAGCATCGCGGTGTTCTCGTCGTCGGGGTGCGCCCCGATGTACAGCGCGCTGCCCACGACGGCGAGCTTCTCCATCGCGACGCGGCGGCGGGCGGCGTCCTCGACGGGAGGCTGGGCGACGACCCGTGCGGCGACGAGGAGGGCCAACGCGGAGGCGAACACGGATACCCGGCGGGCGGCAGTCGTCATCGATTCTCCTTACCCCGGCGTCCACGTTATACCCGAAACCCGGCGCGGCCGGCAGGGCTCCACGAACCCCAAGCCGGCGGCCGCCCCGCCCATTCCCGAGCGGCCCCCGGCGGCGGGGTACACTGCTCCGAGCCGCACGACCGATCACCCTTCACAGGGAGGACACCGTGGAACCCGATGACCGGCCCATCACGCAGGCGCGCGAAACCCTCCCCGACGACGAGCCCGGTCGCGTCTGGACCAGACGCCGGATGATCGCCCGGGCGGCGGCGATCGGCGCCGGCTCGGCCGCGTTCGGCCGTGCCGTCGCCGCGCTGGCCGCGGGCGGCGGTCCGGTCACCGCCGCGATGATCCGCGAGGCGGAGTGGACGACCGGCCTCGACCTCCCGGAGGACCAGCGGGCGATGATGGTCGAGGGGGTCACCGCCCTCCTCGGCGACTTCGCGAAGGTCCGCGCCGTGCCGCTCGACAACGCGGTGCCGCCGGCGTGGCGGTTCGCCACGACGGCCGCGGACGACGAGCGCGCCGCGCGCCGCGACACCGTGGTCGAGTTCCAACCGGCCGGCCGAATCGCACGCCCCGCCGCAGCCGACGACCTCGCGTTCGCGCCGATCGCGACGCTCGCCGCGTTGCTGCGCGCCCGCCAGGTCTCCTCGGTCGAGCTCACCACGCTCTACCTCGACCGGTTGCGGCGCTTCGACCCGGTGCTCGAGTGCGTGGTGACGCTCACCGAGAAACTCGCCCTCGAGCAGGCGGAGAGCGCCGACCGGGAGATCGCGGCCGGGCGGTGGCGCGGCCCGCTGCACGGCGTGCCGTGGGGCGCCAAGGACCTGCTCGCGGTGGCCGGCTACCCGACCACCTGGGGGTCGAAACCGTACCAGGACCAGGTGCGCGCCGAGACCGCGACGGTGGCGCGCCGCCTCGCCGACGCCGGCGCCGTGCTCGTGGCCAAGCTCGCGCTCGGCGAGCTGGCGATGGGCGACGTCTGGTTCGGCGGCCAGACCAGGAACCCGTGGAACCCCGCGGAGGGCTCGTCCGGATCGTCGGCCGGGCCGGCGTCCGCGACGGCGGCCGGTCTGGTGGGCTTCGCGATCGGCTCCGAG
Source organism: Acidobacteriota bacterium (assembly GCA_004298115.1). GTDB lineage: Bacteria > Acidobacteriota > Thermoanaerobaculia > Thermoanaerobaculales > Thermoanaerobaculaceae > RBG-13-68-16. The sequence continues at coordinate 2,406 of SCRJ01000191.1, forward strand.
ACGCTGGGCAGCATCGTCTCTCCCTGCACGCGCTGCGGCGCCACCGGGCTGCGGCCGACGTTCGGTCGCGTCTCGAGGCACGGCGCGATGGCCTTGTCGTGGACGATGGACAAGCTCGGCCCGATCGCCCGGTCGGTCGAGGACTGCGCGCTGGCGTTCGCGGCGATCCACGGCGCGGACGGGATCGACCCGACCGCCGTGGACCGCCCGTTCCGCTGGCCGCTCGGGCGCGATCCGAAGACCCTGCGCGTCGGCTACGTCGAGGCGGCGTTCGAGGAGGACCGCGCCAAGGGCGTCGAGAAGGAGGAGGACCGGGCCCGGATACGCGAGTGGCAGGCGTTCGACCGCCGCACCCTCGCGACGCTGCGCGAGATGGGCTTCATGTTGGCGCCGGCCAAGCTTCCGGCCGAGCTGCCGCTCGAGTCGCTGCGCTTCATCCTGCAGGCCGAGGCCGCCGCCGCGTTCGACGAGCTGACCAGGAGCGGCCGCGACGCCCTCATGAAGCGGCAGACCGCCAACGCCTGGCCGAACCTCTTCCGCCGCGCGCAGCTCATCCCGGCGGTCGAGTACATCCGCGCCAACCGGATCCGCACGCTGTTGATGCAGGCGATGGACCGGCTCATGGCGGAGTTCGAGGTCTACGTCTGCCCGAGCTACGGCGGCGGCAACCTGCTGCTCACCAACCTCACGGGGCACCCGGCCGTCGTGCTCCCCAACGGCTTCCGCGCCGCGGACGGCACGCCGACCAGCATCACGTTCACGGGCAGGCTCTTCGGCGAGGGTGAGCTGCTCGCGGTCGCGAACGCCTACCAGCAGGCGACCGCCTACCACACGCAGCGCCCGCCCCTGGAGGCGGCGCTCGAGGCCCGGAAATCACAGCGGACGAGTTGATGGCGCGCGCCGCCCGGCGCCGCTAGCCGACCGGTCGCAGACGGCCGGCGCGGAACGCGGCGACGCGCGCTTTGAGGGCGTCCTCGCCACCCCAGGCGAAGCCCGTGAACTGCACCCCGATGCCGGGGTAGGTCTCGCTCCCCTGCACGGTCCGGCGCACCACGACGGCCTCTCCGCGCACCGGGCGCGGGATCTCCGGGAGGAACAGCTCGAACCGCAGCTCGGTGCCCACCGCCAGGCTGTGCGGCGTGCGCAGGAGCGCGCCGTGCAGCGACACGTTCACGCTCTCGCACACGACGCGGCGCTGTAGGCCGTTCCCGAGCACCTGTACCCGTATCGGGAGGCGCAGCGGCAGCCGCACCGGAACCCGCAGCAGCGGCCGCAGGACCTCGGCGACTCCCCGTTCCACCTGCTCGACCGCCAGCACCCGGTTGGCGCCGCACCCGAGGTAGCCCTCGGCCTCGCGGCGCAGGCGCTCCTCCGCCACCAGCACCAGCCCCGAACTCCTGCACGGCGACTCCGGGTGGCGGACCGCTTGCAGGAAGCCGCGCGTCGGGGCGCCGGCAAGCGGGTGCGACACGAGCAGCGCGTCGAAGCGACCTCCGGCCGCAGCGCGGAACGCCGCCGGCGCGTCGTCGGCGACTGTCACCCGATGCCCGGCCGCCGCAACCCCGGCGCGGACGCGGTCGCGCGTGCCCCCATCGCAACCGACCACGAGCAACTCGCGGCCCTCGGCCGGGAACCCCGTCGCTGGCGAGAGACTCACGGGTACAGCATCCTCCCGGACGCGCCGGGCCGGTGTGAGCGCCATCACACTGCGGCGCCGCCCTCTCGCCTCGCGCGCGCTCGGGTCGCGGACGGGTCGCGCGCTACAATCGCGCGCCACGGAGGGAACCGGATGCTCGAGATGATTCGCACGGAGCTGGCCGCAGCGATCGGGACCGCGCTTGCGGCGATGGGAGTGGAAGCGCCGCAGATCGTTGTCGACGTACCTCCCAGGCGGCCGCTCGGCGACCTCGCGTGGGCCGGCGCGCTTCCCCTTGCCAAGACGCTGCGGCGGGCGCCGCGCGCGATCGCCGAGGAAGTCGCCCGGCGGCTCGACGAGGCGCGGGCAACGCTTCCCGCCGAGCACCCGCTCGCCATGCTCGAGCCCGGGTGCGCCGTCGAGGGGCCGGGGTTCTTGAACTTCCGCCTGCGCCGCGGCGCGGCGCTCGCCCGCCTGCTGCGTGAGATGCGCGAGTCCCACCCCCGGCGGGACGAGCGCGGGGGGCCTGGGGGGGTCGCGGAGGCGGGCGGCTCGGGCGGGGGGCCGAAGTGCCCCCCCAAAGTGATAGTAGAGCATACGAACATCAACCCGAACAAAGCGGCGCACATCGGCCACCTGCGCAACGCCGTGCTCGGCGACACGCTGGTGCGCTGCCTGCGCTACCTCGGGCACCCGGTCGAGGTCCAGGACTACATCGACGACACCGGCGTCCAGGTCGCCGACGTCGTCGTCGGGTTCCTCTTCCTGCCCGAGGAGCGGCTGCTGGCGGCCGTCGGCGCCGCGTGGCCCGGCCTCGCGCCGGCGCCGTCACGCTCCGGCGTGCTCGCGGCGTTCGCGGCGCGCGCGGCCGCCGGCACGCTGGTCAGCGACACCCTCGGCGAGGCCGACCTGGACGATTTGTGCTGGGACCTCTACCCGCGCGTCACCCGCTGGTACGAGGAGGACGAGAGCGCGGCCGCGCGGCGCGCCGAAGTGCTGCACGCCGTCGAGGCCGGCTTCCCCTCCGAGTTGTCGCTCGAGCAGGCCATCGAGGATCTTGCTTCCTCGGACCACGGACCACGGACCACGGACCACGCATCGATCGCCAGGCTCGCCGCCGCCGTCGCCGAGGCCAACGTGCGCTGCCACCTGGTCACGATGGGCCGCCTCGGGATCGCCTACGACGTCCTCCCGCACGAGTCGGACATCCTCCACCGCGGCTTCTGGCAGCGGGCGTTCGAGCTGCTGCAGGCGACGGGCGCGATCCGGCTCGAGGAGGACGGCAAGAACGCCGGCTGCTGGGTGATGTCGCTCGCCGACTCGCCGGAGTTCGCGGGGATGGCCGACGCCGACAAGATCCTGCTGCGCTCCAGCGGCACCGTGACCTACACCGGGAAGGACATCGCCTATCAGCTGTGGAAGCTCGGCCTGTTGCGCGACGCCGGCGGCGCGCTGCACGACTTCGGCTACCGGGCGTTCGTGCGTTTCGCGCGGGACGGCGCCGCCGGTCCCGTCCGCTACGGGCAGGGCGCGCGGGTGCTCTACCGCACCGCTTCCGACCCGGCGGAGCGCCCGACAGGTGTGGCGTTCGGCGCCGGTGGCCGCGTCTACAACGTCATCGACGTGCGCCAGTCGTACCCGCAGAAGGTCGTCAAGGAGGCGATCCGCGTCCTCGGCCACCCGGAGGCGGCGGAGAACTCGATCCACTTCGCCTACGAGATGGTGGCGCTGACGCCGAAGGCGGTGCGCCGCCTCGAGGAGACGCACGGGCTCGACTTCGGCCTCACGGCCGAGGACATGGCCAAGCCGTTCCTCGAGATGTCCGGCCGGCGCGGCATCGGCGTCGCGGCCGACGCGCTGCTCGTCACGCTCATCCGCGAGGCGGAACGCGCGATCGCCGACCGCCAGGGCGAGGGCCCCGCCCTCGCGCCCGAGCTGGTCGCCGCGCGTGCGCGCGCCATCGCGGTCGGGGCGCTCCGCTACCAGATGGCACGGCAGGGACGCAACCGGGTGCTCGCGTTCGACTTCGACGAGGCGCTCGCGTTCGAGGGCGACACGGGGCCGTACCTGCAGTACTCCGCGGTGCGGGCCGCCAAGGTCTTCGAGAAGCTGGCGGCGCAGGGCCTCGCCGGCTCGACGGAGACGGATGCCGGGGCGGCCGCCGCGGCGGCCGTGTCCGACGACCTGTGGGAGCTGGCGTTCGCCTGCGCGCGCACCCGGGAGGTGGTCGGCAAGGCCCTCGCCTCGCTCGAATTCTCCCTCCTGGCCGGGCACACGCGCGACCTGGCGCAGCTGTTCCACAAGCTCTACCACGAGCACTCGGTGCTGCACGCCGAGGACGAGGCGGTCCGTGCCCTGCGCCGCGGCGTCTTCCGCCTGTTCGGGGAGACGATTAGGGAGATCCTCGAAGAGCTCCTCGGCATCCCCGTCCCGCAGGAAATGTGAGCGATGGCCGAGCGTCTCGCCTGAGGCGTCGCCGATAGCGGACCGCAGTCCTGTCGGGGGGCCCGCGGCCGCTCCACCACCCGCCCGGCCGCTCTTGCCCCCCGAGCCCCCCGCGAGCCGCGGCGCAGCCGCGTCTCGCCTGGCGTTGCCCTTCGGCGGCTCGCATGCTCACGTAGCCTCCGGCTACGCTCCGCTGCGGCTGCCTCGGGCGCCTTGCCAGGGGCCGGGCATCACACTTTGTTTGGTGCTCGGCAGCGCCAGTTCGCCGGCCGAGCGATATGGGGACCCCCTGGCCAGGCCACCGGCAGCAAAGTGTGATCACCGGCCCCTACCACTCTCGGCGACGCGGCTGCACGCCCCAAGCTCGATGGCGCTGCCTTACGTTGAGCGTCCGATCTCTCAGGTGTCATCCCCGCGAACGCGGGGATCCAGGCGGCCTCTGTGGAGCGGCGACTGGGTTCCCACTTGCGCGGGAACGACGACAAATGGAGGCCGCGCGGCCGGCGCAGCCGGTTCGGACCACGGACCACTGACCACGGACCACGACCCACGGCTCCTCGGGTACGATGCCGCCATGCACGAGCTGCCGGCGTACGAGCGTGATCCGTACATGAAGGAACTGACGACCCAGATCGTCGAGACGGGCGCGGAGGGCGGCCGGCCGTTCGCCGTCCTCGCCGACACGGTCCTCTATCCGGAGGGCGGCGGACAACCGGCCGACCTCGGATGGCTCGGTGAGGTGGAGGTCGTTGACGTCCAGAGGCGCGAGCGGACGGTCCGGCACGTCCTCGCCCGCCCGGTCGAGCCGGGACCGGTCACGGTGCGCCTGGACTGGGGGCGGCGTTTCGACCACATGCAGCAGCACACCGGCCAGCACCTCCTGACCGCGGTCGCCGCCGACCGGTTCGGCTGGCCGACGACCGCGTTCCACCTCGGCGAGCGGGTCTGCGACGTCGAGTTGGACGTCAGGCCGCCCGCGGCCGCGGCTCTCGCGGCGCTCGAGGAGGCCGTCGCCGAGAGGATCCGGGCCGCGCTGCCCGTCTCGACGCGACGTGTCAACCCGGCCGAGTTCGCCACCCTCGCCGTGCGCACCCGCGGTCTGCCCGCCGGTCACGCGGGCGACGTGCGCCTGGTCGAGATCGCGGGCATCGACCTCAACACCTGCGGCGGCACGCACGTGCGCTCGACGGCCGAGATCGAAGCCATCAAGCTCCTCGGCGTCGAGCCGATGCGCGGCGGTACGCGCCTCGCCTTCGTGGCCGGCGGTCGGGTGCGTGCGCGCCTCGGCGCGCACGAGGCCCGCAACACCCGCCTGCGTGCGCTGTTCGGCGCCCCCGACGAGGAACTCGCCGCGGTGGCCGAGGCCAAGCTCGAGCAGCTGCAGGCGGCCGAGAAACGGAGCCGCGGCCTCGAGGAGGAGCTTGCCGGGGCGGTCGCGGCGACGCTGGCGGCGGAACGGGAAGGTGTCGTGAGCGCGCACTTCGAGGGCAGGGACGCGGCGTTCCTGCAGGCGCTTGCCCGCCGCTTCGTCGCGGGCGCGCCCGCGAAGGCCGCGCTGCTGACCGCGAGCGACGGCGACCGCTCGTCCTTCGCGCTCGCGTTCGGGGAGGACCTCCACCTCGACGTGCAGGCGGCCGGGCGCGAGGTCGCGGTGCTCCTTGACGGACGCGGCGGCGGCAGCGGCCGCATCTTCCAGGGCAAGGCCGGCAGCCTCGAGCGCCGCGCGGGGGCCGTCGCGCGGTTGCGCGAACTCGCCGCGAGCGGCGGAGTGAAGGAAGAGAAGAGAGAAGAGTAGAGGTGCGCGGGCGAGGGCGCCCGCGCCCCGGGCGCTCGCCTTGATTTTGCCCCGGCTTCCGCTTACCTTGCACGTTCCGACGGGATCGGAGATCGGCCGCGGGCCCTTCCGCCGCCCGGTCGCCACCAGGGAGACCGCATGGGGCTCGTGAGCCAGCTGATCGACTTCATCCTCCACATCGACGCGCATCTCGACCTCATCATCCAGGACTACGGACTCGTCACCTACGTGCTGCTCTTCGTGATCGTCTTTTGCGAAACCGGCCTGGTCGTGACGCCGTTTTTACCCGGCGACTCGCTGCTGTTCGCGGTCGGAGCGTTCGCGGCACGCGGCTCGCTCAGCCTTCCCGTCGCGCTGGCCGTACTCGGTGCCGCGGCTGTGCTCGGCGACACCGCGAACTACTGGATCGGCGCCGTGGTCGGCCCGAAGGTGTTCCACCGCGAGAACGTGCGCTTCCTCAACCGCAAGCACCTCGAGCGCACCCACCAGTTCTACGAGCGCTACGGGGGCAAGACGATCGTCATCGCCCGCTTCGTCCCGATCGTGCGGACGTTCGCGCCGTTCGTCGCCGGCATCGGCAAGATGACGTACGGCCACTTCCTCTCCTACAACGTCGTCGGCGGCGCGGCGTGGGTGCTCGGCTTCGTCATGGCCGGCTTCTGGTTCGGCAACATCCCCGTGGTCAAGCGCAACTTCACGCTCGTGATCTTCGCGATCATCGTCGTGTCGGTGCTCCCCGCCGTCATCGAGTTCTTCCGCCAGCGCGCCCGGGCCCGGGCGACCGACTGAGGCCAGCCTTCCAAGTCGTGCACGAGAGCGCCGCCCGGACCGATTCGTGGGCCAGCGCACTCGATCTTGACGCTCGGGGCGGCGCCCCTGGACCGGGGGGGGCGCATCCGGTGACCAAGGTCACACACTAAATTACAAAATGGCAATATGGTCACATTGTACGACGATGTGAACCGGAAAGGGAGGCGCGATGAGAAGGCATACCGTATTCACCGCAGCTTTGGTCCTGGCTCTGGGCATGGCCGCGGCGCTGCCGAGTTGGGCGGCCACGACCGGATGGACGATCACGGGCTGGAACAACCTGGGCATGCACTGCATGGACTCCGACTTCTCCGTGTTTGCGATCCTCCCCCCCTACAACACGATCCAGGCCCAGGTGGTGGACGCATCCGGCAACCTGGTGACCAGCGCTTCTGGAGTGACCGTCACCTACCAGGCGATCGCCGACCCGACGGGCTCGATCAACACGACGTCCGTCGGCAAGGACAACTTCTGGACGTACGCGGCGTCCCTGTTCGGGCTCGCCAAGCCCCTCCCTCCCGACGTCGGGCTCACCGGGCTCGCGATGCCGGGGATGATGAACCGGGCGCAGCCGATGACGTTCGACCCGGCCAACAACTGGTTCATCGCCGAAGGGATCCCGATCACGCCCTACGACGACGCCGGCCGCAAGAACAGCTACCCGATGATGCGCCTGGTCGCCAAGGACAGCGGCGGCAACGTGCTCGCCACCACGGACATCGTGTTGCCGATCTCGGACGAGATGGACTGCAAGGCCTGCCACGCCTCCAACAGCGGCGCCGCGGCGCGGCCCAACGCCGGCTGGGTGAACGACCCCAACGCGGACCGCGACTACAGGCTCAACGTCCTGCGCCTCCACGACGATAGGCAGGCCGGAAGCGCGAGCTACACCGCCGCGCTGTCGCAGGCGGGGTACTCCACAAGCGGGCTTTACGATACGGCGACGACCGGCGGCAAGCCGATCCTGTGCGCCGCCTGCCACGGCTCCAACGCCCTCGCCGGCACCGGCCAGGCGGGGATCCCGCCGCTCACCCAGGCGATCCACGGCTATCACGCCAGCGTCATGGACCCGCTCACGAACATGAGCCTGGACAGCAGCTCGAACCGCTCGGCCTGCTACCGCTGCCACCCCGGCTCCACGACCAAGTGCCTGCGCGGCGCGATGGGCAGCGCGGTCGCAGCCGACGGTTCGATGGAGATGCAGTGCCAGAACTGCCACGGCCCGATGCACTCGGTCGGAACCGCCGGACGGCAAGGTTGGCTCGACGAGCCCAACTGCCAGAGCTGCCACACCGGCACGGCCGTCGCCAACAGCGGCCAGATTCGCTACACCAGCGTGTTCGACGCGTCCGGCCAGCCGCGGGTCCCGGTGGATACGACGTTCGCCACGACCCCGAACACGCCGGCCGCAGGGTATTCCCTCTACCGCTTCTCCCAGGGGCACGGCGGCCTCGAGTGCGCGGCGTGCCACGGCTCCACGCACGCCGAGTACCCGACCTCGCACGTCAACGACAACGTCCAGAGCGTCCAGCTCCAGGGGCACAAAGGGATGTTGGTGGACTGCACCACCTGCCACGGCTCGGCGTCGCTCGCGAGCACGGGCGGTCCTCACGGCATGCACCCGGTCGGCCAGAGCTGGGTCAGCAGCCACGGCGACGCCGCCGACGGCAACGGCGCGCAGTGCCAGACGTGCCACGGCACCGACTACCGCGGCACCGTGCTCTCGCGCGCCCAGGGCGACCGCACGATCTCGGCGTACGGCACCAAGCTCTTCTGGAAGGGCTACCAGATCGGCTGCTACACCTGCCACAACGGGCCGGGAGGCGGCGACTCAGGAACCGCGAACCCGCCGGCCACGGTTGCCAACGCGGCGGCGGCCACGACCGCCGGGACGCCCGTGACGATCCCACTGTCCGCCACCGACCCGCACGGCAACACGTTGACGTTGCGAGTCGTCTCGCAACCGGCCAACGGGACGGCCGGACTGACAGGCACCCAGGCCAAGTACTACCCCGATGCCTCGTTCACCGGCACCGACACCTTCACCTTCGCCGCCTGGAACGGCTCCACCGACTCCAACCTCGGCACCGTCACGGTGACCGTGGGCGGTGGCACGACGTGCACGGTGGCCGCGCAGGCGATCGTTCCCTCCACCGCCACCGTCGGACAGTCCATCACGTTCCAGGGCTCGGCCACCTCGCAGGGCTGCAGCAACCCCGTGGCCTACGCCTGGACGTTCGGCGACGGCTCCGGCTCTTCGCAGCAGAACCCGACGCACGCCTATGCGGCCGCCAACACCTACAGCTGGACGCTGACGGTCACCTCGGGCTCCAGCACCAGCTCCGCGAACGGGACCGTGACCGTGACCACCGCGCCCTCGTGCACGGTCACGGCCAACGCGGTCGTCCCGACCTCGACCGCGGCGGGCTCGGCGATCCAGTTCCAGGGCTCGGCGACCTCGCAGGGCTGCAGCAACCCGATCGCCTACGCCTGGACGTTCGGCGACGGCTCCAGCTCCTCGCAGCAAAACCCGACGCACGCGTACGCGACCGCCAACACCTACACCTGGACGCTGACCGTCTCTTCCGGCTCGAGCACCAACTCGACGAGCGGCACCGTAACCGTCACGGCATCGGCGTGCACCGTCACTGCCGCCGCCGTGGTTCCGTCCTCGGCCACCGTCGGCTCGGCGATCCAGTTCCAGGGATCGGCGACGACGCAGGGGTGCACCGGCACACCCGCCTACGCGTGGACGTTCGGCGACGGCGCCGGCTCGTCGCAGCAGAACCCGACGCACGCCTACGCCACCGCCAACACCTACACCTGGCGGCTGACGGCCTCGGTGGGCGGCAGCAGCAACACCGCAACCGGTACCATTACCGTGGCCAGCGCGCCGGCGTGCTCGCTGGTCATCACCGGGACGGCCCCGACCACCGCCTACGTTGGGCAGTCGGTGTCCTTCCCGCTCACGGTCAAGGCCAGCGGTTGCAGCGGCTCGATCAGCTACCGCTGGAACTTCGGCGACGGCTCGGACGGGTCGACGGCGGCGCAGCCGACCCACACGTACAGCTCGACCGGGACCTACTCGTGGCAGCTCAGGGCGAGCATCGGCTCGACCCTGGCCACCGCCACGGGCAAGATCGGCGTCTACCGTCGAGTGCGGCGCGAGTACTGATCGTCGCTGGGCGCAAAGGAATCACTTCAAGGAGGCCGGGTGGCCGGTTCGCCACCCGGCCTCCCCTTCCGTCCGGCAGGCTATGCCGACCGCCCGTACACGCGGGCGAGGTCCGCGAGCCGGTCCGCGAGGGCGCTCCCCAACATCCAGTCGGTGAGCCGGAACCGCCAGTTCCCGTCGGGCGTCGAGGGCGTGTTCATGCGGCAGTCGGCCCCGAGACCGGCGATGTCCTGGTGCGGCACGACCGCCAGGTCGGCGACGGAGGCCAGCGCGAGGCGGATCATGTCCCAGTGGATCTCGCGGCCGTCCGTCGCGAGGTACCGGCGCACGAACTCCCTCTCGGCCGGCGAGGCGTCGGCGAGGAACCAGCCCAGCGTCGTGTTGTTGTCGTGGGTGCCGGTGTAGACGACCAGGTTGTTCCGATGCCGGTAGGGGAGGAACTCGCTGCGCTCGCCCGGGTCGAAGGCGAACTGGAGCACGGCCATCCCCGGCAGCCCTTCGGCGTCGCGCAGCGCAACCACGTCCCCGTCGATCACGCCTAGGTCCTCGGCCACGAACGGCAGCGCGCCGAGCGCCGCCCGCAACGCCTGGAAGAGCCTCCGGCCCGGCCCCGGGACCCAGCGCCCGTTGATCGCCGTCCGCTCCCCCGCCGGCACCTCCCAGAACCCGGCGAAGCCGCGGAAGTGGTCGAGGCGCACCGCGTCGGCCAGGACGAGGGCCGCCCGCACCCTCGCCACCCACCACGCGTACCCGGAGCTCTCGGCCGCGTCCCACTCGTAGACCGGGTTGCCCCAGAGCTGGCCCGTTGGACTGAAGTAGTCGGGAGGCACGCCCGCCACCGCCAGCGGCCGGCCGTGCGCGTCGAGCCGGAACAGCCCGCGGTTGGTCCACACCTCCGCGCTGTCTCCGGCGACGTAGATCGGCAGGTCGCCCAGGATGCGCACGCCGAGCGCGCGCGCACGCTCGCGCAGCGCCCCCCACTGCGAGAAGAAGAGGAACTGAACGAACTCCTCGAACCTGACCGCGCGCTCGTGCGCAGCCAGCCAGCTCGCGACCGGGCCCGCCCGGCGCAGCGCCAGCTCCTCCGGCCACTCCCACCACGGCAACCCGCCGCTGGCGCGCTTGATCGCCGCGAACAGCGCCCAGTCGCGCAGCCAGTTGCCGCTCGCGGCCCGAAACGCCTCGAAGCGATCGCCGAGAGCGGCGGGCCGCCCGGCGGCGAAGCGCGCGAACGCGCGCTCGAGCAGCGCCAGCTTGTACGGGGCGACGCGGCCGAACTCGGCCGCGAAGGGCGAGAACTCCGGCACATCGGCGAGGTCCCCGGCCTGCAGCAGCCCCTCGGCGCGCAGGGCCTCGGGGCTGACCAGCAGGGGGTTGCCGGCGAACGTCGAGGCCGCGGCGTACGGCGACGCGCCGAGCCCGGCGGGGTGGAGCGGAAGCACCTGCCACCAGCGCGCGCCGGCACGGGCGAGCCACTCGAGGTAGCCGTGCGCGGCCGGCCCGAGGTCGCCGATCCCGAACCGGCCGGGAAGGCAGGTCGGGTGGAGGAGCACGCCGCAGGAGCGCGCGAAGGTCATCGCTCGGATCGTCCCGGCCCCATCGTAGCGGACCCCGGCGCCGGCGACGAGACGTCGAGCGGGAACCCCTCGGTCGGGTCCCGGCGCGTCAGGACCGCCAGCGAAACCCCGCGACCCGCAACCAGCCGTCGTACCGCACGGGGACGTCCACTCGCGCCGTCAACCCGACGAACTCCGACCGCACGGTCAGGGGCAGGATCGGGAGCGCCGCGAGGACCCGCCGCTGGGCGCGCTGGAGCAGAGCGAGCCGGCGACCGGGCTCGAGCTCACGGTCGGCGGCCTCCAGCAGCGCGTCCGTGTCCGGGTCGGAGGCACCGCTGAAGTTCTCGAGGCCGAGGCCCCGCGCGGCGTCGCGCGTGTGCACGGAGCTGTCGAGGAACTCCGAGGCGTCGCCCGTGGTGCACGCCCGCCCGTACGTCAGCAGCGGCAGCTCGCCGGCGCGGGCCCGCCGCAGCAGCTCGCTCAAGGTGTATCGGTTGGGCCGTACGCGGATCCCCAGGCGGCCGAGATCGGCCGCGAGTCCTTGCACGTACGCCGGCGGCAGCGAGCCGTGGGCGAGCTCGACCTCGAACCCGGCGGCAAAACCCGCGGCCGCAAGCAGGCGGCGCGCTGCGGCCAGGTCGTACGGCGGCGCGAAGACATCCGCGTCGTAGCCGAACACGACCGGGTGGACGTACTGCGACGCGACCGCGCCGTTGCCACGGAACACCCGCCCGACGAGACCCGCGCGGTCGATCGCCAGCAGCATGGCCCGCCTCACCCGGGGGTCCGCGAGCGCCCGGCGGAGCTCGCCGGTCGCCGCCTGCGGTGCGACCACGAGGAGCTGCACCACCAGGCTCGGTTGCGGCTCGACGCGGAGGCCCTGCCGGCGGTCGACGTCTCCGAGGGCGTCGTCGACCACCCGGGCCGAGACGTCCGCGCCGCCGGCCAGGAACCGGCTGCTGCGCTCCTCCTCGTTCTCCACGAACGAGAAGACGGCACTGGGAATGTCCGGAGTGCCGGCCCACCCCGGGCGACGCTCGGCGACGATCGAACCGTCGCCGCGCCGCTCCACGAACCGGTACGCTCCGGTGCCGACCGGCCGCTCGATCTCGGCCTGCGCCGCTGCGGCGCGCGGCACGATGAACAGAAACGCCAGGCGGTTGACCAGGGTGGGCGCCGGAGAGGTCGTCTCGAACACGACGGCGGCATCCCCGTCCGCCATGACGCGGCGGACGCCGACGAGCTGATGCTTGATCGCGGATCGGGGATCGCGCACCACGCGTTCGAAGCTCGCGACGACATCGGCGCTGGTGAACGGTGTGCCGTCGGAGAAGCGCACGTCGCGGCGGAGGGCGAAGCGGACACGGTCGCCGTCGAGAACGGACCACGACCGGGCGAGCGCCGGCTCGATCTTCATCTCGGGCGAGAAGCGCACGAGCGCATCGTAGAAGTTGCACAGCAGCGACCAGCCGACGATCTCGTTGTGGTGGTGGGGGTCGAGCGTCGCCGGGACGCGGTCGAGCGTCACCCGCACCGGCGTCCGCTCGCCCGCCCCGCAGCCGGCGGCGACGAGTGCGGCCGACGCCAGCAACGCGCGCGCCCAGCGCCCGCCGCGGTTGCTTCCCGGTCCTCGCCGCCTCGCGCCACCCATCGGCGCCCCCTCGATTCCCCTCGCTTCCCCGACGTCCACTGTACGCCAGCCCCCGCCGCAACGCGCATCGCCCCGCACGGGATTCCGGACAAACGTCGCGGCTTCAAACGGAGAACGATTCGCAACTCTATGCCTCCACGACCATTCGTTCGATTGAACGCTAATCCACATTTTCGGATACGTGTTCGCGGCGGCCGCTCCACGAACGCGTTGCAGGCTGGCAAAAAGCTTGCAAGTTGGTGAGAAAACGTCGTGTCCGCACGCCACGAGACGCGGGAAGGAGGAATCGCGGAGGGCAACCACCTCGAGAGCAACATCATCGGCTTCGTCGGCGATTTCTTGCGGTCAACCAGCGGTGAACCCTTCGAACACTTCTTTTTGGATGAGGGAAAGGAGAGCGTATATGAGGTTTGTCCGTCGTATCGTCTGTGCGGTCGCGATCGCGGTGCTGGCGCTGCCGGCGCTGGCGCAGGTGCCGACCGGAACACTCACCGGCCACGTGGACGACGGCAAGGTGGCGCTGCCCGGCGCCACCGTCACCGTCATGTCGCCCAACCTGCAGGGGGAACGGACCACGGTGACGTCGGTCAACGGCGACTACATCTTCGCCTTCCTACCCCCGGGCGACTACAAGATCAAGTTCGACCTGCAGGGGTTCCAGACCGTCGAGACCGGCGTCAGGATCTCGGCGGCCCAGCGGGCGACCGTGAACGCCACGATGCCGCAGACCAAGGTCGCCGAGGAGGTGACGGTCACCGGCAACTACGAGACGATCTCCACCGGCCAGCAGGCCGCCTCGACGATGACCCAGGAGATGCTCAACAAGCTCCCCATCGCCCAGAACTTCAATAACTACGCCTCCCTCGCGGCCGGCACCACGAGCACCGGGCCGAGCGGCAACCTCACCATTTCGGGCGCGCAGTCCTGGGAGAACCTCTTCATGGTCAACGGGGTGAGCATCCAGGACAACATCCGCAACACCCCGACGAACCTCTACATCGAGGACGCGATCCAGGAGACCACGACGCAGACCGCGGCGATCTCCGCCGAGTACGGCCGCTTCGCCGGCGGCGTGGTCAACATGCTCACCAAGTCGGGCGGCAACGAGATGCACGGCTCGGTGCGCCTGAACCTCGACAGCAGCAGGTGGTCCAACAAGGCGCCGAAGCAGACCGGCATCCTCGACGACACGATCAACCGGACCTGGATGGCGACGCTCGGCGGCTTCGTCCTCAAGGACAAGCTCTGGTACTTCCTCGGCTATCGCAGCCGCGTCACCGAAACCTCGACGCAAACCTACATCACCAACCTGCCGTACACGCTGCCCACCGACGAGAAGCGGTACGAGGGCAAGCTGACGTTCTCGCTGACCGCCAACCACCGCATCATCGGGTCGTACATCAAGAACGACCAGACGCAGGGGAACAACTCGTTCGGCTACCCGATGGACTTCGCGTCGCTGTACGACCGCAAGCTGCCGACCGACCTGGTGTCCGGCAACTACACCGGCATCCTCACCGACAACTTCTTCGTCGAGGCGCAGTACTCGCGCAAGAAGTTCGCGTTCGTCGGTTCGGGCTCGCGATACACCGACCCGATCAAGGGCACGCTGCTCATCGACCTCGCGCTCGGCAACAGCTACCGCTACTGGTCGCCGACGTTCTGCGGCGTGTGCGGCCCCGAGACGCGCGACAACAAGGAGTACGTCGGCAAGGCGTCCTACTTCCTCTCCACCTCCTCGTTCGGCACCCACGACCTCGTCGTCGGCTACGACTCGTTCGACGACCAGCGCAAGGTCAACAACCACCAGTCGGGGAGCGACTTCCGCATCCGCGGCTCGAACGTCATCATCCGTGGCGGCGTCATCTACCCGCAGTGGTTCAACAGCGACACCGTCGTGCGCTGGACGCCGATCTTCGCCAGCTCGGTCGGCACCAACTTCTGGACGAACGCCGTGTTCCTTAACGACAAGTGGCGCCTCAACAACAACTTCAGCTTCAACGTCGGGGTGCGCTACGACAAGAACGACGGCAAGGACTCGGACGGCAAGCTGGTCGCCAAGGACAGCAAGGTCAGCCCCCGCCTCGGCGCCACCTGGGACCCCAAGGGCGACGGCGACCTGCTCCTCAACGCTAGTTACGGCAAGTACGTGATGGCGATCGCCAACGGTATCGCCGACGGCAGCGCGGTCGGCGGCCAGCCCGGCACGATCGACTTCAAGTACGCGGGTCCCGAGATCAACACCGACCCGAACGCGGCGACGCTGCTCGACTCCGCCGCGGCGCTGACGATCCTCTGGAACTGGTTCAACGCGAACGTCGACCTCAACAACTTCGGCACCAACCAGTACCTCCTGGGCGCCGACATCCCCGGCGCCACCGCGGTGATCAAGGATTCCCTCAACTCGACCAACGCGGACGAGTACACGATCGGCGCCACCAAGCGCCTCGGCTCCCGCGGCCTGGTCCGGATGGACTACATCAAGCGCACCTTCCACAACTTCTACGACCTCAAGCGGGACCTGACCACCGGCACGGTGACGACCCCGAACGGGACGTTCGACAAGGGGTACTACGTCAACAACGACTCGACGCTCGAGCGCACCTACGACGCGGTCCAGCTGCAGGCGTCGTACCGCTTCTACGACCGCCTCAACGTCGGCGGCAACTACACGTACTCCAAGGCCTGGGGCAACGTGGACGGCGAGAACACGGTCTCCGGCCCGATCACCGCCGGCGCGCTCTCCTACCCCGAGTACCAGCAGCTGCGCTGGACGTTCCCCAAGGGGTACCTGTCGATCGACCAGCGCCACAAGGCGCGCGTGTGGGCGGTGTGGGACCTCATCAACAGCAAACACCACTCGCTGTCGGTCAGCGTGCTGCAGAGCTACTTCTCCGGCACGCCGTACGGCGCCGCCGGGACGATCGCCATGTCCGGCCTCGACAAGAAGCCGTACGTGACCAACCCCGGCTACAAGACCCCGCCCACGACCCAGACCTACTGGTTCACCAACCGGGACGCGTTCCGCACCGACGACGAGACGCGCACCGACCTCTCGTTCAACTACAACTTCAAGATGCCGGCGCTCGGCGCCCTCTTCGAGTTCTTCGTCGAGCCGCGCATCACCAACGTCTTCAACGAGAAGGCGCTTGAGGCCCCGAACACGAGCGTGTATACGTCGCGCACGTCGGGCAAGGGGTTGACGCCGTTCAACCCGTTCACCACCGCCAAACCCGTCGAGTGCCCGCAAGGCTCCAACGCGGCGACCTGCACCCAGCTCGGCGCCAACTGGATGAAGGCGCCGACGTTCGGCAACGCGACCAGCTATCTGAACTACCAGACCCCGCGGACCTTCACGCTTTCCGTCGGCGTCCGCTTCTAACGCAGCTTCCCGTCGTCGTGAACCGGCCCCGGTCCTCGCGACCGGGGCCTTTTCTTTCTCTTCCGCCGGCAGCCGGCAACCTCGGGGCCGCCGCCGCGTATCATCGTTCGATCGGGGGGCCGCCACGGGACGCCTCAAGAGGTTCGCCAGGGAGTTCACCGCGGGACTCACCACCGCCGAGCTGCGCCGCACCGTCGGACGCGACGCCCGCCAGGCGTATCGCGTGATCACCCGCGAGCAGGACCTCTCGGCCGAACCCCGAGGGTGGCTGCGGCGCGGCCTCTTCCGCGCCAAGGTCTTGTTCCTCGGGCTGTCCTACAA
The DNA here is from genome assembly GCA_004298115.1 of Acidobacteriota bacterium. Taxonomy (GTDB): domain Bacteria; phylum Acidobacteriota; class Thermoanaerobaculia; order Thermoanaerobaculales; family Thermoanaerobaculaceae; genus RBG-13-68-16. The sequence goes on from SCRJ01000191.1 coordinate 19,180, forward strand.
GCTCACCCCGGCGCGCCGCGTGCTCTTCGCCGCGGCGATCGTCGCCGCCATCTTCGGCCTGTTCAAGTTCAACGCGGTGATCGACACGACGCGGGTGAACATCGACTTCTCGTCGCTCTGGCTGCTCGTCAGCGTCGTGCTCCTGGTCTTCCTGCTCGCGCTGGAGCTGGTGGACCGGGTGCTCGTCCGCGACGAGCTCGAGGTCGCCCGCCAGCTGCAGCGCGACCTGCTGCCGGCCGCGGCGCCGGATATCCCCGGCTACGCCGTGGCCCACTCGTACCGCACCGCCAACGAGGTGGGCGGCGACTACTACGATTTCCTCCCGCTCGCGGACGGGCGGGTCGCCCTCGTGATCGGCGACGCCAGCGGCCACGGCATGGCGGCCGGCCTGTTGATGGCGATCGCCAACGCCGCCCTCAAGCTCGCGGTCGAGGTCGACCCGGCGCCTGCGCGCGTCGCGACGCTGCTCAACCGCGTCCTGTTCCGTACCGGCGACCGGCGGGCCTTCATGAGCCTGTTCTACGGCGTCCTCGAACCCGCGAGCGGACGGCTCGCGTTCGTGTGCGCGGGGCACCCGTTCCCCCTCCTCCGCACGGCCGCGGGGGAGATCCGCGAACTCGGCTCCGGCAGCTACCCGCTCGGGATCCGCCCCGAGGTCGACGCGCGCTCCTCGGAGGTCACCATCTCTCCGGGAGACCTGCTCGCGCTCTACAGCGATGGACTACCGGAGGCCGCCAACGCGGCGGGCGAGGCGATCGGCTACGACGCGCTGCGCGCCCTGCTGCAGGAGCCGGGCGGTCCGCAGGAGATTCACGACCGCCTGCGGCGGGCGCTCGACACCCACGTGGGCGGCGAGCCGCTCAGGGACGACGTCACGACGGTCGTGATCGCTCGGCTCGCGGTCGCGGCGCCGGGCGCGAACCCGGGGACGCCAGGCCGCGACGCGCTCCGGTAGCGGAAGGGTCCGCGTCGACGCCGACGACGCAGGCGAACCGAACCGCCTTGGCCTTGACGTGGTCGAACCGGTCGGACGGCAACGATCGCCCGCCGTCCCCCGGACGGGGGTCAGTCCTTGCGCGGCGACGGCAGCCTGTTGAGCAGCTCCAGCAGCGTCGTCGCCGCGCGCCGGCCCGGGGCCGCGTCGGCGGGGCGCTTCTGGAGTTCGTCGACCGCTTCCTGGAGAACGAGCAGCCGGCACGGCTCGCAAGGAAGGGGGTGCCCGCCGAGGAAACCCCATGAGCACGCCGCGCAATCCTCCCCGCAACCCAGGTCCCTCTGCGCCTGCGCCATGTCGATCCGCGTCATGTGGTCCCCGAGGGACTTGGCCAGGCCGCGGCCGCCCCAGCGCGCCGCCTTCAGGTACTTCCGCGCCTGGTCGATCCACAGTTCGGTTTCATTCATGTGCGCCTCCTGCCGAGGTCATGGGGTGCACCTCGAGCCTGGAGTCCCAATAACGCCCTCCGCGACCGGCTCATTCCCTCCGGTCCCGACGTCGGTCGACGAGGACCGGAGGCGCCGGCAGCGCCCATCTCGTCCGCCACGGCGAACGGTGCCTCGCCGCCCGCCCCGGTCGCAGGCGCGGCCGATCAGGCGGCCGACGCGCGCGCCGCGCGCTCCTGGGGCAGCAGAGCGGCGTAGATGAACGCGGCCACCGGCGTCGGCACGCCGGCCGCCGCACCGAGGCGGACGACCGCGCCGTTCTGGGCCTCCAGCTCAGAGGGGCGGCCCGCGATGATGTCGCGCTGCATCGACGCGGTGGCGTCGGCGGGGAGCGCGTCGATGAACGCCATCGTCCGCGCCACGGCGTCGGCCGGGAGGCGCACCCGGTGCGCCCGCGCCACCGCCGCGATCTCCTCGAGTGCCTGCGCCGTCATCGCCCGCGTCTCGGGCAACGCCCGCACGACGCCGGCGGGCGCGCGGGTGACGGCGCCGAGGCCGCTCAGCGAGGCGATGAAGAGGAACTTCTCCCAAATCGCGACGGTGATGTCGGGCGCCACCGCCGCCTTGACCCCCGCCGCCGCGAACGCCTGCTGCAGCCGCTCCAGGCGCTCGCTCCTCCGCCCGTCCAGCTCGCCGAACGCGACCGTCGGCTCGAGACCGGGGTGGCGGATCCGCCCAGGCGCCGTCTGGAACGCCACGATATGGCAGACGCCGCCCGCGACCGATCCGGGCCCGAGCGCCGCCGCGAGCTGACCCGGCGCCTCGACGCCGTTCTCGAGCGGGACGACGACCGTGTCCGGCCCGAGGAGCGGGCGGATCGCGCCGGCGGCGGCGGGCACCTGCCACGCCTTGACCGCGACGATCACCGCATCCACCGCACCGACCTCGGACGGGTCGTCCGTCGCCGGCGCGGGGCTGACCTCGAACCCCCCGTTGACGCTCTCCACGACCAGGCCGCGCCCGCGCAGCGCCGCGAGCGTCGCTCCACGCGCGATGAACGTGACGCCCTGACCGGAAGCCGCCAGCCGCCCACCGAAGTACCCACCGACGCCGCCCGCGCCGAAGATCGCGATCCGCATGCGCCCCCCTTGGCGGCGCGCCGGCGCCGACCGCCACCACTATCGCACGCCCTGCCGCGACGGCACGCGTCTGGCGGGCGGCCGGGCCCGCGTCCGCCGACGCACCGCCGTCCGCGAACGCCGCGCTACACTGCCGCGCGGAGGCGGGTCGACGTGAACGACGTTCTCCCCACGATCGCCGAGGTCATGGCCGCGGCGCAGCGGATCCGGCCGTACGCGCACCGCACCCCGGTCCTCACCTGTTCGGGCCTCGACGCGATGACGGGTGCGGTGCTGTTCTTCAAGTGCGAAAACTTCCAGCGCGTCGGGGCGTTCAAGTTCCGCGGCGCGGCGAACGCGGTGTTCTCGCTCAGCGACGAGGAGGCGCGGCGCGGCGTCGCCACCCACTCCTCGGGCAACCACGCGGCGGCGCTCGCCCTCGCGGCGCGCCTGCGCGGGGTCAGCGCCCACGTCGTGATGCCGCGCACGGCCCGCACGGTCAAGCGCGCCGCGGTCGCGGGGTACGGCGCCCGCATCGTGCTCTGCGAGCCGACGCTCGCGGCGCGGGAGGCGACGCTCGCGGACGTGGTCGCCGACACCGGCGCCACGGTCGTCCACCCCTACAACGACGCGCGGGTGATCGCGGGACAGGGGACCGCCGCGCTCGAGCTGGTCGGCGAGGTCCCGAGCCTCGACGTGGTGCTGGCGCCGGTGGGCGGCGGCGGGCTGCTCTCCGGCACCGCGATCGCCGTGGCCGGCGCCTCGCCGGGCACCCGGGTCGTCGGCGCCGAGCCGGCCGCGGCGGACGACGCCTTCCGCTCGCTCCGGGAGGGCCGCATCGTGCCCGCAGTGGCGCCCGCGACCATCGCCGACGGCCTGCTCACCTCGCTCGGCACGCTCACGTTCGCCGTCATCCGCGAGTGCGTCGCCGAGATCGTGACCGTGAGCGAGGATGCGATCGTCGCGGCGATGCGCCACACCTGGGAGCGCATGAAGATCGTGATCGAACCGTCCTCGGCGGTACCCCTCGGCGCCATGCTGGAGGGGAAGCTCCCTGCCGCGGGGCGGCGGATCGGCGTCATCGTCTCCGGGGGCAACGTCGACCTCGCGGACCTGCCCTGGAGCCGGGGGTAGGACGCCATGGCGGGGCGGGTCGCGACCCGTTTCCCCTGCCGCAGCGCCGCGCTGGCCGTCCTGACGGCCGGGATCGCGATCGCCGGCGCGCCGCACCCGGCGGCCGCGCAGGCGATGCGGGTCCGCGAGCACGTCGAGGTCCCGCGCGTCGTGGTGGACGTCCGCGTCGTGGACCGCCGCGGCGACCCGGTGATGGGCCTGGCGCCGGCCGACTTCCGCGCGCTCGTGGACGGGGCGCCGGCGGCGGTCGAGTCCGCCGAGTGGGTGGCGGGGACCGCGCCGTACGCCGAGGGGCTGACGCCCGAGCAGGCCGTCGCGGCGGGCGCCCAGGCGGCGCCCCCGGGGCGCCTCGTCGTGCTCTTCTTCCAGTCCGATTTCGCGCAGGTGCGGCTTGCTGGCCTGATGCAGATGAAGTTCCGGGCGATCGAGCTGCTCGCGAAACTGCAACCCGCCGACCGCGTCGCGGTGGTGTCGTTCGATTCGCACCTCCGGCTGCGGCTCGACTTCACGAGCGACCGCGCCAGCATCACGGCGGCGATCCACCGGGCGATCCTGTTCGGCGGCGAGCCCGGGATCGCCCCCGGGCCGTTTCCCTCCCTCGCGGCCTCGTTCGACGCCGCGGCCGCGGCGCGCGCCGCCTCGCCGGAAGCGGGCCTGCTGGTGACGGCGCGGGCGCTCGAGGCGCTTCCCGGCGCGAAGTCGCTGGTGTTCTTCGGGTGGGGCCTGGGAACGAAGATGGGGCCGTGGATCTGGATGGGACACAGCTACGGCCTCGCGCGCGAGGCGCTGCTCCGGGCGCGGGTGTCGGTGTTCGCCATCGACGTCACCGACGCCGACTACCACGACCTCGAGGTCGGACTGCAGCAGGTGGCGGCGGACACGGGCGGCTTCTACGCCAAGACCAACCTCTTCCCGGGCCAGGCGATCACGCGACTCGAAGGCGCGCTCGCGGGGCACTACGTGCTCGTGCTCGTGCGCCCCGAGGGGCCGCGCGGGTGGCACGCGCTGACCATCGCGCTGCCGGGGCGGACGGCCACGGTGCTGGCCAAGCCGACATTCCGGGACTGACGGCGACGCCGTCGCCGGAACGGCAAGGGCCGCCGCGAGCTTCCCCGCGGCGGCCCTCACGACGACGGACGCCTGCGCTACTTCACGCCCAACAGCTCGACGTCGAAGAGCAGCGTCGCGTTCGGCGGGATCACGCCCGGGTAGCCGCGATCCCCGTACGCGAGCTTGCCGGGGATGATGAGCTTGCGCTTGCCGCCGACCTTCATCCCGGCCACGCCCTCGTCCCAACCCTTGATCACGCGGCCGGCCCCGAGCGGGAACTCGAACGGGCGCTTGCCGACGCTGGAGTCGAACACCTTGCCGTCCTCGAACCTACCGGTGTAGTTGACCGTCACCGTCTGTCCGGCCTTGGCCTCGGCGCCGTCACCCACTTTGACATCGACGTACTGCAGCCCCGACGCCGTCGTGATCACCTTTTCGTCCACCGTGCCCGCCTTTTCCGGCTGCCCGCCGCGCGCGACCGCCGGAAGCGCCAGCGTGATCCCGGCCGCCAGTACCGCAACCCAGAGAACTCCGAACCGGACCGCATGCTTCGTCATCGCTACGACTCCTTTCGGACCCGTGGCCGAACCCTCCGGCCGGACGGGCATCGTGGGATGATACTGCACATTCCAGACCCGACCCCGCGATGCGCTACGCCGCGCGGCCGCCGCCCGGCAGCCTGCACGTCGAGACGCCGAGCAGCGTGTACAGCGGGCAGAACCGGACGCCGGCCGTCGCCAACGGAACGATGCCGACCGCCCCCCACCAGCTCTTGAACGCGATCCCGGCGCCGATGATGACGAGGCCGGCGACGATCCTCACGACCCTGTCGACAGAACCGATGTTGACCTGCATGTTGCCTCCCCTTTCCCGGTACCAACCCGGACCCACGCCTCACGAGCCAACGCCCGCCGCGCCCACCGCGGCCGCGGCGCCGACATCACGACAAGCCGAACACCGGCACCGAGGCGCCGACCACGGCTCGCGCCGCGTCGGACGCCAGAAAGAGAATCACGTCGGCGATGGCGCTCGGCGGGACCCACTTCGCATGATCCGCGCCGGGACGTTCCTGCCGGTTCTGCGCCGTGTCGATCGTTCCCGGCAGCACGCAGTTGACGTTGATCCCGTCCCCCTTCAGCTCCGCCGCCATGCTCTCGGTCAGGCGCACCACCGCGGCCTTGGCCGCGGAGTACGCCGCCAGGTTGGCGGCGCCGGCGCCGGCGGCGCGGGCCGCGACCAGGACGATCTTCCCGTACCGCTGCCGGAGCATCGCCGGGATCACCGCCCGCGCCGCCACCACGCTGGTGCGCAGGTTGAGGTCGAGGAGCACGTCCCAGGTCTCGAGCGGAGTCTCGTGCACCGGAGCGCCGCCCCGGAACCCCCCGACCGCGTTCACCAGGATGTCCACCCGCCCGAACAGCTCGACCGCCCGCGTGACGACGCCGTCGAGGGCCCCCGGCGCCTTCAGGTCCACCCCCTCGACCAGCAGGTGCTCGCGCGCCCCCAAGAGCTCGGGAAATACCTGCTGCAGCCTGCTCGCGTCCCGGTCGACCAGGACCGTGCGCGCGCCGGCGTCCTGGAACGCGCGGGCAACCGTCGTCCCGAGGTTGCCCGCCGCCCCCGTCACGAACGCCACTCGTCCGGAGAAGTCACGCATCGCCGCCGCCCTCCTCCCGATCGTTCACCCTCGCGCCGATTCGGGGACAGGATAGCAAGGCCGCCTCGGTGCGGGCGCGTCGCGCCGGCGCCCCGGGCGCGACGTCCGCGACGGACCCGGCGCCGAGAACGCCCACTACCGTCCGCCGAGCGCCGGGAACCCGGTCAACACCGACGCGAGAATGGCCGCCGCGCTCGCAGCCAGGCACACGAAGGCCGCGACCACGTGGTCCGCGCGCTCCTCCTTCCACGGGTCGAGGACGCGCGCCATGCCGTAGCCGCCGGCGAAGCCGCCGAGGTGCGCCCAGTTGTCGATCCCCGGCATCACGAACCCGAACAGCCCCAGGACGACCGCCCAGACCAGGGCCTCGCGGCCGACGGCGCTCGAGCCGCGCCGGCGCCCGTAGTGCACGGTCGCCCCCAGCAGGCCGAAGATCGACGCCGAGGCGCCGATCGTGAAGCGGGCGCCGCCGAGAAAACTCGGCAGGAAGAAGAGGTAATGCCCCACCAGCGAGCTCGCGAGGAAACCGGTCGCCCCGGCCACCGTGTAGATGATGACCATGCGCGCGGGGCCGTACGCCTCGGCCGTCGCCGGCGCCAGCTGCCGCACCCACATCATGTTGAAGAGGATGTGCAGCAGGCTGCCGTGCAGCCACGACGCCGAGAGCACCGTCCACCAACGCCCGAGGTCGAAGACCGGAACGGCGCCGCTGGCGCCGAGCACGAACAGGCTCCTCGTCGAGGGGGCGAGCAACGACATGATGCCCCCTCCCCGGGCTCCGCTCGGGTCCAACAGGAGCGAAACCACGTACAACACGACGCACCCACCGATCACCGCAGGCGTGAAGCCGAAGTCCTGTCCGAGGCGCCGGAACGCCGCGGCGAAACCCCACATCCCGGGGTTGCGCCGCCCGCAGGAGAGGCAGCGCTCGTCGTTGACGCCGACGAGCTTCCCGCACGACGGGCACACGACCGACCCGGTCCGCTGCCGTTTCAGCATCCCGTCCCCCTTCCCATCGCCCGCCTCAGTGCGGCCGCGCCCGCAGGTACTGGTCCGGCCACGCGCCCTCCGCGCCGAGCGCGTGCGCCGCGCGCAGCGGCCAGTAGGGATCGCGCAGCAGCGCGCGGGCGAGCAGCACCGCGTCGGCCTCGCCGGTCGCCACGATCTGCTCGGCCTGCGCCGGCTCGGTGATCATCCCGACCGCCCCGGACGCGACCCCGGCCTCGCGCCGGATCCGCGCCGCGAACGGCGTCTGATACCCGGGTCCGACCGGGACACGGGCGTTCGCGACGAGCCCGCCGCTGGAGCAGTCCACGAGATCGACCCCGGCCTCCTTGAGCCTGCGGGCGAACTGCACCGCCTCGTCCGCGTCCCAGCCGCCGGCCGCCCAGTCGGTGGCCGAGATCCGCACGAACAGCGGCCGCTCCTCGGGCCACGCCGCGCGGACCGCGGCCGCGACCTCGAGGGGAAAGCGCATCCTCCCCTCCAGGCTGCCGCCGTAGCCGTCGTCCCGGCGGTTCGACAACGGGGAGAGGAACTCGTGCAACAAGTACCCGTGCGCCGCGTGCAGCTCGACGACCTGGAACCCCACGGCCGCCGCGCGCCGGGCCGCGGCGACGAACTGCGCCCGCACGGCCTCCAGGTCGGCCGCGGTCATCGCGGCCGGGGCCGGGTCGCCGTCGGCGAACGGCACGGCGCTCGGCGCCAGCGGTCGCCAGCCGCCCGCGGCTGGCGGCAGCGTCCCGCCGCCCAGCCACGGCGCCGCGGTCGACGCCTTCCGGCCCGCGTGCGCGAGCTGCACACCGGCTGCGGCCCCCTGCTTCCGGATGAACGCCACGATCGGGGCGAAGCGCTCGGCCAGCCCGTCCGACCAGATGCCGGCGTCGCCCGGCGAGATCCGCCCTTCCGGGGACACCGCGGTGGCTTCGGTCAGGACGAGCCCGGCGCCGCCCACGGCGCGGCTGCCGAGGTGGACGAGGTGCCAGTCGGTGACGCCGCCGTCGGGGCTGGAGTACTGACACATCGGCGACACGAAGACCCGGTTGCGGAACGTCGCGCCCCGCAACGTCAGAGGCGAGAAGAGCACGCTCATTGCGTCACCTTTCCCCTCGGCCGCCTACGCCGCAACCGTCACTCGAGCGCCGGTGCATCGTCGTGCGGCAGGCTCCCGCGCGGCGCCCGCAAGTAGGTGAACGGCGTCTCGTACAGAAAATTGCTCACCCGCGAGGTGTAGATGTCGGCGTAGCGCTCGACCTGGCGCGCCAGATGGCTCTTGTCGTTGCCGGCTCGCATCAGCAGTCCCCAGCGGCGGTTGAGGATTTCTCCGCTCGCCCTGGCGATCGGCGCGATGCGCTCGTCGAGGGCGACGAGACGGGCGCGCAGCTCCGCCATCGTCTCGCGCAACTTCTGGGGGGCCGCGTCGACCTGGGGGCCGTACCCGTTCTGGCGCCGCTGCAGCTGGAGCCGGGCCTGCGAATAGGCGAACTCGAGGCGGACCTTCTCCTCCATCATGCGGGCCAGCTCGACCTGATGCGGGCGGAACGCCTCGAGCGCCGCCATCTCGCTCTCGAGCTCGCGCAGGACGAGCGCGGTGCGCCAGCGCAGGACCGCCTTCGACACGTGCACGTCCACGAAGATGTGGTCGCCGACGTACAGGATCTCCTCGCCCGCGACGCCCAGGTACTGCTCGACCTGAGCCGCGTCGCCGCCGACGTACACGCCGGGCTTCTTGATGCCGGCGGGGCAGGGCCGCAGGAGCCCGTCCGCCGTCGCCAGCTCGAACGCCGGCATGCGCTGGGTGAAGAACTCCGGCTTGCGCGCCGAGACGATCACCAGCTCGAAGAGGTCGCGCCAGCCCATGCCGGCCGGGAGGAACGGGCCGAGCGCGTGGGTCATCATGCGGTCGGTGTACGCCCAGTCGGAGTTCGTGATGATCATCAGGCGCTTGCCGGCCTCGCGCTGGTCGAGCAGGGCGAGGACAAGCTCCGGGTCGCTCTCGATGTAGGTGTCCGGAGCCGCGGTGATGTCGGCCTTCAACTCGCCCTCGAGGTGGGCCTCGTCGATCCCCCGCCGCACCAGGCGGTGGAGATCGGCGTAGCCGAGCGCGCCCGAGACCCCGCGCTCGTCGAGCCGGTCGACGAGCTGGGCGTACATGCACGCCTCGGAGAGCGAGAACAGGGTGTTGAGGAACGCGTAGCGCGCCTCCGACAGATAGACGAGCGTGCGTCCGTAGATCGCGCGCTGGCGGTCGAACTCGATCGGGACGGTGCCGTGGCACGCCCGCGTCACGTACCCGAAGCGGTTGGCCTTGACGAGGTTCCCGAGTTCCGCGTCGATGATCAGGCCGCGCGTGACGAGCGCCGGGTCGAATTCGAGGTCGGCGGCGGGCAATCCGAGATCCGCGAGCTTCCCTCTGAGGTGGTGGTACGCCTTCCGTTCCCAGGGCTCGACGTGGTAGTGCACCAGGGTGTAGTCCATGTCGTAGCCGATGGCGCGGATCGCCCGCATGTTCAACGTGCGGTTGCAGTAGATCCGGCGTCCCGGCGGCGGCAGCTGGAAGTGGTCGGTTTGCCCCGTCATTCGTCGTCCCCCGGCCCCAGGCGGCCGAACCCGATCGCCCTTCCAGCCTAGCAGACGCCGCCGCGGCCGCTACCTCGAGGCGAACAGCGACTGCAGGCGCGCTTGCCCGTCGCCGACGAACGAGACGATCCTGCCGCCGAACCCCTCGAGCCGCTCGCGCAGGTGGTCGGTGTGACGTGCCACCTCGACCTCGCCGAGAATCGGCGGGGCGAGGCCCGGCACCAGCAGCTCGAAACGGAGGTGCGAGCCGACCGGGAACTCGGTGGCGCCGCGCACCAGCATGCCGGTGGCCGAGAGGTTCTCGGTCACGGTGAGCTGGCGGCGCACGCCCTGCGCGAGCCACAGCTCCAGCTGCACGACGGCCCGCATGCTGCGGCGAGGCGCCGTGCCCAGCAGATCCGCGATCGCGTCGAGCATCTTGTCGCACGGCGCATCGGCCGCGACGATCCGGTTGACGCCCTGCCGCAGGAGCGGGCCCACCTCGTCGAAGGCCGCGGCATCCACCAGGACCAGCACGCCGGAATCGCGGCACGGCGATCCCTCGCTGCGGACGGCGGCGACGAAGTCGTCGAGGGCCATCCCCTCGAACGGGTGGTGTGCCACGACGATGTCGAAGCGGGTCCCCTGCAACAACTCGACCGCCGCGTCGGCGCGGTCGAGCCGGTGCACGTTGCAGCCCGCCTGGCGCAGGACCGGCGTCACCTGGCGGAGCGCCGGGGTCCCGGCGCCGACGACGAGCAGCTCGTGAGCCACGCAGCTCCCTTCAGCGCGGCCATCATAACGCAGTGACGCGTTGAGAGTTGAGCGCGTCGAGTTGAGGATGAGGCGTGAACCGCGCCGGGCCGGTGTGCTAACGTAACCGCGGACATGTGCTTGCAACTCTCGAGGCGGCTGCGGCGGTGGGCGGGCCTCGTGCTCCTGGCCGGGTCGGCCGCCGGAGCGGCGGGCGGCGCGGGACCGGCCGCTCCCTCCCTCACCGTCGGGTTCGACCGCGACTTCCCCCCGTACGAGTACCTCGACGACGAAGGCCTGCCCGCCGGGTTCGACATCGACCTGATGCGCGAGGTCGCAGCCGCAGCCGGTCTTGCCGTCGACTTCCGGCCGGGGCATGGCCCGGACCTCGTCGCGGCGCTCGCGGCCGGGCGCGTGCAGGCGCTCGCCGGCGTGTTCCGCTTCGCGAAGTACGAGCGCACCCTGGCCTTCGGCGCGTTCCCCTCCGAGGTCGAGTTCGCCATCGTCACGCGCGCCGGGGCGCCAGCGATTCAATCGCCCGACGCGATGGCCGGGAAGGACGTCCTCGTCGTCCGCGGGGACGCCGTGGACGAGTGGCTTCAGGCCCGGGCCCTCCCGTTCCGGGCGACCGCGGTGGGGTCGCCCGCCGAGGCTCTGCGCCGCCTCGCCGCCGGCGAAGCCGACTGCACCATGATGGCGCGCGCGGAAGCGGCGTACCTGATCGGCAAGCTCACGATCCCGGGCCTGGCCGTCTCGAGAGTGCCGATCTACCTGCGGCCCTTCGGCCCGGCCGTCAGGGCCGGCGACACGGAGCTGCTCGCGCGTCTCGACCGGGGCGTCGCCGACCTCAAGGCCTCGGGGGAGTACCAGCGCCTGCACGCCAAGTGGTTCGCGCTGCTCGAGCCCCGGCGCACCATGCTGGCGTGGGTGTTTCGCCACGGCGTGCTCTTCGTCGCCCCACTGTTCGTGCTGCTGCTCGCCGCCGTCGCGTGGTCGCGGACGCTCGCGCGGCGGGTGGAGGAACGCACGCGCAGGCTGCGCGCGGAACTCTCCGAGCGGGCCCGGGTCGAGGAAGCGCTGCGCGAGAGCGAGCAGCGGTTTCGAGCGCTGGCGGACATCGTGCCGTTCGGCATCCTGATCGTCCAGGACGAGACCATCGTCTACGCCAACCGCGCAGCGGCCCAGATCCTCGGCGCTACCGCCGACGAAATCACCGGCGGCTCCCCGTGGCCGTTCGTCCACCCCGACTTCGTCGAGCTGGTCAAGGCCCGGGCGGCGGACCGCCTCGCCGGAGACAAGTCCCTACCCGACCGCTACGAGATCAAGATCGTGAACCGGGCGGGCGCCGAGCGTTGGATCGAGATGGCGGTCACGCTGACGAATTTCGCGGGCCGGCCGGCGACGGTCATGGCCATCACGGACGTGCACGAGCGCCGCCGCGCTCAGGAGGTCGAGGCCGCCATCTACGAGATCTCCCGTGCCGCCGGCGCCTCCGAGAACCTGCAAGAGCTGTTTGCGTCGCTGCACCGCACCGTGGCGCGGTTGATGCCCGCGACCAACTTCTACATCGCCCTGTACGACGCCGCACGCGACCTTCTCGCCTTCCCGTACTTCGTGGACGAGGTGGACGCCAAGCCCGAGCCGCTCAAGCCGGGCCGGGGCCTGACCGGCTACGTCCTGCGCACCGGCGAACCGCTGCTCGCGACCGACGAGGCCGTCGCGGCGCTCGAGCAAGGCGGCGAGATGGAGTCGCTCGGGGCGCCGTCGGTGGATTGGCTCGGGGTGCCGCTCAAGGCCGGTGGCGTCACGATCGGCGTCCTCGCGGTCCAGAGCTACACGGGCACGGTGCGGTACACCGAGGCCGACCGCCAGATCTTGAGCTACGTCTCGATCCAGGCGGCCCACGCGATCGAGCGTCGGCGCGCCGAGGACGAGCTGCAGGAGAGCCAACGCCAGCTCTCGACCCTGATGAGCAACCTGCCGGGGATGGCGTACCGCTGTGCCGACAGCTCCCACCGGACGATGGAATTCGTCAGCGAGGGGTGCGCCGCGCTCACCGGCTACCAGCCGGCCGACCTCGTCGCCGACCGGGTCACGAGCTACGAGGAGCTGATCGTGCCCGCCGACCGCGACCTCGTCCGCCGCGCGGTGGACGAGGCGACCGCCGCCCGCCGCCCGTTCGAGGTCAGCTACCGCATCCGCACCGCCGCCGGGGAGGAGCGCTGGGTCTGGGAACGGGGTCAGGGGGTCTGGTCCGACTCGGGCGAGCTGACGGCTCTGGAAGGGTTCGTCGCCGACCTCACCGAGCGCAGAGGCCTCGAGGACCAGCTTCGCCAGGCCCAGAAGATCGAGGCCGTCGGCCGTCTGGCCGGCGGGATCGCCCACGATTTCAACAATCTGCTCACCGCCGTGCTGGGGTCGACGGAGCTTCTCCAGCGCCGTCTCGCGGGCGACGACGGGGCGCAACACGAGCTGGCGACGATCCACCGCGCCGCGCTGCGGGCGGCCGAGTTCACCACCGGGTTGCTGGCGTTCGCCCGGCGGCAGGTGCTCGAACCGGTGCGCCTCGACCTCAACGCGTTCGTCGCCGAGGCGCTCCCGATGCTGCGGCACCTGATCCCCGAGAACATCCGCATCGACTTCCGGCCTGCAACGGAAACGGATGTGGTGCAGGCGGACCAGGGCCAGCTGACGCAGATCCTCATGAACCTGTGCGTCAACGCTCGTGACGCGATGCCCGGCGGAGGCACCATCGCCATCGAAACCTGCAACGCCGTCATGGATGCCGCGTTCGTCGCCGCACACCTCGGCGCCCGGGAGGGCCGCTACGTGTGCCTCCGCGTCGCCGACACCGGCGTCGGCATCGCGGAAGAGAACCTCGCGCGGATCTTCGAGCCGTTCTTCACGACGAAAGGGCCCGGCAAGGGAACCGGCCTCGGGCTTTCGACCGTGTACGGCATCGTCAAGCAGCATGAGGGCTTCATCCTCGCGGGCAGCGGTCCCGGCCGCGGCTCGTCCTTCACCGTCTACCTGCCCGCGGCGGCCGGCCATGGCGTGCCCCCGCCGCCGCGCCGACAGGCGGCGGTCCGCGGCGGGAGCGAGGTGATCCTCGTCGTCGAGGACGAGCCCGAGGTGCGCCAAGTCCTCGTGGAAGCGCTCACCGGCCTCGGCTACCAGGTTCACGAAGCGGCCGACGGGGCCGCGGCGCTCGACATGCTGCGGCGCGGGCTGGCGGTGGGCCTCGTGCTCACGGACGTCGTGATGCCGCACATGGGCGGCATGGAGCTTTGCGAGGCCGCGCGCGCGGCGACGCCCGGCCTTCGGTTCCTGTTCTCGTCGGGCTACGCGGAGGACGCGGTTCACGTCGGCTTCGTCAAGAAGGAAGGCATCTTCTTCCTGGCCAAGCCGTACGGCATCGATGCGCTGGCGCGCAAGGTGCGCGAGGCTCTGGACGCGCCGACCGCGACACCCGCGTCGTGAGCGCGGCCAGACGCCCATCTCGCGGCCTTGCCTGAGATCACGTACGATGCCCCCGGAGGCCGTCATGCGACGAATCCATCGTGCCGTCGTCCTGATGCTGGCCGGCGCCTTCGTCTTCGCCGTCGCGAGCGCCGGGGCGCAGGATTGGAGCGTCACCGCCGAAGCGTTGCGCGCCGCGGCGGCGAGCGCGGGCGGCGCCGCCGCCCATCCCGGGGCGGATGCCGTCGTCGTCTTCGACCGCAGGGACGTCGAGGTCGAGGCCTCGGGCCTGTCGCGCACGGTCCGGCACACGCTCACGCGGGCGCTCACCCGCGCCGGCGCCCGCGCCCTGGCCGTGGACCTGCTTCCCTACGACCCCCTCTCCGCCGACGTCGTGGTGCTGCGCTGCCGCGTCATCGCCGCGGACGGAACGGTGCGCGAGGTCGATCCCAAGGACGTGGCGGACGCCCCCGACCCGCAAAACCTGATCTTCTGGAACGCGCGCCACAAGACCGTGCCGGTCGGACGACTCGAACCCGACGACGCGGTCGAACTGGTGACGCGGCGCGTCGGTTTCACGTACGCACTCCTGCTCGCCGGCGACGGGAGCCCGGACGAGTCCCGCTTCGTCCCGCCGATGAAGGGGCAGTTCTACGACATCGTGCCGTTCTGGTCGGCATGGCCGGTGGTCGAGCAGCGCTACCGGGTTTCGATCCCGCTCGACAAGCACCTGCAGTACCAGCTCTTCGACGGCGCCGCCGAGGTCTCCGACCGCGTCGTCGAAGGGCGCCGCGTCGTCACCGTCACCGCGCGGGGGTTCCAGCCGATCGTCAAGGAGCCGGGCATGGTGGCGCTCTCCGACGTCGCCCCCAAGCTCATCCTCACCACGGCGGCGGACTGGAAGGCGAAGTCCGTGTGGTTTCACGACGTCCAGGAGAAGGCGAATTGCTTCGCCGTGACGCCGGAGCTCAAGCGGCTCGCCGGCGAGATCACCGCCTCCTTGAGGACCGACGAGGAGAAGGTCGCCGCGCTCGACCACTGGGTCGCCGAGAACATTCGGTACGTGGGCCTGCACATGGGCGCCGGCGAGGGGTACACGCTGCACCCCGCGGCGATGACGTTGCGCGATCGCGGCGGCGTCTGCAAGGACAAGGCGGGGATCCTGGTGGCGCTGCTGCGCGCCGCCGGTTTCGAGTCGTACCCCGCGATGACGATGGCCGGCGAGCGCATCGAGGCGATCGCGGCCGACCAGTTCAATCACTGCGTCACGGTGTGGCGCAAGCCAGACGGCACCACCGCGCTGCTCGACCCGACGTGGGTCCCCGGCGTGCGCGAGTTGTGGTCCTCGCGCGAGCAGCAGCAGGAGGTCCTGATGGGGTTGCCGGAGGGCGCCGACCTGCTGACCACGCCGGTGTCGCCGCCCGAGAACCACCCGCTCGAGGTCACCATCCGTTCGGCGCTCGCCCCCGACGGCACCCTCACCGGAACCATGAAGGTCGTCGGCGACGGGCAGTCCGACGCGGCGCTGCGGCGGCTGTACCGCGGCCGCCTGCGCTGCGACTGGCCGGCCGTCGACGACGCGATGCTCTCCGGCACGGACCCGCGGGTGGAGGTCCTCAAGGTGGCACGCCTCGACCCGGATGACCTCACACGGCCGTTCACGATCGAGATTGCCTTCCGGATCCCCGGCTACGCCCTGCGGCTCGATGACGGCTCCCTGCTCCTGACCCCGCTCGCGGCCCGCGACCCGGTCGGGCAGGCGTTGCACGCCGAGGAGCTCACGCTGGGTCTCGACCCTGCCGCGCGGCGGTACCCGGTGCGGATCGGCTGCTCGAAGCTGGTGACGCTGCGCGAACGCATGACGCTGCCGCCGGGCGCGACCGTCAAGGGGCTTCCCGCCGCCGTCGCCCTCACCGGCAGCGGCCGTCTGACCGCGACGTGGCGGGTGAGCGGCGACGCGCTCGAGCTCGAGGAAACGCTGACCTTGACCCGCCGCATCTTCACCCCCGAGGAGTGGCCCTCGCTGCGCGCCGCCCTGGCGGCGTTCCGCTCGCTGGCCAACACGCCGCTCGCCCTCGCGACCGGTGGTCGCGGAAAGGAAGGCGCGTGATGAGCGTCCGACCCTCCTGGCCGCGCGCGTTCCTCCTTGCGGGCACGGCCGCCGCCGCAGCCGCCGCAGTACCGGGATGGGCCGCGAACGCGGGCTCGGCGGCGCCGGCCGTCGCGCCGCGCCCGGCGTTCGCAGGCGTTCCCGGCCCCGACGCCGAATACCTGTCGGTCACCGACCGCTACACCGTGCGGGCGGACGGCGCCGTCGTTCACGAGCGCGAATCGCGGCTGCAGGTGAACTCGTTCCTCGCGATCAGCCGCACGTACGGCGAGACGAAGGTCGGGTGGAACCCCGAGACCGAGACGTGCGAGGTTGTCGCCGATCGCACCGTGCTCCCGTCCGGAGCGGTGGTCGAGGCGCCGGCCAACGCGGTCGTCGATGACCAGCCTCCGGAGGCCGAGCGCGACCCGCTGTGGAGCGGGTTGCGGCGCAAGGTGATCGTCCACACCGGCCTCGAGCCCGGCGCCGTGATCGAGGAGTCCTGGCGTATCACCCGCGCCCACGGGGCGACCCCCTGGTTCGAGTTCTCCGAGCCGATCGCCTTCGGGCCGCCGGTACGGGTCCGCGTCGTCGAGGTCGAGCTGCCTCCCGGGACGCGGTTCGTCTGGGAGACGGTCGCGTGGCCGGCCGTCGAGCCCACCCGCGAGAGCCGCGAAGGGCAAGAGGTGTGGCGCTGGCGCTTCGAGAACGTGCCGGCCCGACCCGCGCAACCCGGAGCGCCCGCCCAGGGACCGGTGATCGTCGGCAGTGCGTGCTCGAGCGCGCAGGCGCTGCGCGCGGAACTCGACGCCCGGATCGCCAAGGCCGGCGAAGCGCCGGAGGAGGTCCTCGCCGCGGCGCGCACCGCCGGCGCCGCGAGCCCCGGCGACGAGACCAGGTTGCTCGCCGTGCTCGACGCGGTGGCCGGCCGGCTCGCCGTGGCGCCGATCGTCCCGTCGGTGCAGCACTGGCGGCCGCGCCCGCTCGCCGAGGTGTGGCGCGCGGGCGTCGCCACCCCGCTCGAGCTCGCCGCCGTCGCGGCGGCGGCGCTGCGTGGCGTCGGGTTCGCCGCCACGGCCGCCGTCGTCGCGCCCGAGGGTTACTCGCTCGAGCACTGCCCGGCGCTGGCCGGGCTCGACCGCGCCGTGGTCGCGGTCACCTGGGGCGACGACGGCGTTCGCCTCTACGACCCTGCTGCCCCGCTCGAGGGGGGGCCGCTCGAGGCCGCCGTGAACCGGCTGGCGCTGACGGCGCCCGGCCCGTTGCCGGCCGCGCCTCCCGCCCGTCCGACGGCGCTGAGGATCGTCGGGACGGTCGCGTCCGACGGCGCGATCAAGGCGACCCTCGAGTTCGAGGCCGGCGGCGCCGGCACGCCGCACGCGGCCCTCGTCCGCGATCCGGACAGGGTCGCCGCCGACATCGCCCGCGCCGCGGTGCCAGGGGGGAAGGTGACACGTCTCCGCGTCACCGGCCTGGGACGCACCCACGCCTCCTTCACGGCCTCCGTGGAGGGCGCGCTCCCGGCCGCCGACGTCCTCGGCCTGGTGCGCTGGGAGGTGGCCGGCGTTCCCGCCGCGTTGCCGCCGCCGCCGGTCGCCTCCGGCCGGCTCTCGCCGATCGCCGTCCCCGCGATCGACGCCGCGATCGAGCTGACGGTGACGCTCGCACCGGGATGGTCCGTGGCGGCGTTTCCGGCCGCAACGAGGGTGAGCAACGAGATCGGCA
This sequence comes from Acidobacteriota bacterium, assembly GCA_004298115.1. Classification (GTDB taxonomy): domain Bacteria; phylum Acidobacteriota; class Thermoanaerobaculia; order Thermoanaerobaculales; family Thermoanaerobaculaceae; genus RBG-13-68-16. The sequence goes on from SCRJ01000191.1 coordinate 37,103, forward strand.
CGGTCGTGGCCGGAGGGAGGCGGCTCGCGGACGGCCGGCTCGAGATCGGTCGGAGGATCGAGATGCGGCCGCGGGTCCTCCCGGCCGAGGCGTCGGCCCCGATGCGCGCGTTGCTGGCGCCGTGGCTGGCCCCGGCAGGGCGCGAGCTGGTGCTGCGTCCCCCTACCGCCGCCCCCGCCCGGGTGACGCCTGGGGCGCGGACGTCGACGTAGATGGGAGCGCCCCGCGTGGGCGGGGCGCTCCCGGTCCTGCGGCGAGGATCCTGCTCAGTGGCCGAACTTGCGCTTGACGGCCTTGCCGACCGCCACGCCGCCGGTGGTGCCGGTCACGTTGCGGAAATCGCCCGATGCGACCACGGCAGCGGTCTGGTCGAGCAGATCGACGTGCAACAGCGCGCTGACCGGGAGGAACCCGTTCGGCAGCGCCGCCTCACCCTCGTCGGGGGAGGTCGAGAACTCCGCGTGGAGACGGCCACCCTCCGACGCCGTCAGGGTTGACAACGTCGTCCCGTCGATCACCACGTCATAGCTGGCGCCGGGCGTCAGCCCCCAGACCCCGATCGCCACCGTCTGCACGCCGCCGTTGATGCTCGCGCTCACGATCCCGACCACGCCGGGCATACCGCTCGTCAGCACCGCCGCCGCCAGGTAGTCGGGGGCCGGGCTGTCGTGGCTGTTGACACGCGCGTTGGCGAAGTCCCCGGTGAGAACTGCCACCCCGGAGGGCGAATTGACGCTGATCGTCTTGAGATCCTCCACCGGCTGGAGCGCCGCGGGCAGCGGCTCGGCGCCCGGCATCCCGGCGGTCGAGAGGAACAGGTTCCCCTCCCCGTCTTCGCCGGTCGTGATCACCCCTGCGGACGCCCCGTCCACGACGACCGCATACTCGGTCTGGGGAAGGAGGCCCTCGACCCCGACCTTGAAGTCCTGGCGGTCCGTGCCGTCGGAGAACGTGAAGTGGCGGGTGACGACCACGCCCTCCGCTCCCGCCGGCGCATCGGGGGTCGCGGTGAGGTGGAGCACGGCGAACAGCGACGACGCGAGGCCGCCGGGATCCCCGCACCCTCCGGCCAGCGTCTTGACCGAAACGGCGGTCATCGAGCCGTCGCTCTCGACCTGGCCCCTCACGAGGACGGTCACCCCGATTGCGAACGACCCCTGCTGCTCGTCGAGGACCGTCGCCGCGTCCACGTGGACGGTGGTGCTCCCCACCACCCAGTCGCCGGCCGTCCCCGAGGTGGGGAGCGTCGTGATCGCCCCGCACAGGGCGGTCGTCCCACGCGCGCCTTGCGGCGGCGCCATCACCTCGATCGACGTCGCGGCGACGGAGCCGTCGGCGCCGAGTTGGCCTTCGACGCGGACCGTCGCGCCGACCGCGACCGCACCGGCCTCCTGGTCGATCTCGGTGGCTGCCGTCACGTGCACGGTGGTCGTCCCGACCGTCCAGTCGCCGATCCACCCGGTCGTCGCCGGCAGCACCGCGATCGTCCCCTTGAACATCACCTCGTCCGCCCCTGGACGCCCCTTGGCTGCTGCCGGCGCCGCCGGGAGCACCGAGGTCGCAGCCGCCAGAAGGAGGGTCAGAGCGGCCAGGCCCGCGCGCCTGGGCGGGCGCGGCGCCTGCGCAGATTTCAACCCGTTTTTCGTGGTCATCGTCGTTGACCTCCCGTGCCGCCATGCTGGTGTGCGGCCTGCGGGATTTCAGTGACCGCCGTCACCGAAGAGTGGCACGCGACGCAGTCTCGCCTCGCGCGTCCCGCGCCGTTCGGGAGGAGCGCCGGACGCTCCCGAGCCCTTGCGCTCGCGGTCGCCCGCGGCGGGGCGGCTCACTCCTCCTTGACGAACACCGAGAGGACCCAGGTGACGATGCTGACGATGAGCGAGCCCAGGAATGCAGGCAAGAAGCCGTCGACGTGGAAACCGACGCCCATCGCGGACGCGATCTTCGCGGCGAGCAGCAGCATCAGGGCGTTGACCACCAACAGGAAGAGCCCGAGCGTGAGCAGGATCAACGGGCAGGTGAGGATCTTGAGGAGCGGCCTGACCACCGCGTTGACGAGACCCAGGATCAGGGCCATCCCCGCGTACGCGACCCAGGCGTTGCCCTCCACCCTGATCCCCGGAACCAGCCATGCAGCCGCCACCAGCGCGAGCGCCGCGATGAACCAGCGCACCAAGAGTTTGCCCATGCGATCGCCCTCCAGTCCTTGCGTCAAGGATACCGCCTGCGCCGTGGCCGACGCGGGCGGCGAAGGCTTGCCTTCCGCGCCGGGGGGTGCTACCTGTCGGCATGACGTTTCACCGGAGCGCGCGATGACGGACCTGAAGCCATTCGGGACCCTGGCGGACCGCGGCAGACGATGGACGGGGGCGCGGTAGTGCACATCCCCGACGGCTACCTCGGCCCGCAGACGTACCTTCCCGCCTGGGGCGTGATGGCCCCGGCGTGGGCGTGGGCCGCGGCCCGTCTCAAGCGCACCCTGCGGCGGCGCCAGCTGCCGCTGATGGCGCTCGCCGCCGCGTTCACCTTCGTGGTGATGATGTTCAACGTGCCGCTGCCTGGAGGCACGAGCGGGCACGCCGTCGGTTCCGTTTTGGTGGCGGTGCTCCTCGGGCCGTGGGCGGCGGTCGTCGCGGTGTCGCTGGCGCTGGGGGTGCAAGCGCTGCTGTTCGGCGACGGCGGGATCACCGCCCTCGCCGCCAACTGCCTGACGATGGCGGTGATCATGCCGTTCGCCGGCTGGTGGACCTACCGGCTTCTGGCGGGACGCGCCGGCTCCGTCCCGCGGCGGCGGGCGCTGGCGGCCGGGGTCGGAGGGTACGTCGGCGTCAACGCCGCGGCCCTCGCCACCGGGCTCCTCCTCGGCATCCAGCCGCTCGCCGCCCATGACGCCCTGGGGCGGGCGCTGTACTGCCCGTTCGGTCTGGCCGTCGCGGTCCCGGCGATGGTCATCCCCCACCTCCTCGCCATCGGTTTCGTCGAGGCGGCGGTCACCGGCCTCGGCCTCGGCTACCTGATGCGCACCGACCCCGAGATCTCGATCGCGGCGACGCCGGGCCCAGGGGACCGGCCGCTGCGCCGGCTCGCGGCGGCCGTCGCGGTGCTGCTGCTCCTGGCGCCGCTCGGTCTGATCGCCGCCGCCCGCCTCGGCGCCGGCACCGCGTGGGGGGAGTGGAGCGCCGGCGAGCTCGAGGTGATCGCCGGCCGCCTGCCGGCGGGTTTCGACCGCCTCGCCTCGCTCTGGCGGGCGCCGCTGCCCGACTACGGTTTGCCCGGGACCGAGAACTCGCCGACGGCATCGCAGGCCATCTGGTACGGCGTCTCGGCGGCGCTCGGCGTTGCCGTCATCGTGGCCGCCGTGCTCGCGTTGCGCCGTCTCGCCGCCGGGAAGGGGTCCGGTGACGCCGCTCCCTGAGTGGCTGCGCCCCGGCTTCGCGCCCGGCGCCGTGAAACCGCGCGGGCGGCGGGGGTCGCTCCGCCCGCTCCGGCGCGGCCTCGCGACGCTCGAGGCAGTCCTCGGCACCCTCGTCTCGGCAGGGCCGGACGACCGCCGTGACGGCTTCCTGCGCAACGCGGACCCGCGCGCAAAGCTCCTCGCGGGCGTCGCGCTGATCGTCGTCGCGACGTTGCTGCACGGGGTGGCCGCCCTCGGCGCGAGCCTCGCCCTCGCCCTCGCCCTCGCTGCGGCCGGGCGGGTGCGGGCCGTCAGGATCGCCGCCGCGCTCGGCGCCTCGCTGGCGCTGACGACCCTCGTCATGGCGCCGGCGACGCTCGACGTGGTGACCCCGGGAACGCCCGTCCTCACGCTGGCGCGCCCCGGCGGCGGATCGCTGGGCCCGTTCCGGCTCCCCGCGACCGTGGCCGTCACCGGCGCCGGCCTCGCGGTCGCGGCGCGGATGATCCTGCGCACCTCGGCCTGTGTCACGCTCGCCCTCGTGCTCGCGGCGACCTCGCGGCCGCAGGAGCTGCTCGCGGGGCTGCGCGCCCTGGGCGTGCCGCAGGCGTTCGTGATGGTGTTGACGATGACCGAGCGCTACCTCGCGGTGCTCCTCCGCGCCGCCCAGGAGCTCCACCTCGCGCGGCTCGCCCGCACCATCGGCGGGATCGGGTTCCGCCGCGAGGAGGCGTGGGCGGCGGCGGGGATCGGCGCGGTCTTCCGCCGCACCAGGACGCTGGCGGACAACGTGACCCTGGCGATGATCGCGCGCGGCTTCACCGGCGAGGTCCGCCTGCTGCGGCCGCCGCGCTGGCGCCGCCGGGAGTGGCTGCTCGTCGCCGCGGCGGCGCTGGCTGCGGCCGCATTGCTGGCCGCGGACCGGGGGCTCGCATGAGCGGGTCGGCCGGCGCAGCGGTCTTCACCGTCGCCGACGCGAGTTTCGCCTACCCGGCGCACGCGCCGTGCCTGGACGGCGTGTCGTTCGCGGTCGGGCGCGGCGAACGTCTCGCCCTCGTCGGGGCCAACGGCAGCGGCAAGTCGACGCTGCTCCACCTGCTCGACGGCCTGTACTTTCCGAGCTCGGGCTCGGTGTCGTACCTGGGCCGGCCGCTCACCGAGGCGGCCCTGGAGGCGGCGCCGTTCGGCCCCCGCTTCCGCGCCGACGTCGGCTTCCTCTTCCAGAACTCGGACGCGCAGCTCTTTTGTCCCACCGTCGAGGATGAGCTGGCGTTCGGCCCCCTCCAGATGGGATGGCGGCAGGACGACGTCGAGCGGCGGATCGCCGACACGCTTGCCCTGCTCGAGATCGGCCGGCTGCGCGCCCGGGCGCCGGCCAGCCTCTCGGCCGGGGAACAGAAGCGCGTCGCGCTCGCCTCCCTGCTCGTGCTCGCCCCATCCGTACTGCTGCTCGACGAGCCCACCGGCGGCCTCGACCCGCGCAGCCAGTCGCTGCTCCTCGAAATCCTCGACGGTTTGCACGGCCGCGGCATCACCCTGATCGCGGCGACGCACGACCTTACCCTGCTGCCGCACATCGCCGACCGCGTCCTGGTGCTCTCGGAGGAGCACCGTCTGGTCGCGGACGGCACCCCGGGGAACGTCCTCGCGGACACCAGCCTGCTCCTGGCCGTCAACCTCATCCACGCCCACGCCCACCGCCACGGGCAGCTCGTCCACACCCATCCGCACCAGCACGTCGTCGCGCACGAGCACGCGCACGGCGATCCGGCCGGGCACGGCCACGGCGACCCCCGGGGCGGGGGGGAGCCGGAGCCCTAGGGCCGCACGACTGGATGCCGGCCGCCGGCTCCGGTACACTCGCGAGGATGATCCAGGGGGAGACGCGGCGACCGCCCAGGGGCGCCCCCACCGGGGGGGCCTACGATTTCATCGTCGTCGGCTCCGGCTTCGGCGGCAGCGTCTCCGCCCTGCGCCTCGCCGAGAAGGGCTACCGCGTCCTCGTCGTCGAGGCCGGCAAGCGCTTCCGCGCCGAGGAGTTCGCCAAGACCAACTGGAACCTGCGCCGGTACCTCTGGCTGCCGGCGCTCGGGTGCCACGGCATTCAGCGCCTGACCCTGCTGAAGGACGTCCTCGTGCTCTCCGGCGCCGGCGTCGGCGGCGGCTCGCTGGTCTACGCCAACACCCTGCTCGCCCCCCACGACGAGGTGTTCTCCAGCGGCGCCTGGCCGCGCGGCGCCGACTGGAAGGCTCGCCTCGCCCCCCATTACGCAACCGCGCGCCGCCTGCTCGGGGTGGTGAGCACGCCGCGGATTTGGGCCGGCGACGAGGCGCTCGCGGCGTTCGCCGCCGCCACCGGCCGTGCCGGTTCGTTCACCCGCACCGACGTCGCCGTGCTGTTCGGGGAGCACCCCGGCGAGGACGTCGGCGACCCGTACTTCGGCGGCGAGGGACCGCCGCGCTCCACGTGCACCACCTGCGGCGGCTGCATGGTGGGTTGCCGGTTCAACGCCAAGAACACGCTGGACAAGAACTACCTCTACTTCGCGGAGAAGCTCGGGGCCGAGGTCCTGCCCGAGACCGTCGTCACGCTGATCGAACCCGACGGCGAGGGGGGCTACGTCCTGCACACCCGCCGCTCCACCCGGGTGCTGCGGCGCGGGCGGCGCACGCTGCGTGCGCGCGGCGTCGTGCTCGCGGCCGGCGCGCTCGGCACCACCGACCTGCTGCTGCGCTGCCGCGAGGCCGGGACGCTGCCCGAGCTTGCCCCCGCCCTCGGGCGGCGGGTGCGCACCAACAGCGAGGTGCTCTGCGGCGCCACCGCACGGGGCGGCGACGTCGACTACGCCGAGGGTATCGCCATCGCGAGCTCCCTCTACGCCTCCGACAACACGCACCTCGAGGTCGTCCGCTACTCCAAGGGCTCCGACTTCATGTCGTTCCTGGCGACGCTGCAGGTCGGGCCCGGCACGCGCCTGACGCGACCCCTCAAGTGGGTGTGGGCGTGCCTTTGCCACCCGCTCGACTTCCTGCGCTCGCTCAACCCGTTCGGCTGGGCGCAACGGAGCGTGATCCTGCTCGTGATGCAGACGGTGGAGAACTCGATCCGGCTCGTGCGCCGGCGGCACTGGTACTGGCCGTTCACCCGCCGCCTCGGCAGCCGGCGCGACCCGGGCCAGCCGCCGATCCCGAGCTACATCCCGGTGGCCAACGAGGCCGGACGCGCCGTGGCGAAGGCGATCGGCGGCTACCCGGAGAGCGCGCTCAACGAGGCGCTGCTCGACATCCCGTTGACGGCCCACATCCTCGGCGGCGCGTGCATGGGATCGGGTCCGGCGGACGGCGTCGTGGACGAGTGCAACCGCGTGTTCGGGCACCCCGGCCTGTGGGTTGTGGACGGCGCCTCCGTCCCCGCCAACCTGGGCGTCAACCCGAGCCTCACGATCACCGCGATCGCCGAGCACGCGATGAGCGCAATTCCGCCGAAGGACCCCGCGGCGGGCCTGCGCCCCCTACCGCCGCAGGCCCGCGCCGCCGCAAGCTGAAAAGGAAGAGGAAAGGCGGAAGAAGAAAGAAGGGGCAGGAACGACACCGTCTCTGCGTTCGTCCTTCTTCTTCCTTCTGCCTTCTCCCTTCGCGTCTCAGGGGCCGGACGATCACTCGGCGGGCGGCCGGACCGGCCCCTTGGCGAGCGTCACGCGCAGCCAGACGTCGATCGGCGCCGGCGTCGCCCCGCCGCGCATGCCGCCGCCGCGCATCCCCTCACCCATCCCACCGCGGCCCCCGTACCCGCCGCGACCGCGCCCCATCCCACCCTCGTCCCCCGGCCCACCCTCCCCCGGCTCGCCGCCGCCGCCGAGGTGGAGGCGGCCCCGGCCGCCCCCCTTCGGCCTCTCGGTCGCGAGGCCGAGGGCGATCGCCGCGCCGGGCGCGGCCCCGACCGCCAGCGGGTGCGCCTCCGAGGGCTGCAGCGGGACCCTCATTTCCAGGACCAGCACGCCGGAGTCGTCGCCGAGCGCGGCCTGAACCGGGTCGTCCGGAGCGAGATGAAGCCGCTCCCGGTCGTCCTTGGTGGGGCCGATGAGCTCGACCTCCTGCGCCGCCCGGTCGAAGCTCGGGGCGTGGCTCCCGCCCTCGGGCGGCTCGCCCTGTTCCGGTTGCCGCCGCGCCGCTTGCGGCCCCGCTGCGACCGGGAAGCGCACGCCGAACGTCTTGCTGTCCTTCCCGTCCCCGTTGAGCCACACCGTGAGACCGAGCCGCACGAGCTGCCTCTTGACGATCGGGTCCGACGTCCTGAGGCACAGGTAGAGATAACGCGCGTCGTTCTGCAGCCCGATCACGAGCGGAGGGTCGCCGAGCGGCCGGAGGAGCGGCGCCCACTCCCCTGGGCCACCGTCCACGGGGACGGCGGCCCCGGCCCACGCGCTCGCGATCTCGAGGTCCTTGCCGCGCGCGGCGACCGCCGCCGCCGCGACCGCCAACGCCATCACGACCGCCCTCGATGTCTTCACGGCGCACCCTCCCGCGCGGTCCAGCGCAGAAACCGACACGATGTTGACGGTCACGACCTGTCCCCGGTTACACCCCGGCGGGTGTGGGGACGACCGGCGAGTCAGGGAGTGGGCTTGAGGCCAAGGAACTCGGGGAAGTGACGGCCGATGGCGGCGACGAGGGTCTCGGGCTCGATCGGCTTCTCCAGGTACTCCTCCACCTGGTACTGCTGCCGCGCCTCCGCCTCCCAGCGCCGGCTCTTGAACACCGCGGTCACGATGAAGATGACGGGCCGGTACTCGGGAGCAACCTCGCGCAGCTTGGCGATGACCTCGAACCCGGAGACCAACGGCATGAGGGCATCGATGATCGCGAGCTCGGGGCGCTTCGCCAGCAACACCTCCACGGCCTCGCGTCCGTCCGCGGCCTCGAACACCTCCAGACCGTGCTCCCGCAACAGCTCCGCCGTCACCACTCGGAAGATCCGGCTGTCGTCCGCGACCAGAGCCCCCTGCAGAGGCATCGTCATCCCCTTTCGGACTACCACTTTATGCTACCACCGCCGGGGCATCGCACCTCGCCGGTCGGCCGCGGGCGCGCCGACGACGCCCCGGCCGCGTGCCCGGTTCACCGGGGGCCGGCGGATCAGTGTATCGTTGCTGCGTGCCCGCACGAGGGGTTTTGTCGCCGCGCACGGTGCGAGCCGCGCGGGGGCCGCACCCGAGAGGCCGATCGCTCGGTTCGGCGCTCCTGGCGGTCGCGTCGGTGTTGGCGGTCTGCGGCTGCGCCCGCGAGCCGTCCCGGCCCCTGACCGTCGCCTTCGGCGACGCCCCGGTCACTCTCGACCCCCACACCAGCAACCGCAACGTCGCGTGGTCCGTCCTGTCGAGCTTCTACGACCCGCTGGTCTCGCTCTCGCCGGAGATGAGACCGCAGCCCGCGCTCGCGGTCAGCTGGGAGCACAACGATGCGACGCACTGGCGCTTCCGGCTGCGGCCGGGGGTCAAGTTCTGCAACGGGGATGCGCTCACGGCCGATGACGTCGTGGCCAGCTTCGAGCGCGCACGCCACCTTCCCGCGTCGGCGGTTTCACAGTACCTCGTGGGGGTGCGGTCGATCACCAGCGACGGCGAATCGACGGTGGTCATCGAGACCGACGGGGACCAGGCCGACCTCCTCAACCGCCTCTCGTTCATCCTCGTGGTCCGCGCCGCTGACGCCGGCCCGGGCCCGATCACCGCGCCGATCGGCACCGCGTCGTACCGCTTCGCCGGCGTGCGGAAAGACGGCTCGGTGCTCGCCACGGCATGGGCGGGCTGGCGCGGGCGCCCCGACTGCCGGGACGTCGTCTTCGAGTTCTGCCGCACCGGCGCGGAGGCGGCCGGACAGCTGCTCGCCGGCAAGGTCGACGTTTGCCACCTGATCCCCGACGACTGGATCCCTGAGGTCGCCCGCGCCGCGGGCGTGCGCCTCGAACAGCAGCCGCGGCTCGCGGTGCAGCTCCTCGGCGTCGACGCCAACGAGGCCCAGGGTGAGGCCCGGCGGGCGCTGGCCGACCCTCGGGTCCGGCGGGCGCTGCTGCTGGCCCTCGACCGCGGCTCATGGGTGGCGCGCTTGTTCCGGGGCAACGGCGCGGTGGCGTCGCAGTACGTCCACCCGGCCGTGTTCGGGTACGACCCGGCGCTTTCCCCGTCGCCCTACGATCCGAAGGCGGCGCGGCGGCTGCTCGCCGAGGCCGGTTTTGCCGACGGCTTCACGGTCACGCTCCGGTACGACGCCGCGAGCGCCGCGGTGGCGGACGCGATCGCGTCGGACCTCGAGAAGGTCGGTGTGAGGGTCGAGCTGCGGCCCGGCGCCCGCCGTGCGGCCCTCGTGTACTTCGCGTGGGCGTGCAGCACGGGCGACGCGTCGGACTTCTTCGAGAGCCTCATCCGCGGCGCCGCCAACCCGGCGCTCGCCGACGAGCCGACCGGCGCTCTCCTCGACGCCGCCGGGCGCGAGGCCGACCCGGCCAAGCGCCTCGCCCTGCTGCAGCGCGCCCAGAGGAGGACGCTCGAGTTCCTGCCGATCCTGCCGCTGACGATCCGTTGGGGGACCAAGGGGTTGTCGCCGCGGGTGGACGTCGTCATCCGCTACGACGAGCGCGAGGACGTGGCCGCCTTTCGCTGGCGCCGATAGCGCGACCGTTTCCGGCCCTGCGGCGCGAGCCGAACCCGGGCGCGCCCTCAGCGGCCGCGGTCGGTGCGGGGCGCGGCTGGCGTCGCCCGGTGCTGCGCCTCGGACTCGCACTTCGCCCGCACCCATCCGCCACGGATCGTGGTGCTGTCGCAGTACGCCTTGCCGCTGCTGGCCGGGTTGTTGAGGTACCCGAGGATGCTGGCGCAGGTCTCGTCCGGCGCCGGGATCACCCGGCAAACCCCCGCAAACTGGTCGTTGGTAAAACAGCACGGCTCGGGCGCCTCGGCGCTGCGGCCGGCCCCGGTTGCGGCCAACGCGACGACCGCAACGGCCAACCCTCGAATCGTTCCCCACGGGTGGTCACGCATTCGACACCTCCAACATTCCCCGTCCGAACATGATTCAGACTACCACTCGCCACCCCCGGCGTGCGGCGCCGCCGGGCCCCCGGTCCGGTCAGGCGGTCCCGGCCATCGCCCGCCCGGCGATCCAGCCCGTGGTCCACGCGGCCTGGAAGTTGAAGCCGCCGGTGAGTCCGTCGATGTCGAGCAGCTCGCCGGCGAGGAAGAGACCGGGGCAGACGCGGCTCTCCATCGTCTTGAACCCGACCTCGGCGAGGCGCACGCCGCCGCAGGTGACGAACTCGTCCTTGTTCCGGCTCGTGCCGGTCACCTCCAGCTCGGTCCGAGCGAGCTGCCGGACGAGCCGCTGCTGCCCGGCGCGGGTCAGCTCCGCCCAGCGCGTGCCGCGCTCGATCCCGGCGGCGAGCACGAGACCTTCCCACAGACGCGCGGCCAGCGGCGCGAACGGCGTGTTGGCCACCAGGCGGGCGGGCTGGTCGCGCCGGCGGAGCCGGCACGCCGCGGCGATCTCGTCCTCGCGGAGGTGAGGCAACCAGTTGACGCGCAGAGCGAACCCGTAGCCGAGGGCGTGTAGCGCCCGAGCCCCCCACGCCGACGCCCGGAGCACCGCCGGCCCGGAGACGCCTTCGTGCGTCAGCAGGAGCGGGCCGCGCTCGCGCAGCCCCGCGGCCGGCACCGCGACCTCCGCCGCCTCGACCGCGACCCCCGCCAGTTCCCGCACCCACGGCGCTTCGACCCGGAACGCGAACAACGACGGCACCGGCGGTTCGAGGGTGTGCCCGAGCGTGACCGCCAGCCCCCCCGCGGCCGCCGTTCGGCACCCCCCGGTGGCCAGCAGCAGGCGGTCGCAGACCGGAGTCTCGCCTCGGGCGAGGTTCAGCTCGAACCCTCCGGCCGCCCGCCGGCTCGCCCGCTCGACGGCGCAACCGGTGCGCAGCGTCACCCCCGCCTCCGCGGCCGCCCGTACGAGGCAGTCGACCACCGTCGCGGACGAGTCGCTGACCGGGAAGACGCGGCCGTCGGGCTCGGTCTTGAGCACGACGCCCCGCGCCTCGAACCATGCCATGGTGTCGCGCGGCTGGAAGACGCCGAACGGACCGAGCAGCGCTCGCCCGCCGCGCGGGTACGCGCCGGCGAGTTCGCGCGCGTCGAAGCACGCGTGCGTGACGTTGCAGCGCCCTCCCCCCGAGATGCGGACCTTGGCGAGGGGAGTCGCGCCCTTCTCGATGACGGTGACCTCGGATGCTGGCGCCGCCTCGGCGCACGCGATCGCGGCAAAAACCCCGGCCGCCCCTCCCCCGACCACGACGACACGCCGCCCGCGCATGGCGGCGACTGTACCGCAAACCCGGCGAGCGGAGCGGCGCGCCCTCGCGAGCGCCCCGGAGGAGGGAGGGTGGGGCGGGCGGCCGGAGACGAACAAGTCCCCGGGGGCTGCGACGCCCCCGGGGACCCGGTGCGACGTGGGACGACGGCCTACTTCTCCATCTTCGGGTTCCAGACCTTCCACACGTTGCCGACGAGGTCGGGGCCGGGCTTGAGCGTCGCCTGGCCGGGCTGCCAGCCCGCCGGGGTCGCCTCGGCACCCTTGCTGGCGCGCACGAGCTGGAACGCCTGCACCTGGCGCACCGTCTCCGCGAACATGCGCCCGACCGGCGGCGTGAGCACCTCCATCGCCTGGACAACGCCGTCAGGATCGATGATGAACCGGCCGCGCATCTCGATGCCCATGGTCTCGTCGTAGACGCCGTACGCGCGGCCGATGTTGCCGGCCTGGTCGGAAACCATGTGGAAGGGAACGCCGCCGTCGACCATCTTGGTGAGCTCGTTGTCGTTCCACATCTTGTGGACGAAGTGGCTGTCGACGCTGACGGAGAGGACCTCGACGCCGAGTGCCTGCAGCTGCGGATATTTGTCGGCGACCGCCGACACTTCAGTCGCTCAAACGAAGGTGAAGTCGCCCGGGTAGAAGCAGAGCAGCGTCCACTTCCCCAGGTAATCCGAGAGCTTTACGTTGGTGAAGCCGCCTTTGAAGTAGGCGGGCGCCTGGAAATCCGGGGCCTTCTGCCCCACGCGTGCGGTCACGGCCGTCTCCTTTCTCGTCTCGGGGACCGGGGATGCCGGCGCGGCGGGCGGGCTTTCGCCGACCACGCTCCCGGTGACGCGGGCGCACCCTTTGGGCTCGTCTGCCATCAGGCCTCCTCTCGCCGTTCTTCGACCACGGTACCCGCCCTGCGGAGCGACCGTCAAGGCTCGGTCCGGGCACCGGACCAGCCGCGCCCGGTCACTCGAGCGCGAGCACGACGTCCTGCACCTGACCCGTCGCGACCTCGACCCGCACGCTCTTCCCGGTGTGGCCCGGCGCCACGACATCGATCCGGTGATCGCCCGGAGCCACCGCGACGCCCCGCTGCAGGCGCGCCAGCTCGTCCCCGCTTCCGGTGAACACCCCGTCGATGTACACGGCGGCGTTGCCCGGCGACACCCGCAACCTGAGCGCGGCTGTCTCCTGTCCGGGACCCGCCGTCGGAGCCGCGAGCTGCACCGCCGCGCCAGCCGATCCCGAAGATGCGTCGCTTCCGCCCGGCGCCACGTCGATCGCTTCCGGGTCGTACGGCCCGACCGCGCCGTACGAGCCATACCACCATCCGTCGTACGGCCAGCCCCAGCCCCCGTTCCACCCGTACGGGAAGCCAAGGTACAGGCCGGGCCAGCCGTACCCCCCACTCCAACCGTACGACCCACGCCAGCCGTAGGATCCGCGCCAACCGGGACGTCCTCTCCAGGCGTGGCCCCCGCCACCCCAGTGCGGCACGCCGCCATGCAACCCGCCGTCCGGGTGACCGGTCAACCCGCGGCGAACGCCGCCGCCCCCGTGGGCCCCGAAGCCGACCCGCCCGCCCGAACCGACGTGGCTGCCGGAACCGACGCGACCGCCGGCGCCGAAGTGACCTCCCGAGCCGAAATGGCCTCCGCCCGACGGGCGGCCTCCCCCCCCGCGCCCACCACCCCGTGACTGGCTCCACGCCGGCGCCGCCACGGCGACCACCCCGGCCAGAACGAGCGTCGCAACGTTCCGTGCTCTCATCGCGCCCTCCGGTTCGCCGGCGGCCAAGGGCGCCGCGACCCGTATCCCACATCCATTATCAGTTCCGCCGGCGCGCGGCGCCAGCGCCGGTCGGCGTAGACTGCGCGCCGGATGGAACGTTCGTCCGTCATCGGCGGGCCCGCCACCGAGCCCCATCGGCGCCGGTCCGCGGCTGCGGCGACCGCGGCAACCCTCTTCTTCCGCGAGGCGGTGCGGGCGCTCTCCCGGCACAAGACGCGCAGCGGGCTCACCACGCTCGGGATCGCGATCGGCATCGCCGCGGTCGTCCTCGTGGTCGCGATCGGCAAGGCCGGCTCCGAACGCGCGCTGCAGGCGCTGGCGAACCTGGGGGAGAACTTCGTCTGGATCGAGGCCGGCTCGCGCAACGTCAACGGCGTGCGCAGCGGCACCCTCGGCATGAACACGCTCACGGTCGCCGACGCCGAAGCGATTCGCAGCGAGGTGCCGCAAATCGCCCTGGTGTCGCCGCAGGTGGATGGACACGTCCAGATCATCGCCGGCAACCGCAACTGGGCCACGCATTTCCGCGGCGAGACCCCGGATTATCTGGCGATCAAGCGGTGGCCGGTGGCGATCGGCTCCTCGTTCTCGCACGACGACGTGGTGCGGGCGGCGGCCAAGGTCCTGCTCGGCGAGACCGTTCGCGAGCAGCTCTTCGGCGAGGAGAACCCGGTGGGGAAGATCGTCCGCATGCAGGGACAGCTCTTCGAGGTCACCGGCGTGCTCGCGGCCAGGGGCCAGACGCCCCAGGGGTGGGACCAGGACGACTGGGTCTTCCTCCCGTACACGGCCGCGCAGCGCCGGCTCCTGCCCCACTTCCAGACCTGGCTCGACGACATCCTCTGCTCGGCGGTGTCGCCCGCGGCCGTCGAGCCCGCCATCCACCAGGTGCGCGGGCTGCTCCGGGAACGCCACCACATCCGCCAGGGGGCGGACGACGACTTCAACATCCGCCGCCCCGACGAGATGCTCCAGGCCCAGGTCGCAGCGAGCGACACGCTCGCCAACCTGCTCCTGGCCGTGGCGGCGGTGTCGCTGCTGGTGGGCGGCATCGGCATCATGAACGTGATGCTCGCCTCCGTCACGCAACGCACACGCGAGATCGGGGTGCGCCTGGCGGTCGGGGCGCGCGAGTCGGCGATCCGCGTCCAGTTCCTCGGCGAGGCCGTCGTCTTGAGCCTCATCGGCGGCGTGTTCGGGGTCGCCCTCAGCTTCGTCGGCAAGATCGGCTTCGAGCGCACCTTGGGGTGGCCGATCGCGATCCCGCCATCCTCGCTGCTCGCCGCCACGCTGGCCGCCGTGACCGTCGGCGTCGTCTTCGGCTACTTCCCGGCCTGGAAGGCCTCGCGGCTCGACCCCATCGCAGCCCTCCACCACGAGTAGACGGCCGGTAGACCTCCCGGAGCGTGCGGGCGCGCCTCGCCAGGCGGCCTTGACGCCTCCGGCCTCGGCCGGGGTACCATCGAGGACGCTACGATCACGACCGTTCTGCCCGGCCGCCGGACCTGCGGGCGCTGGCCTCGGCAAGCGCGGGACGGGCATTGAAAGGGAGTCGAAATGGCCAAGCGTGAGCTGACGATCGGGGCGATTGCCGCAACGGCGCCGGCCGAGAAGGTGACCATCCCGGCCGATGTCCTGACCACCCACGGCGTGATCGTCGGCATGACGGGCTCCGGCAAGACGGGCCTGGCCATCGTCATGCTCGAGGAGCTCGCCCGCCAGAAGGTCCCGCTCGTGATCTGCGACCTCAAGGGCGATCTCGCCGACCTCCTGCTGGCGTTTCCCCACCTGGCGCCGGCCGACTTCGCGCCCTACCTGCCCGCCTCCACCCCGGCCGAGCAGCGCGAGGCCGCCGCGCAGGAGGCCGCGACGCGCTGGCGCGACGGCTTGACCACGTGGGGGCTCGGCGAGGCCGACATCGCCGCGCTGCGCCGCGCGCTCTCCTGGCAGCTCCTCACGCCCGGCTCGGGGCTCGCGCCCGTCAACCTGCTGCCTGCTCTCGCGCCGCCGGCCGGGTACGACCCCGATCTCGACCCCGACGCCGCGCGCAATCGGCTCGAAGGCACGGCGGCCGGCCTGCTCGCGCTCGTCGATCGCGGCGGCGACCCGCTCTCGAACCGCGACCACGTCCTGGTCACGACCCTGCTCGACGCGGCCTGGCGTGCCGGCCAGGCCCTCGACCTGCCCGAGCTGATCCGCCGGATCGTCGACCCGCCGGTCGCTCAGTTCGGGGTGCTCGACGCCGAGACGTTCTACCCCCACAAGGAGCGGCAGGAGCTGGTCCTCGCCTTCAACACCGTGCTCGCGAGCCCGTCGTTCTCGGTCTGGACGCGCGGCGTGCCGCTCGCCGCCGAGCAGCTCATCGGCCCGCCCGAGGCGCCGAAGGGCACGATCCTCGCCCTCGCTCACCTCGCCGAACGCGAACGGATGTCCTTCCTCACCCTGCTCTTCTCGACGATCCTCTCGTGGGCGCGCAGCCAGCCCGGCTCGGAGAGCCTGCGCGTCCTGCTCTACCTCGACGAGGTCCAGGGGATCGTGCCGCCGTCCGCGCTGCCGCCGACCAAGCCGCCGCTGCTCACCTTGCTCAAGCAGGGGCGGGCGTTCGGCGCCGGCGTCCTGCTCGCAACCCAGAACCCCGTCGACCTCGACTACAAGGCGCTGGGCAACATGGGCCTCAAGCTGATCGGCCGCCTCGACACCGAGAACGACCGCAAGCACGCCCTGCAGGGTCTCGACCTCGGGGAGGGAGATCTCGACGGCACCGTCGCCGGCCTCAAGCAGCGCGAGTTCCTGCTCGCCGGCGCGCGGGTCGGCGCGCCGCGGGTGATCACCTCGCGCTGGGCGATGTCCTACCTGCGCGGGCCGCTGACGCTGGCCGAGCTCAAGCCGCTGCTCGCGGCCACCGGCGCGCCGCCGGCACCCCCCGCCGCGGCCCCGGCGGCGAAGGGCGCCGTGTCGCCGGTTCTTCCCGGCATCGACCAGCTCTTCGGCGCCGGCGAGGGGCTGCGCCCGGCGGTCCTCGTCGAGGCGCGCGTGCTCTACCGCAAGGCCGCGCCCGCGCTGCAGCGCGAGGTCGACGGCGCCTGGCTCGTTCCGATCACGGACGAGCGCGTCGACTGGCCGCACCTGGCCCAGAAGGAGCTGCCGGCGCTCGACGACGCGCTGCCCCCGGGATCGACGCTCGCGCCGTTGCCGGGCAACGCGGCCGAGCTGGTGCGCGCCGCGTCGAAGGACTTCGTCCGCGAGATCGCCGCACGGCCGCTCGGCATCAACTGGCACCGCGCGCTCAAGCTCGTCCAGGAGACCGGAGAAGACGACGTGCAGTTTCGCGAGCGCTGCCTGGAGGCGGCCAAGGCCGATACCCAGGACAAGGCCGGCCAGGTGCGCGCCCGCTACGAGACGAAGCTCCGCCAGATCGACCAGAAGCTCGGGCGCGAGGAGCTCGAGCTGTCCCGCGACCAGCAGGAGGTCGCCAACCGCGAGCGCCAGCAGACCGTGACCATGGCGGCCGGCGTCGGTGACGCGCTGTTGCAGGGGCTCGGCGCGCTGCTCGGCGGGCGGCGCTCGGGGCTGGGAGGCGCCGTGCGCAAGGGCGCGAGCACCTACCGGCAGACCACGGAGAAGGCGCGCATGGCCGACCGCGCCCGCGCCGAGGTCACCGAGTCCGAGCAACAGATCGCGGCGTTCGAGGCGGAGAAGCAGAACCTCGCGCAAGCGATGCAGCAGGAGATCGACCTTTTGGACGAGCAGGCCAAGCGGCTCGCCGATCAGATCGAGCCGCTGCCGCTGACCCCCGGCTCGCGCGACATCACCGTCCGCCGCGTTGCCCTCGCCTGGCTGCCGGACGGCGACCTCGCATGAGCCGACCGCGCGCCACGTGTGCGGCCCTCGTCGCCGCGGCGGCGGCGCTCGCTCTGGCCGCGGTCGCGCGCGCCGCCGAGTATCCGGCACCGGTGGCCGGCGATTGCGTCCTGCGCGATTTCCACTTCCGCTCCGGCGCGGTCCTGCCCGAGCTGCGCATGCACTACCTGACGCTGGGCACGCCGCGGCGCGACGCGGGCGGCGGCGTCCGCAACGCCGTGCTGATCCTGCACGGCACCACCGGCAGCAGCGCGCAGTTCCTGCAGCCGATCTTCGCGGGCGAGCTGTTCGGTAAAGGCCAGCCGCTCGACGCGACCCGGTACTACGTGGTCATCCCCGACAACCTCGGCCACGGCCGCTCGAGCAAACCGAGCGACGGCCTGCGCGCGCGCTTCCCGGAGTACGGCTACCTCGACATGGTCGAGGCGCAGTACCGCCTGCTGACCGAGGGCCTGCACGTGAACCACCTGCGCCTGGTGATGGGCACCTCGATGGGCGGGATGCACACCTGGCTGTGGGGCGAACTCCACCCGCAGTTCATGGACGCGCTCATGCCACTCGCGAGCCTGCCGGCGCAGATCTCGGGGCGCAACCGCGTCTGGCGGCGCGTCATCGTCGACGCGATCCGCGGCTGCCCGGACTGGGACGACGGCAACTACAGGACCCAGCCGGCCGGGTTGCGGGTCGCGGCCGAGATGCTCTACCTCGTGAGCAGCAACTCGGTGCTGCGCATGCGCGAGGCGCCCACCCTGGCCCAGACCGACGAGCTGCTCGACCGCTACGTCGCGCACGCGATGACGACGCTCGACGCCAACGACGTCCTCTACGCCGTCGCGGCGTCCCGCGACTACGACCCCGGGCCGGAGCTGGGGAAGATCGCGGCGCCGCTGCTCGCCGTCAACTCCGCCGACGACCTGATCAACCCGCCGGAGCTGGGCGTCCTCGAGCGCCAGATCAAGCGGGTGAAGCGCGGCCAGGCGGTCGTGATCCCCGCCGGCGAGCAGACCGTCGGCCACGGCAGCCACACCAAGGCGACGCTATGGAAACAGTACCTGGTCCGTTTGCTCCGTGAATCGGACCGGGACTGAGGCGGCTACGGCGCCGCCTTCTCCAGTGCCGCCGTCGCCCGGTCGATCGCCGCGGCCGACGCGGTGAGCGCCTTCGCGGTGCGCGCGATCCCCTCGTCCGCCTCCGGCCAGCGCCGCAGCTCGATCGCCTCGCGCACCATCGGCACGGTCTTGACGCCGTAGCCGGTGTACATGCCCGGCGCATAGAGGGCGTTCTCGAACCACGGCCGCCCCGGCAACCCGGCCGGGTCGAGCAGCGCGCGCTCGACGCCCATCAGCGCGGCGTCCACGGTCTCGAAGCCGGCGCCGGCCAGCGCCGCGCCGCCGTTGGCGCGCGCCTTGGCGACCGCCGCGTCGTAGCGCTCGGCGCTGCCCGCCAGCGTCTCGGCGGCGTTCTCGAGGGGCGCGAAGTTGAGGTGCGGCGGCACCGCCTCGGCCGGCGGCGGCAGCAGCGGCGCCCTCGGGTCCACGGTCGCCGCGAAGACGCCTTCTTTGAGCTCGAGCTTGCGCTCGCGAGCCTCGTCCCGCTCCTCCTTCAGCAGCTTCTTGAGCTGATCGAGGTAGCGCGCGACGGTGTCGGCGAGGTTCGTGAACCGGTACGGCAGCAGCTCGGCGTCCGCCAGGCGCATCACCGCGGTGCCGGTGGTCTGCGCCAGCGCGCGGCCGTAGACGAACGTGGTGTCGCCGAAGTGGGTGTACCAGTAGAAGTCGTCGTAGATCGAGTGGTAGATCCCGCCCTCGTCCTCGCCGCCGAACCCGAGGGACAGCGACGGGATCCCGAGGTGGTCGAGGAACACCGTGTAGTCGGAGCCGAACCCCAGGGCGCGGAGGCGCAGGTCGGGGCGCTCCCGGATCTCCTTGCGCTCCTCCGCCGTCTTCGCCTCCGCGATGCGGTGGAGCCGGAGCCGCTGCCACACCGACACCCCCGACTCGGGGTCGGCGACGTCGCGGGCCACGTCGTTGTAGAACGCCTCGAGCGTGTGTGAGCCCTCCATCTCGAGGTAGCCGCGGCCGTTCGAGTCGGAGTTGAGGTAGGCAACCGCGTGCTGCGCGAGCTCGGCTGCGTGCGTCTCGGCCCACTCGGTCGAGCCGAGCAGGCCGGGCTCCTCGCCGTCCCAGGCGCAGTAGACGATCGTGCGCCGCGGCCGCCAACCCTGCTTGAGCAGCTCGCCGAACGCGCGCGCCTCCTCGAGCAGCGCGGCCTGGCCGGAGACCGGGTCCTCGGCGCCGTTGACCCACGCGTCGTGGTGGTTGCCGCGGATCACCCACTCGTCGGGGGAGGTCGAGCCGGGGATGGTGGCGATGACGTCGTAGACCGGTTTGATGTCCCAGTTCGACTTCACCACGAGGTGAACCTGCGCCGCGCCCGGGCCGACGTGGTAGGCGAACGGCAGGGCGCCGCGCCAAGCCTCCGGCGCCATCGGGCCCGCGAGCGCCGCCAGCAGCGGCCGGGCGTCGCCGTACGAGATCGGCAGCACCGGGATCTTCGTGATCACCGTGACGTCCTTGAGCGGCAGGCGCTTGGCGTCCTTGGTGGCGCCCACCCCGGGGGTCAGCGGGTCGCCGACGTAGTAGGTGTCCATCACGCTGCCGCGCTGCACCCCCTCGTCCGGACGGAACGGGCCGGCGGGGAACGCCTCCCCCTCGAAGTAGCCGTCGTCGCGCGGGTCGGAGTAGATCAGGCACCCCACCGCGCCGTGCTCGGCGGCGACCTTCGGCTTGATCCCGCGCCACGAGTGGCCGTACCGCGCGATCACCACCGCGCCCTTGACCGAGACCCCGAGGCGATCGAGGCGGTCGTAGTCCTCGGGGAGGCCGTAGTTGACGTAGACGAGCGGGCCGGTCACGTCGCCGTCCGCCGAGTAGGCGTTGTACGTCGGGAGCTGCTCGCCCGTCTGCGCCGAGGTCGGGTCCGCCGCGACCGGCGGCTCCTGCAACGTCGCGACGAACTTCGTCGGCGCGGTCATCTCCAGGCGGCGCTCGAGCGGCGTCGGGAACAGCACCTCGAACGTCTCGATCTTGGCCGCGAGCCCGGCCGCCTTGAACTGCGCCAGGATCCACTCGGCGTTGTCCTTGTCGTACGCCGAGCCGACGGCGTGCGGCCGGGCCGAGAGCCGCTGCACGTCCCCGCGCAGCCTCGCCGGGTCCGGGATCGCGCGGAACTTCGCCTCCCACTCGCGCTCCACTCGAGCCGCCGCGTCGGAGAACCCAGCCAACCCGGGCTCGCTCACCGGACCCGCGCCGAGGGCGACCACGGCCGCCGCCACCACCCCGAACAGCCTCGATCCTCGCATCGGAGCCTCCCTTTCGCGAATGACGGGGGGAAGTATATCGGCGCTCGGCCGGGGGAGACAGACCTCGTCCTGGGGACCGCCCCACCTGTGGCCGGGCCGACGCCGGAGGCGCGAGGAGCGTGCTCGATGGCTTCAGGCCGCATCGGCGCCGGGCGCCGCGTCAGCCGCCGGTTGCCGAGCGCCGCAGCAGACGGGGAGCGAGGATGAGCGCCGCGCCGTACGCGGCGAACGAGAGCACGAGCGTGGCGGGGCGCCCCTGCGGCAGGTCCTGGGCCAGCAGCTTGAGACCGCCGAGCGCGAGCACCGGGTAGACGAGCCAGACCAGCTCGACCCGGCCGGTCCGCCGGCCCGCCGCGGCGAGTCCGAGGGCCGTGACGGCGAGCACCGCGCTGCGCAGCGTGGCGACCGCGCCCGCGTCCGGCGCGCCGCCGTGCGCGGGGAGCAGACGGACGCCCGCCAGCACGAGCGCCCCGCCGATCCCGAGCGCCGCCACAACCGCCGCGGCCAGCTCCGGGAGGCGGGCCGGCCACGGGACCTCGCCGTGCGGCCCGAGCGCCGCGAGCGCCGCGTAGCCGGCGATGGCCGCCGCGAGCGCAACCCAGGCGGGAGGCGGCAACGCCCCCGCGCCCGTCCCCGCCGCCGCCGCGAACGCCCCCACGGCCGCGCCGAGCAGGCCGGACACCGCGCCCGCCGCGACGAGGTAGACGGCCGCATGCACGCGCATCACCAAGCGCTCGAGCCTGCACCCGAGCACCGCGCCGGCGACCGCCAGCGCGCCCCACGCCGCGGCGAGCGCCGCCGCTGGCGCCAGCAGCCCGCAGATCGGAAGAGC